>CADBRN010000016.1 GCA_902797025.1 uncultured Lachnospiraceae bacterium
CTTATATAAGAAGCTGGGCTACAAGGATTCGAACCTTGAAATGACGGAGTCAGAGTCCGTTGCCTTACCATTTGGCGATAGCCCATCAGTCACAACACGCTGTATTATACCGGAACCCTTACCCGATTGCAAGCGTTTTTTTATTTTTTTCCAAACTTACCTTTTTTTTCGAACTTCTTTAACTCCCCATACTCTTTATTCGTGGCTGCCCTTCGCGCCCGGATTTCGGCGGTTCGCGAAGAGCAGCCGCAGACGGCCGCCGGGAGACGCATTCCCGATCACGAGAACCGTTCGTCGATGACTCTCTGCGTTTTTTTCTCAGATCTCGGCAGCACGCCGAGCTCAACGACTTTGACCAGCGGCGTGAAACCGATTTTCCCCTTGACCGCCGCCGCCACGTCGTCTGCCATTTTCCGGAAATCGACGTGTCCGTTCGTCTCGACGTAAATGCGCATCGTGTCGCGGCCGTCGAGATGTGAAATCCGGATCTGGTATTCGCTGGAGAGCTCCGGGAATGCCGCCAGGATTTCCTCGATCTGCTTCGGGAACACGTTGACGCCCTTGATCTTCACCATATCGTCGGAGCGCCCCATGATCGTGTCGATTCTCGGGAATCTGCTCCCGCATCTGCATTCGCCCGGGATAATTCTGGAGATGTCGTGGGTGCGGAACCGGATCAGCGGCGCGCCCTCCTTGACCAGCGTCGTGATCACAATCTCGCCCCACTCACCGTCCGGAACGTTCTTTCCGGTCTTCGGATCGATGATTTCCAGATAAATGTAATCGTCCCAGTAATGCATGCCGCACTCGTAATCGCAGCTGATGCCGATACCCGGACCGTAGATCTCGGTCAGTCCGTAGATATCATAAATCTGAATATCCAGTTCATTCTTGATGCGCCGGCGCATCTTCTCGCCCCATCGTTCGGAACCGATGACGCCCTTTTTCAGATAAATCTGATCCGCGCAGTCTTCCCTGCGGATCTCCTCGGCGAGCAGCAGCGCGTAGGACGACGTCGCACAGAGCACCGTACTCTTCATATCGTGCATGAACTGCAGCTGTTTCTTCGTGTTGCCGGGTCCCATCGGGATCACCATCGCGCCGAGTTTCTCCGCGCCGGCCTGAAAGCCGATCCCGGCGGTCCAGAGCCCGTATCCCGGTGTGATCTGAATCCGGTCTTTTTTTGTGATGCCGGCCGTCTCGTAGCAGCGCCGGAACATTTCCGCCCAGTCTCCGACATCCTTCGCGGTGTACGGGATGATGACCGGAGTGCCCGTCGTGCCGCTCGAGGAATGGATGCGCACGATTTCCTCCTCAGGGACGGCCATCAGCCCCAGCGGGTAAGCATCCCGGAGATCCTGCTTCTGTGAAAACGGAAGACGCAGAAAATCATCGATGGACTTCACCTCGCCGATGCCGGCTTCTTCCAGTCTTCTCCCGTAAAAATTGTCCGATTTGATCAGCCGCTTCACCTGGCGGTCGACCTGCTGCAGCTGCGTTTCATTGATTTGCACTGATTTCCTCCAAAAGATACCGATCTTTTTCCGTCCGATTGTCAGCGGTTCTGCATATAATGAAGTGCGCGCGTATTTACTTCCCAGAGCTTTTCCGGGAGGCGTTCGCGCATCGCCGCCTCAACATCGGAAGGTTCAACGCCTACCGCGCCTGTTTCCAGCGCCGCGCCGAGCAGAACCATGTTTAAAACCTTCGGATTGCCGATCTCGAAAAGTGCCTGATCCGCGTCCACGAGGATCAGACGATTCACGTGGGATTTCAGATACGAAACCATCGCATCGGAATCGTATGCGGAAAGTCCGATCATCGCGCTCACCGGCTGAACCGGCCGGATATTCGTGACCACCGCTCCTCCCTTTTTCAGAAACGGAAGCTGGCGTACCGTCTCACCCGGTTCAAATCCGACGATCAGATCCGCCTCTCCCTTTCCGATCAGCGGCGAGTTTGCTTCGCCGATTTTCATATGAGAAAAGACGCTTCCGCCTCTCTGGGCCATGCCGATCGTCTCCGCCGTCATGACCTGCTTCTTCTCTTTCATCGCCGCTGCGGCGGTCAGTCTGGAAGCAAGGACGGTTCCCTGTCCTCCTACGCCGCAAAATATAATATTCTTACTCATTTCTGCCACCTCCCGCGATCGCGCCGACCGGACAGATCTGCTCACAGAGCGTGCATCCGGTGCACTGAGACGGATCGATGAACGCCTTGTCTCCGTCGAGCACAAGCGCCGGACAGCCGAGCTCGCGGATGCACTTTTTGCATCCGATGCATTTGTCCGGATCCACCTTTGATTTCCCGCTCTTCGGCTTAAAACGCACGATACACGGGGATTTGAAGATAATCGCCTTCACGCCCGGCTCATCCGCGATGCGGCGGATTTCCGGAATACAGGTCTTCAAATCCAGCGGATCCATCGTCTCAACCGTCGTAAGTCCGATTCCCCGGAGAACCTCATCGATACGGACCGCCTCGACAACATCGCCCATGAGCGTGCGGCCGGTTCCCGGGTGCGGCTGATGACCGGTCATCGCGGTCGTGGAATTGTCGAGAATGACGAGCGTCATGCTGTCCTGATTATAAAAGGCATTGATCACGCCTGTGATTCCGGATGCGAAAAAGGTGGAATCTCCGACGAAGGCGAAGGCTTTCACCTCCGGGTCGACCCGGACGACTCCCTGCGCCATATTGATTCCGGCGCCCATGCAGAGACACGTATCCGTCATATCCAGCGGCGCCGCGTTGCCGAGGGTATAGCAGCCGATATCTCCGGCAAAAAGCGTCTTCTTCACGCCTTCCATCGCCATTTTTACCGCGTAAAACGATGCGCGGTGCGGGCATCCCGCACAAAGAACCGGCGGGCGGACCGGCAGCTTCGGACATACATCGCTCTCATGCTCCGGTGATCCGGCAACTCCCGCGGACTCCGCGGTTCCGAGAAACGACGCGATGCTCTCCCGTACGGAATCCACGCTGTTCTCACCCGAAGGCTTCACGTCGCCCGTCATCTTCCCGCGGATCTTCACCGGCAGATGATATTTTCCGCACACAAACGTAAGCGCGCGCTCGATCACCGGATCGAGTTCCTCGACGCAGAGCACCTCGTCAAGTCCCTCGAGAAATTCGAGCGCCTTCTGCTCCGGAAACGGAAACGGCGTCGCCACGCGGAAAATCTTCGGATGATCCGCGCCCATCGCGTCCATCGCATAGGAAAAATTGATGCCCTGGGTAGCGATGCCGCGGCGGCAGTCCGCATAGTTTCCCGCCCCCGCCAGAATCTCATTCCGGCGGTACCCGGAAAAGACAAGACTCAGCTCCTGATTTCTCTTTTCGATCAGGGCGTGGTTTTTCACGGAAAGACGCGGGAAAATCACCCAGCGCGACGAATCCTTCACAAATCCTTCCGGATCGTTCTTTTTATACTCTCCGGGATCCTTCACATCGATCGACTCATATCCGTGATCGATGCGGGTCGTCGGGCGGAAAAAGACGGGAGTCCCGTACCGCTCGGAAAATTCAAAGGCCTCCTGGATCATCTCATATGCCTCGTGCACGGACGACGGATCGAAGACCGGAACCTTCGAAAACATCCCGAACGTTCTTGTGTCCTGTTCCGTCTGTGACGAGATCGGACCGGGATCATCCGCGACGACGACGACCATCCCGCCCTTCACGCCGATATATTCAAGACTCATCAGCGGATCCGCGGCGACATTCAGCCCGACCTGTTTCATCGTGACAAGTGTCCTTGCACCGGAAATCGCCGCTCCCGCCGCCACCTCCATGCCGGCCTTCTCGTTGACCGACCACTCAACCTTCACATCTCCGGGATTGCGCTTCGCAACCGTCTCCAGAATCTCCGTAGAGGGCGTCCCCGGATAACCGGCGGCGACATTCACGCCGGCCGCAAGTGCTCCGAGCGCGATGGCCTCATTTCCCATCAAAAACTCCCTGTGCATTTTATCTTCTCCTCCGATGCGGATCCCCCGCGCTTCGTAATTAAACAAATATTGCCTCTATAGTAACAAAGTTCCGAAAGAGAATCAACGGCAGCCCGCTTTTCGCAAGATCCTTTGTTGTATTTTACTGCTCACAGTGCTATACTTTCGCTAACTGAAGTCACTTTACAGGGCACTTTACAGGTGCCGGGGACAGCAATTCATCTTTGGGAGGATATCATGCGACCTTCAAACCTTACCCTGCTCACGGATCTCTATGAACTGACGATGATGCAGGGTTATTTTAAAAACCCGACGGATCAGATCGTCGTTTTCGACGCTTTTTACCGCACGAACCCGTACGACGGCGGTTATGCGATCTGCTGCGGACTTGAACAGGTCATCGAATACATCCGCGAACTCCACTTTTCGCCGGACGATATCGATTATCTGCGCAGTCTGAATATCTTCGATGACGACTTTCTTGAGTATCTCCGCGGATTTCATTTCACCGGCGACATCTACGCGATTCCCGAGGGGACGGTTGTATTCCCGCGCGAGCCGCTTCTGAAGGTTGTCGCTCCTGTCATGGAAGCACAGCTGATGGAGCCCGCGATTCTGAATATCCTGAACCACGAATCCCTGATCGCCACAAAGGCGAGCCGCGTCTGCAAAGCCGCCAGAGGCGACGGTGTCATGGAATTCGGCCTGCGCCGCGCCCAGGGACCGGATGCCGGAACGTACGGCGCACGCGCGGCGGTCATCGGCGGGTGCATCGGCACCTCCAACGTACTGACCGGCCAGATGTTCCATGTTCCGGTCAAGGGAACACACGCGCACAGCTGGATCATGAGTTTCCCGGATGAACTGACCGCCTTCCGCGCATATGCGAAACTGTACCCGGACGCATGTATTCTCCTGGTGGATACTTACGACGTGTTGGAATCCGGCGTTCCGAACGCGATCAAAGTCTTTCAGGAAATGAAGGCCGCCGGATGCGCGATGAAGGGATACGGAATCCGCATTGATTCCGGAGATCTCGCCTATCTCTCCAAAAAGGCCTATGAGATGCTGGACGCAGCGGGATTCGGCGATGCGGTCATCTCCGCCTCCAGTGATCTCGATGAACGTCTGATCAACAGCCTGAAGGAGCAGGGCGCGAAAATCAACTCCTGGGGCGTCGGCACGAAGCTGATCACGTCCTATGACTGGGCGGCCTTCGGCGGCGTCTACAAACTTGCCGCGATCAAGAACAGCGAGGATGAGGAATTCGTCCCGAAAATCAAGCTTTCCGAGAACACAGACAAGGTCACAAATCCGGGCAACAAGAAAATTTACCGGATCTACAACAGGGGCGACCGGAAGATCCGCGGCGACCTGATCTGTCTGGAGGATGAGACATTCACCGAGGATCAGGATCTGACGATCTTTGATCCGGCCGAGACATGGAAAAAGACGACGTTCAAGGCCGGAACGTTTGAACTCCGGGAACTGCTTGTCCCGGTTTTCCAGAACGGCCTGTGTGTGTACGAATCTCCGACGACGATGGAGATCCGCGACATCTGCAAAAAAGAACTCGACACGCTGTGGGAGGAATCCAAGCGGTTCGTCAACCCCCACGCCGTCTACGTCGATCTGTCCGACAGGCTCTTCCAGATGAAAGCCGAGCTGTTTGAGGAAATGTCGCGCAAATAACCAAAAACGCAGGGACAGAATCAGCCCCCGCCGGAAACTTCCGGCGGGGGCTGTCTATTGATACGCATTTCGTTCTGCGCCGGGCTCAGATGGACGCCAGCGCCTGTTCGAGATCTTCGATGAGGTCGTCCGCATTCTCCAGTCCGACGGAGAGACGGACGAGATCCGGAGCGACGCCGCCGGCGACGAGTTCCTCATCCGTCAGCTGACGGTGCGTCGAGGACGCAGGATGCAGGACGCAGGTATGTGCGTCCGCCACGTGGGTCGCGATGATGGCAAGTCTCAGATGCTTCATAAACGTCTCGGCCGCGGACCGTCCGCCCTTCACACCGAAAGAGATGACGCCGCACGTGCCCTCCGGCATATACTTTTTTGCGCGCTCATAGTATTTATTTCCAGGAAGTCCCGGATAATTGACCCAGCTGACATTTTCATTCTTTTCAAGATACTGTGCGATCTTCATCGCGTTCTCACAGTGCCGCTGCATACGGACGGCGAGTGACTCCAGACCGAGGTTCAGCATATACGCGTTCATCGGCGACTGAACCGCGCCGAGGTCGCGCATCAGCTGCGCGACGCACTTTGTGATATACGCGCCGCCCTGTCCGAACTGATCTGCGTAGGTGATGCCATGGTACGATTCGTCCGGCGTCGTAAGTCCCGGAAATTTATCCGCGTGCGCCTTCCAGTCAAAGTTTCCGGAGTCAACGATGACGCCGCCGACCGTCGCATCATGTCCGTCCATATATTTTGTCGTCGAATGGGTCACGATATCCGCGCCCCATTCAAACGGACGGCAGTTGATCGGCGTCGCAAACGTATTATCCACAATCAGCGGAACTCCGTGCGCGTGGGCCGCCTTCGCGAACCGTTCGATATCGAACACGATCAGCGCCGGGTTTGCAATCGTCTCCCCGAAGACCGCTTTCGTATTCGGCCGGAACGCCGCTTCCAGCTCCTCATCGCTGCAGTCCGGATCGACAAATGTGAACTCGATTCCCATGCGGCGCATCGTCACATGGAACAGATTGTACGTGCCGCCGTAGATCGTCGAAGACGCGACGACATGATCGCCCGCCCCGGCGATGTTAAAGACGGAATAAAAGCTCGCGGCCTGACCGGATCCGGTCAGCATCGCGGCTGTGCCGCCTTCCAGCGCCGCGATCTTCGCAGCGACGAAGTCGGTCGTGGGATTCTGCAGGCGGGAATAGAAATACCCGCTCGCCTGCAGATCGAACAGCTTCCCCATATCCTCGCTCGTGTCATATTTAAACGTCGTGCTCTGAATGATCGGGATCATCCTCGGCTCTCCGTTTTTCGGCGTATACCCAGACTCAATACATTTCGTTTCTTCTCTCAATTTGTCCGCTCCTTTCCCGGTATTACCATCCCCATGTTCCTTTTATCGTATCACAATCCGGCTCAGAACGTCATCCGCGCCGGATGGTTTTTCTGTAAATCATTCCGTTTCCGGATGATGCACGATCCCCCGCAGAATTTTTTTGACAGTCTGGCGGAAATAATAGCCCCGCAGTGCGGACCGCACCGTCCTGTCGAATCCGCGCGTTTTGATCTTCTCAAAAATCCCGCTGCGCTCATTCGGGCGGTTCTGCGGCCGGGTGAAGGCAAGATTTGCCCGCCTTGCGTCCGCCGCGTCCGCCGGATGGATTTCCAGTGAACCCGCCGCTTTTCGCAGTAGTTCCTCTCCACGCTTTGTGTTGACCGAGACGATCGAAAGGCCAAGCTCCGCCTGCCGCTTCGTCAGTTCCGCGGGATCCGCGCCCCAGTAATCTCCGAGCGTCAGATCCGCGACACGGCCCGATCCGGCGTAGGGGCAGGAATAACAGGACTCACGAAGGATCAGATTCGAATTGAACGCGCAGAAAAACGAATCGAGAGCCTGATCCTGCAGCAACGCCGTACCGTCCTCAAATGAGAGGCGCATTCTCGTGCCTCCGCCCTGCTTCCATTGCGCCCCCGGTCCGTCACCTTTTTTCACGCGGAAGCGGAAATGCCGGATCGTTTTCCCGTACCGCTTCTCCTGATCCTCCAGGTAGGCTCCGACCGCGAGGCTGCTCGTCACACCGTGACAGAGTACATCCGCCGTATAGAGAAATCTGCTCCGATGCAGTTCTCCGAGATAATGGCAGAGCGCGTCGATCTGGCAGGCGGTCCCCGTAAAAAGCACCGTTCTCCCCGCCATCAGCAGTTTCCTCACATCGCGGTAGATGCCCCGGGTATCGCTCTGATAATATTTGCTCCGCATCAATTCCGGAAGGTTTTCTCCCTCCCGCACGATTTTGTGATACACGACGCACTTCTCATCGTCCTGCGCCGCTCCGCAGACAACGCCGTCCTCCTTGAGAATCACGCCGGCAAGCGCGGCAAACACGCCTCCGGAGGAACTCCTCCGGAGTACCCGGCTGTCCGTATTTTCCGCTGTGACATAGCGGATCACATGCTTCTCCGGCTTCCCGTTCACGGGACAGACTCTCGTGCACGCCCCGCAGCTGACGCATTCGGATTCATCGACAGCAGGGCGCAGAAATCCCTCTCCGTCTTTGCTCATGGTGATGCAATGCTTCGGACAGACCGCGGCACACGCACCGCATCCGGTGCATTGATCATATGGGCAGATCATCTCTGTCACATTTGCTCCTCTCCGATTCCTTTCATGCCTTCGCGCGGCGGTCTTTCAGGAACCTCACCGCCGCCTTGATCAGGTTCCGGTTCAGCAGAAGTGCAGCCGCTGATGTGAGTGCGAACAGCATCCACGTCACAGCCATGCCGCAGAAGCAGACGGCGGCGCTGATTGCCGCGCAGCTTCCGATCAGCAGAAAAAACTGCTTCCAGTCAACCGTGATCGTAAAATATTTCCGTGTCTGGATCATCCGGACGATCCAGACTGCAAGGTATCCGAAAAACGTCGAATAGCACGCGGCCCAGATGCCGAAGCTTTTTATGAAAAACAAATTGACCAGCACATTGACCGCTGCCCCGAGAAACGTCGTGTACATCGCGCTTTTCGTATCCTTGCTGCTGATGTACCCGGTGCCGTAAAACGCCGAGAAGGAGGAAAACAGTGCGCCGAGATATAATACGCCTGTATAGCGGTAGCCAAGGACGTAGCTCTCACTCATAAAAAGAGAGATGAACAGCTTCGAGAAGGGTACGAGCACGAGCACGAGACATCCTGCCAGACGGACGTAGACGTTGAACACGCGGGTATAAAACTGATCCCGCGTATCACTGTCGTATTCGATGACCGCCTGTTCCTGCCACGCCTGATAAAAAATCGTGTGAATCGTCGACACGATCGTCGGAAATTTGCAGGCGATTGAGTATATCCCGGTATAACTGCTTCCGATCATCGCCGTCAGCATAAGACGGTCGGACGCATTCATAATCCACCAGCTGATGTTGTTCGGAACGAGCATGATCGAATAGCGCATCATTTCCCGCCCGAGCCTTCTGTCAAACGACAGGTTCGAAGGCCGGAACAAATTCCGCAGCGAAACGAGAAGATACAGCGCGCCGGCCAGATATGCCAGCGCAAGCGACATCAGCATTCCGCCGATTTTATAATGCAGACCCACGATAAAGATCAGATTGCAGGAGAGCATCGTGGCCGTGTACAGAACGCCTGAAACCGCAAATGCACGGTTCTTCTTCGCTCCCCGCGCCGTGTACTGGAGTGCCGTGTACATGGTCGATGCGGTCAGCAAAAAAAGAAACATTCCGCCCCACTGCCACCCGGAAAGGGCAAACACCACCGCAAGAACCGCATCGGAGAGAATGATCAGGGCCAGATAGATCCCGTACCCGGTTCCCACAACCGCACCGTCCCGCTCATCCGATTTCAGAAGCCAGCGGAGCAGTCCCTCATTGATCGCAAGGATGCAGAGCGGCATGATCAGCCCCTCCACCGAAACGATCGTATCGTACGTTCCGTACTGCGAGGTCGTCAGATACCAGGAGTAAAGCGGAACGATCAGAAACGTGAGTACCTTCGAGCCGAAATTGCTCACCATATAAATGACTGTATTTTTTGCCAGTCGTTTTCCCCGGCTGTTCTCAGACATTGTTCGCGACACATTCCTCTATCGATTTTTTCAGAAAATTCCAGCTGTTTTCCCTGAGTAACGAAAGTGCCTGGCCGACCGGTCCGAAGTCGATCTCTCCCTCCGGCAGCGAACGCATCGGCGTCCCGCCCCTGATCACTCTTCCGGAGAGCCCGAGCACATCCAGAAGATCGGTCTTCCGGAAATCAGAGGGTCCCCCGTATACCACCGAATAAAACGGACGGCCAAGCGCGGCCGACAGAACCGTCCCGTGGTAAGAATCGGTGACAATCAGCTTCGCGTTTTCAACCGCGTCCAGAAACTCAACCGGTCCGTATTCCGGATGATTCACAAAGGGTCCGCCCTTCTTCCAGCGTACGCAGCAGTTCGGCGTGAGCACGGTCACAGGCTCTTTCATTGAGTCCGCAAGTTCCGAAAGAAGCGGTTTCATCTTCGCGACCGTATCATATCCGCCGAGGGTATAGAAAAGGATCCCGGATTTCTCCTGACGCGTCCCGATCCGCATCATCTCTCTCCACTCATCACCCGAAAACAGCAGCGTCGGATCGAGGACATTCTCGACGTTCATCCCGACCGCCTCCTTCAGTCTCCCGCAGCTGCTGCGCTCGCGCACGGACAGACAGCGGAACCTGCGGAGATACGGAACGAGACGCGAAAGCTCCTGATCCTTCATATTGACGATCGACGAGGCATAGGAAAACTTCGGTTTCGTGACGCCGCACAGAAGATACGGAAACATATAGGTGAAAGGACGGTGCTCGAGCTCGCAGGCATGGATGTTCCAGATCTGGTCACTTCCGCTGATCACGCAGTCGAACCGGTTCGCGATCTCCGGCATCTGATTCGGATCATCAAACTCATCGGTGAGCCGGAGATACCGCTGCATGAAATCTTCAAAACGGTTCCGCCTGGCGATGCGTCCGGCGAGAACCGGCGTCTGCAGAAGGTCCTTTGCAAACGTCCGCGGGCCGTACCAGGGCCGCAGCAGCGCGTAATACTGTTTCTGCGCCTTCATCCTGTAATTGATGATTTTCGGAGCGTATCCCGCCCTCTTCACAGCCTCCTGCAGCGCAAATGCCTGCAGCGCCGACCCGAAATTGTAGGCGGCATGGAATGTGATGATTCCGACCGACGCCGCACTGCGGCGGATCTGCCTTTCTTCTGTAAATCCGTTTTCTTCGGTTGTCTGCTGCATACTGTCACTCCCGGTACTTTGCTCTGACATACTTCTCTTTGACGGCATTTTTTATATTTCTCGCGCCGAATGTCCAATCCGCCGTCTCCGTGTTGATATACGACATTTCGCGGCGCCTCAGTCCTTTTTCATGGGACAGCCACACGTCCAGCAGCCGCTCGGACAGAAACCCGAACAGTCTCTGATTGTACGCGTCGTACCCGTCGGTTGAGATCCTCATTTCCAGGCCGAACAGGATCGGAAACAGCCAGGACATGTATTCGTCGTAGAGCCGCTTCCCCGCGACGATCATATTATACTGATAAAAATAATGCTTATTGAGCATTCTGTCAAAGTCCGGAACGTATTCCGGAAATCGTTCCCGGATCACCTCTCTGCAGAAAAGCAGATCCTTCGGGTCGTGCTTCTCCCGGAACTGTCCGAGCACCGTCTCGTTCCGCATACACAGCGGCCTCGGCACCAGAATATCCGCCGACCGCAACAGACGCCTCACGTCGTCTTCTCCGATGATTCTGCGCGAGAGCGGCCCCCGGGTCATATACCGCCGGTAATGCGCGATACCGACGACATCCTCCGATACATTTTTCCAGATCCAGTACAGTGCGGTCAGTTCGCAGAAATGCGGGTTCTTCTCCGCGATCTGATCTCCCTGATCATCCCGGAGCGGATAGAGATCCGGTCCTCCTCCGACCTGGATCGGCGTATAGAGGGGATCCTTCGGCATCGGCGCCTTCTTGTGCGCAACAACATAGATCTTCATAATTTCTTCCGCCTTTCCGAATCCGCGCCGTTCTCCCGCCCGGTGATGTTCCGAAACAGCCTCAGATATTGTCCCGCGGCTGTATCCCAGTTGAACCCGTCCAGATGCGGATTGTTGAAATCATAGCGGATCCGCCCGTCGAGACTCCGTCCGATCGCCTCCGCCATCCGGTCCATCCTCGTCCCCGGAATGACGCGGCCGCAGTTTTCATTGACCACTTCGCGGATTCCTCCGGTGTCCGCGGCGATCACCGGAATCTTCATTTTCAGCGCTTCCACGATCGAGATCGGAAGATTCTCGCATGAAGATGTGGAAAGAAAGAGGTCATATACCGAAAAATCAATATCCTTCCGGGGGACGAATCCCTTCAGACAGACGCGGCCGGACTTTGCAAGGTGCCCGGCCAGTTTTCTGTCCGATATTCCTCCGTAGATGTCGATCGACGCCCGGATTTTCTGTTTATCCAGCTCCGAAAGAAGTCCCGGAAGTCTCCCGTATTTGCGCGCGTCGACCCCTCCGAGCATCACGCAGCGTCCCACGCGCGCTTTCCCCGGCCTGTGAATCTCCGACGATTTCCCGTCTTCAGGTCTCCTCGTCCCACAGTCATTTTGATCCGGCGCCGTCCCGTTCCGGATCACAACCGAGTTTCTGTTGTACCGGTCCGTAAAGGACTCCATGTACTTCGAGACATTCACGACGCACGCGGCATCACGGAGCGTCCTCGCGTAAAGCGGCATGAAGTAAAAGGACTTCAGAAAGAATTCCGCGTTCAGATACCGGGCGTCCGGCCAGTTCCCGTGGTACGTGTGAACGTAAGGAACCCCGCACTGTCCGAGGATATATCCCGTGTGATCATCGGAATAAAAGACCGCGCCGCTTCCGGAGAGCCGGCGGATCAACGGACGCGGATCCGTCCCTTTGTATCTGCGGACACGGATTTTATTGTCCGGATCATATTTTCCCGTGATCTTCGCGACCACATCGACCCGCTCCACATCCGGCGCCGCGGCAAATCTGTGCGCGAGCTCATGGGTCGCGACGGTCGCACCCGTAAAATCGTACCCGTATTTTTTTGTAAATATTACGATCCTCATTCTCTTCCCCCGCCGGCCGCACAAAGGATTGCCCGGGCTGTATTCTCGTAAGAAAAAGCGCCGCGGTCCGGAAACGGCGGCTGATCCCTGCTGGAGAGCGCCCGGATCGCCGCGGCGGTTTCTTCCGGATTCTTCCCGTCCGCCATCCTTACCCGTTCGGGATACTCTGCGAGAAATTCCGTCTGTCCGCCGGTCTTCGGGCATACGATCCCGCACCCGGACAGAAGCGCCTCACAGAATGTGATGCCGAAGGGTTCCGACGGATTCATCGAGATGAACACCCGGCTCTTCCGGTAATACCCGACGATCTCCTCCTGTTCTTTTCTCCCTGCAAATGTTACGGCAAGCCCGTGCTTTCTTGAAAAGCGCTCCAGTCTCTCACTGTCCGGCCCGTCTCCGACGATGGTCAGATGATACGAGCCGCCCGCCTTTTTCAAAACGATCATCGCCCTGAGAATCTGATCGACGCATTTTGCCTCAGCAAGTCTGCCGACATACAGAAGCGACCCCGGATCCCTCTCGACAGCCTCCTGATCCGCACGGCGCAGCGACTCCAGAAATTCACAGGAGACTCCGAGACGCACATCCGCATCGGAAGAAAGATGAAAGGCCTCCTGGTTGATAAAACGTGTGAACGCACTGTTCGCGATCACAAGATCGCTCTTTTTTCCTATGAACTTCTCGAATAAAAGGGCGGCAAATGTCTTCACCATTCCGTGCTCTGCCATGTTATAAAACCCGTGCAGGAAAAAGATTTTTTTCTTCGCGGGTATGACCGGTATATATCTTGCACAGAACAGGGAGGCGATCGCAAGGTCACAGTTCCACTTTCTGCACTCCCGCGCGCGCCGCACCAAAATCCCGCGGGGCGTCACGGACGGAGCGTCCTTCTGGTCCGTAAAAAGAACCGCCTCATGTCCGAGTCTGCAAAAAGCATACGCCAGATTTTCATCAAATGTGGCGACTCCGCCATAATAAGTTCCGGTAAATACCGGCCCGAGTATTGCGATTTTCAAAATCCTCTCCTTGCCGTCTGCTTTTTTTGATGAACGTTTTTCATCATTTCTATTTTTCATGAAACTTATCAATCAATCTGCGCAGTTTTCCGCACGCGGCCGGTATTATACTTTTTTATACAAATATAATACCGATTTATCCGAATATTTTTTGATAAAATATTTATGGTTGCCGGTTCTCCCTGACAATTATCACACATATTAATTAATAAGGGGAGATACTGGGAAATATGAATAATTCAATGATACTGATTGAGGCGGTCGTCGACCGCGAGCTGCGCGAACAAGCCGAATCGATTCTGAAACAGCTCGGTGAAACACCGTCCATGGCAATCACACAGTTTTACACACAGATTGTCCTGCAGCATGGAATACCGTTTGAACTGAAACTGCCGTCAAACATCTGAACACAGTACACATTTTCAGTCGGGCGCTGAACCGGCAGCCCTGTTCAGCCTGGTCTGAACCCAGAACGCTCCCATCGTGGAATCCGGCTCGTACGTCTCGTCCTTCGCGAGATAATCCGCGAGGCCCACGTCCGCCGGATTCCAGCTTTTCGCCTCCTCCACACTCCCGTATTCAACCTCTGCGTACCAGAACTCCGTCTCCAGTCCCTCATCCACATGATTGACCTCCAGGAGATGACCGTCCGGAAGTCTGTAGCTTCTGCGGGTCTTCCGGATCAGCGGGATTCCGATCAGATCCCGGATCTCGTCAAATTTTTCCTCCGGGATCGAAAGCTCTATCTCCCTGCGGGCGAGCTTTCCCTGTGATTTCAGACAGAGGACGTAATCCGTGTCTCCTCCGACCCGTTCTTCCTTCCGGATCCGCACAGTCGGAGCGACACTCACGTACCCCTGCTCCATCCGATGCTCAGCGGCAAGCGGCAGATCCGCATCCGGCCATCCCTGCACCGCCCATTTTCTCTCGATCTCCATGTTTCCTTCCTCGTTCCATACAGAATATCCGCTAACGCTTTCGATATCTGTTCATTATACCAGATCTCACCGGGAAAATTTGACGATCCTGTGCGGAAACCATATACTGATCTTGCAAAAAACTGCTGAATTTCGCATTTTCCGGAGGTGATTTCGGTGAAATCCGGAACCAGAATCATTTTTCATATCGATGTCAACAGTGCGTTTCTTTCGTGGTCCGCGCTGGAGCGCTTGAAAAAAGACCCGTCCTCCGTCGATCTCCGGACGATTCCGTCCGCGGTCGGAGGCGATGTGGAGCAGCGCCGCGGCGTCATCACCGCAAAATCCATCCCCGCGAAACGATATGGTGTCACCACGGGCGAACCGGTCGTAAAGGCACTTCAGAAATGCCCGGATCTGGTCCTCGTCCGCTCGGATTTTACCGCCTACCGGAGATATTCCCGCGACTTCATTGCACTCCTCCGGGAATATTCGGATCAGATCCAGCAGATCTCGATCGATGAAGCCTGGCTTGATGTAACCGGACAGGCGCAGGATGAAAGAGGCGCCTCTCTTCTGGCGGATACAATACGCCGGAACATCCGGGAGCGTCTCGGCTTCACGGTCAATATCGGCATTTCGACGAATAAGCTGCTCGCGAAGATGGCCAGCGATTTTGAAAAGCCGGACCGCATTCATACCCTGTTCCCGTATGAGGTGCCTGAAAAAATGTGGCCGCTTCCGATCCGGGATCTGTACGGATGCGGAGGAGCGACAGCTGAACGTCTGAGCAGGATCGGGATCCGGACGATCGGCGAAGCTGCAGGGACGGATCGTTCCATCCTGATCTCCCTCCTCGGGGAAAAGGGCGGCACCTATCTCTACGAAAGTGCAAACGGCCGCGGCGGAGACCTGGTTGAGACGAAGAAGCGTGAAGCAAAAAGCTACTCCAACGAGACGACGACCGCGCACGACATCACCTCCGGCAATTTCGCGCGCGACGCGCAGCCGGTCTCGAACCGGCTCTCCGACAAGGTCGCATCGCGGCTTCTGCGCGACGGATACACCGCATCCGTCATCACAGTCAGCGTGAAGACGGACTCGTTCCGGAGACACTCCCGCCAGACCCATCTGCCCTCTCCGACAAACGATCCGGCGCAGATCCGGGAGATCGCCTGGAATCTCCTTTGCGGGCTTCTTCTCGGGACCGATGATTCACCGGGACTCTTTGCAGATGGAAATGCCATCCGCCTCATCGGCGTCGGCGCGTCCGCACTCGACCGGGGTGAATTCCGGCAGATCAGCATGACGGAGGCGATGCGGTCGATCGATGAAGAACGTGCGGAAGAAAAAGAACGAGCCGACTCCGCCGAGAAGCAGAGACGGCTCGTGACCATGCAGAATCAGATTCGGGAAAAATTCGGCGACGGCGCGATCCGGAAGGGTACCGCCCTCCGGAAGGACGGGCCGCTCAGACCGCGATATTCAAAAGATGCGTCGCAAATGTGAAGTAAAGAAGCAGTGACACCGCATCGACAATCGTCGTGATCAGCGGGCTGGCCATGACTGCCGGGTCAAAGCCGATCTTATCCGCGACCATCGGCAGAACGCATCCGATGGTTTTTGCAAAGACGACGACGCAGACGAGTGTGATACAGACGACCGCCGCAACGCCGGTCGGAATCCGGTCAAAAAACAGCAGTTTCAGAAAATTCGCACCCGCGAGCGTGATCCCGCAGATCACCGCGACACGGATTTCTTTCCAGATCACCGCGATCAGCTGATTAAAGCGGATCTCATTGAGAGACAGTCCGCGGATCACGGAGACGCTCGCCTGCGATCCGGCATTTCCGCCCGTGTCCATCAGCATCGGTATATACGCGGTCAGCACAACGTACTGCGACAGCGCACTCTCAAAATGCGTGATGATCGACCCTGTGAATGTCGCTGAGATCATGAGAAACAGCAGCCACGGGATTCTCTTCTTGTATGTCTCAAGAATGCCCGTTTTCATATACGGCTTTTCCGTCGGAATGATGGCGGCCATCTTCTCGATATCCTCCGTCGCCTCTTCCTGGATGATATCGACGATATCGTCGATGGTGATGATTCCGACGAGACGGTTCTCGTTGTCTACGACGGGCATCGCCGTAAAATCGTATTTCTGGAACATCCTTGCGGCCTGCTCCTGGTCCGTCCTCGTGTTGATGCTGATGACATTTTCATTCATGATATCACCGATCAGCGCATCCTCCGGTTTAATCAGAAGATAACGCAGCGCGACGGTTCCGAGCAGCTTTCTTTTTTCATCGATGACATAGCAGACATCCACCGTTTCGGAATCGAGCCCGATCTTCCGGATCCGCCCGATTGCCTGACTGACAGTCATCGATTCATGCAGACCGACGTACTCGACCGTCATCACGGACCCTGCGGAATCCTCGGGGTATTGAAGAAGCTGGTTCACATCTTTCCTTGTCTCCGGGCTTGCATTGGCAAGCAGCTTCGTCACGACATTCGCCGGCATCTCCTCAAGAAGATCCGCTGCATCATCCGCCATCAGATTGTCGATGACGCTCGACGCCTCTTTTGTAGAAAGGGACATGATGATATACTGCTGATCTTCATCCTGCAGAAGTGGAAAAATATCGGCAGCCTTATCTTTCTGGAGCAGCCGGAACAGCTTCAGGGAATCCTCATCCTCCATGGAATCCATGAGCGCGGCGATATCGGCCGGGTTGATTTCATCCGCCACCGCGCGAAGCTTTGCGTACTGCCTCGTCTGCATGAGATCGATCAGATACTCCTGCAGATCCTTCTGTTCACTGGACATGGCAATTCTCCTCCGTATATGGTTTTATCGTGTGTACTTCGCGGGTTTGTATCATCGTCGCCGGACAACAAGTACTTCTTCATAAAACCACCTCCTTTACGGCCGGAACTTCGGCGAACTGCTTTTCTAAGATATCGGTGTAAAAAATTGAAAACTCAACCGGATTATTATACCGCGCGGGAATTCCACTCCGCAATTCTTTTCCGAAAAATCAGGACAAAATGCCAAAAAACAGGAGGACACCAAAAAACCGTGTCCTCCTGACCGATTCTGTTCCGCCCCATACGAAACCAGACGATTACAGATTCTCCTGCATAAATTTGGAAACCGCCTCGCAGGCAGCATCCTCATCCGGTCCCTCAAATTTGAAATCAACGGTGCTTCCCTTCGTCGCACCAAGCGCCATAACTGCAAGAATCTTCGTCGCTTTTCCCGACTTTTCTCCCTTGGAAATCGTGATGCTGCTCTGGAACTGTTTGCAGAGCTTCACGAGCTCACCCGCCGGTCTTGCGTGGATCCCCTCGTTATCGGTAATAACGTAACTAAATGTTTTCATCGTAAACCTCCCTGATACAATACAACGCAAACGTACGAAAATACATGAATTTGTCTATATTGTATCGGTTTATTCAATTTTTGACAAGACCTGCCTGCTGTTTTCCATCTATGTTCCTCACATATTCGAATATCCCATCAGATAAAAATCGACTTCTTTTGCACACTCACGCCCTTCCGTGATCGCCCAGACGACGAGGGACTGACCTCTTCGCATATCTCCGGCCGTGAAAATTCCCTCCTGATTCGTCTGATAATGTTCCTGTTCGGTCATCACCGTTCCGCGCGGCCCCCGCGTAACGCCGAATGCATCCGCGATATAGTCCTGGCAGCCGACAAATCCGGCCGCGATCAGGAGCAGATCACAACGGATCGTCTGTTCCGTTCCCGGAACTTCGGTCATTTTGCCGTTTTCGAACCTCACCCGCACCGTCGTCACTTTGTTGAGCCGTCCGCTCTTCGTCGTATGCAGCTCCCGGATCGTCGTCTCGTATGTTCGCGGATCCCCGCCGAACACAGCGATCGCCTCCTGCTGGCCGTAATCCGTCTTCAGAACCTTCGGCCATTCCGGCCACGGGTTCGATGTAAGACGCTCCTTCGGCGGCTCCGGCATCATCTCGAGCTGCCGGACGCTTTTACACCCCTGACGGATACACGTTCCGACACAGTCATTTCCGGTATCGCCGCCGCCGACGATGACCACATGTTTATTCGCGGCGCTGATGAATCCGCCCGTCTCGCCGGTCAGAACGTGCTTCGTCGCGGACTTCAGAAAATCGACCGCAAAACAGACGCCCTTCGCGGAATCGAATCCGTCGACCGCCAGCGCTCTGGGCTTCTTCGCGCCGCAGCAAAGAACCACCGCATCGTACTCCTTTTTCAGTTCCTCCGCCGTCACATCGACACCGACATCCACGCCGGTACGGAAGACCACGCCTTCTTCCTCCATCAATTTTCTTCTGCGGACAACGACCTTTTTGTCCAGCTTCATATTCGGAATGCCGTACATCAGCAGGCCGCCGATCTGATCATCCCGTTCAAACACGGTGACGCTGTGCCCTCTGTGATTGAGCTGATCCGCGACCGCAAGTCCGGACGGACCGCTTCCGACGACCGCGACGTGTTTGCCGCTCCGGATCTTCGGAATACGCGGCTTCATGTAGCCATTTGCAAACGCATTTTCGATGATAAACAGCTCGTTGTCATGAATTGTGACCGGGTCGCCGTTCATGCCGCAGGTGCAGGCCTTTTCACAGAGCGCGGGGCAGACTCTTCCGGTAAACTCCGGAAAATTGCTCGTTTTCAGAAGCCTCGAGAGCGCATACCTGAAATGGCCGTGGTACACCTCGTCATTCCATTCCGGAATCAGATTGTGCAGCGGACATCCCGTGACCATCCCCGAAAGTTTCATCGCGGACTGGCAGAGCGGAACGCCGCAGTTCATGCACCGGGCGCTCTGGCGCTCCCTCTCCTCCGGGCTCTGCGGAATTTTAAACTCCTTAAAATTTTTGATCCGTTCTTCCGGCGGAAGCCATGGATTTTCTTTTCGCTGATATTCTAAAAAACCTGTCGCTTTTCCCATCTTTCAATCCTCGTATTCTTATGTGAATCCGGCTGTGCCGGGATGACTCCTTCTTCTGTTCTCTGAGCGAAACCTGCCGTTCAGCAGGCCCCGGTCACAAGATTGAACGCTTCCAGTTCGGCTTTCTCATACGGGATGCCCTGTTCCTCGAATTTGCTGATCGCCTTCAGCATTTTCTGATAATCATGCGGCACGATCTTCTTGAACGAGGGCAGATATCCGTCAAAATCATTGAGAATCTTCCTGCCGAGCGCCGAATCCGTCTCTTTCACATAGTCCGTCAGGATATCCCGAAGCTCGGAAATGTCATACTTTTCCGTGACCTCCTCGAGCGAAACCATCTGTTTGTTCAGCTTGCGGTAAAGGTCGTGCTTCTCGTCGAGCACATAGGCGATTCCGCCGCTCATACCCGCCGCAAAATTCTTTCCGGTGTTTCCCAGAATTACCGCACGTCCTCCGGTCATATATTCAAGGCCGTGATCTCCGCAGCCCTCGACAACCGCAGTCGCTCCGGAATTCCGTACGCAGAACCGTTCTCCGGCCACGCCCGTGAAATAGGCTTTTCCGGAGGTCGCACCGTAGAGCGCAACGTTGCCGACAATAATATTTTCTTCCGGTTTGAACGTCGTTCCATCCGGAGGAGTAAGGACGAGTTTTCCGCCGGAGAGTCCCTTCCCGAATCCGTCGTTCGCGTCGCCCTTGAGCTTCAGTGTCAGTCCCTTCGGTGCAAACGCTCCGAAGGACTGTCCACCGCTTCCCTCGCACTGAACAACGAAGGTGTCCTCCGGGAGACTGCTGCCGAACCGTTTTGTGATCTCAGAGCCGGTGATCGTTCCGACCGCCCGGTCCGTCCCCTTCACTTTGACCCGGATCGTCTCCTTCGTTCCGTCCAGCCCGATGACCGGACTCGCCGCAATCTTCTGCATCGCGCGCTCAAGAGCCGGAAGAATGACGGACTCATCGACCGTTCTTTCCAGATGGAAATCGTACCGCTTCTCCGGAACAAAATGGCGCTCCGTCGCGTGGGCATATTTCTGATTCAGGATAACCGAGAGATCCACCATGGACGCACGTTTTGTGATCTGCTGATCCTTCGGCGCCAGGCAGTCGCACCTGCCGACCATCTCATCGACCGTCCGGAATCCGAGTTTCGCCATGATCTCGCGAAGCTCCTCCGCGATGAACAGCATGAAGTTCATCACGTGCTCCGGTTTTCCGCGGAACCTCCTTCTCAGCGTCTCATTCTGTGTCGCAATGCCGACCGGACACGTATCCTTCGAACATACCCGCATCATCATGCATCCCATGCTCACAAGCGGAGCGGTCGCAAATCCGAATTCCTCCGCGCCGAGCAGCGCCGCGATCGCGACGTCGCGCCCGCTCATCAGCTTGCCGTCGGTCTCGAGGACGACGCGGCTTCTCAAATTGTTCTCGATCAGAGTCTGGTGTGTCTCGGACAGTCCGAGCTCCCACGGAAGTCCCGCATTATGGATCGACGAGAGCGGAGCCGCCCCCGTACCTCCGTCGTATCCGGAAATCAGGATGACCTGAGCGCCGGCTTTCGCGACGCCGGACGCGATCGTTCCGACGCCCGCCTCAGAGACGAGCTTGACGTTGATCCGCGCATCCCGGTTCGCGTTTTGGAGATCATAGATCAGCTGTGCCAGATCCTCGATCGAATAAATGTCATGGTGCGGCGGCGGAGAGATCAGCGATACGCCCGGGGTGGAGTGGCGGGTTTTCGCGACCCACGGGTAAACCTTCATCCCCGGCAGATGCCCGCCCTCACCGGGTTTCGCTCCCTGCGCCATCTTGATCTGAATCTCCTTCGCGCTGTTCAGGTAGGCGCTCGTCACGCCGAAACGTCCCGACGCCACCTGCTTGATCGCGCTGTTCCGGATCGTTCCGAAACGCGAGGGATCCTCTCCGCCCTCACCGGTGTTTGACTTGCCGCCGAGGGTATTCATCGCGACCGCCATCGTCTCGTGGGCCTCGGGGCTGATCGATCCGAAGGACATCGCGCCGGTCTTGAACCGTTTGACGATTTCACTTGCCGGCTCAACCTCATCGATCGGGACCGGATCCTGCTGCGGGACGAATTTCATCAGTCCGCGCAGCGTGTGCGGAAGATCACTGTCGACCATGGAGGTGTACAGCTTGAACTTCTCATAGCTGCCTTCACGGACCGCCTGCTGAAGCGTGATGATCGTCATCGGATTATAGAGGTGATCCTCCTTGTCCTTTCCGGAGAGCAGCTTGTGATTCCCGATCGAATCGAGCGTCGTGTCGACCCCCAGTCCGAGCGGATCAAATGCATGGTTGTGGCGGAATGTGACCCCCTCTGCGATCTCGTTCAGGCCGATGCCGCCGACGCGGCTGACCGTCCCGGTAAAGTACCGGTCGATCACTTCCTTCGAAAGACCCACCGCCTCAAAGATACGGGCGGACTGGTACGACTGAAGTGTGGAAATTCCCATCTTCGCCGCGGTCTTGACGATGCCTCCGAGCAGTGCATTGTTGTAGTCCCCGATCGCCGTATGATAATCCTTGTCGAGGATGCCGGTGTCGATCAATTCCGCGATGCACTCATGTGCAAGGTACGGATTGATCGCGCGGGCGCCAAATCCCAGGATCGTCGCACACTGATGCACATCCCTCGGCTCACCGCTCTCAAGAATGAGTGAAACCTGCGTCCTCTTTTTCGTCCGGACCAGATGCTGCTCAACCGACGATACGGCCAGAAGCGACGGGATCGGCATATGGTTCTCATCCACGCCGCGGTCCGAGAGGATGATGATGTTGTATCCCTTCGCATAAGCGCGGTCCACACTGATCGACAGCTGCTCCAGTGCCTTCTCAAGGGATGTATTTTTGTAATACAGAAGCGAGATCACCGCCGTTCGGAAACCCGGCTGATCAAGGGACTTGATCTTCAGCAGATCGACGCCCGTGAGGATCGGCTGATTGACCTCCAGAACGGTGCAGTTGTCACTCTTATCCTTCAGGAGGTTCCCGTCGGATCCGATGTACACGGTCGTGTCCGTGACGACCTGCTCCCGGAGCGAGTCGATCGGCGGATTCGTCACCTGCGCGAAAAGCTGCTTGAAATAGTGAAAAATCGGCTGGTGTTTTTCAGACAGAACCGCAAGCGGAATGTCATGTCCCATCGACGCGGTCGCCTCGACCCCGTTCATCGCCATCGGAAGAATGTTGTCCTTCACATCCTCGTTGGTATACCCGAATACCTTATACAGCTTGTCCCGCATCTCCTGTGTGTGGGTGCTGATCTTCTTATTCGGGATCTCGAGCTCATCGAGATGGAGCAGATTCCGGTCCAGCCACTCGCCGTACGGCTCCCGTGTCGCGTAATACTCCTTGCACTCCGTATCGGAGATGATGCGCTTCTGCTTCGTATCTACGAGAAGCATGCGGCCAGGCTGAAGTCTTGATTTTTCAACAATGTGCTCCGGTTCAATATCCAGAACCCCGACCTCCGAAGAGAGAATCAGCCGGCTGTCATCGGTGATGTAATAGCGCGACGGACGCAGTCCGTTCCGGTCAAGCGTCGCACCCGCGATATCTCCGTCCGTGAAAAGGATCGCGGCAGGGCCGTCCCAGGGTTCCATCATTGTCGCATAGTAGTGGTAGAAATCCTGACGTTCGCGGTCCATGAATGAGTTATGCTTCCAGGGCTCCGGAATCGTGACCATCATCGCCAGAGGCAGATCCGTTCCGTTCATATACAGAAACTCCAGCGTGTTGTCGAGCATCGCAGAGTCCGATCCGGACGCTTCGATCACCGGGAGAATCTTATCCATATCATCCTCCATGATCGGGGATGTCATCGTCTCCTCGCGGGCGAGCATACGGTCGCTGTTTCCCCGGATCGTATTGATCTCGCCGTTGTGTGCGATCATGCGGTACGGATGTGCCCGGCGCCAGCTCGGCGTGGTATTCGTCGAAAATCTCGAGTGCACGAGCGCGATCGCGGTTTCGTAGGACGGATCCTGAAGATCTTCATAAAAATCACGCAGCTGCCTCACGAGAAACATTCCTTTGTAAACGATGGTTCTCGATGAGAGCGAGCAGATATACGTGTCCTCTGAGCTCTTCTCGAACTCGCGTCTTGCCACATACAGAAGCCGGTCAAAATCGATGCCCCGCGCGCAGCCGTCCGGCCGTGCGATGAACGCCTGCTCGATCTCCGGCATACAGTCCCTGGCAACCTGCCCCAGAATTTCCGGATGAGTCGGAACCTTCCTCCATCCGAGAAAATCCAGACCGTTCTTCTGTACGATCACCTCGAACATTCTTTTGGCGAGCGTGCGCGGAAGCGTCTCCCGCGGCAGGAAAAACATGCCGATTCCGTAATCCCGCGCATCCGCCAGCTCAATCCCGTCATCCGCGGCCGCCTTCTTGAAAAATTTATGGGAAATCTGCGTAAGAATACCGACGCCGTCGCCGACCTTTCCGGTCGCGTCCTTTCCGGCGCGATGTTCAAGCTTCTCGACGATATGGAGCGCGTCGCCGAGCGTTCCGTGGCTCGCGTGACCGTCGATATTGACGATCATGCCGATTCCGCACGCGTCGTGGTCCATCTTTTCTATATTAACTGATTGCGGCACTTTCATCATTTTCTCTTCTCCTCTTCTGGCGGTTGTCGCGGACTCCTTCGATAAAAAAGCGGGCAAAAGCGACGTAAGCATACCCGCTTACAAAAAAGACGCCTTTGTCCGCTCTTCGTTTTCTTATCGGCAAAATGGTATCACCACACGCTTAGTATGTCAAGAAATAATTTCAGTTGTGATGGCAATAACATTTTCATATAGATCGCCCCGTTCTTCCTTTTGTGTTAGAATGAAGCTTGTAACGTACGAACCGGCGCCGGCGGAAAGGGCGTCTGAGGGAGGAAAACCATGGGGAATAAAAAAAACAGCCGGATCACTCCGGCTTCTCTGAAAACAATATCGGCTGTCATCTCCGCTTTTCTTGCGGTCTGCTTTTTTCTTCCGGCGTACCACTACCATATGCCGGACTTCGACCGGACGATCTCCTTCTTCCGTGTCGTGTTTCCGGGCACGGCGGACTCCGTCTTCACGGGGCACTCCGCGTTCGTGTTTCTTCTGATCCTTCCCGTCGCTATGATCGTACTGCCGTTCTTCCGGAACCGGGGAAGCGACTCATTCCGGGTCGTCCTTCCCCTCGCAGTCGTCTATTTCTTCGTCCTGATGGCGATCATCAATCAGTTTCAGGAGATCCGGGATCTGCTCCGGACCGGCATCGTCGTCCTCGGAAGCTCCGGATCCTCTCACGCGGGTCCCGCCTTCGGAAGTATCGCGGCGGCCGCCGGATCTGTCGCTCAGATCGCCGTCGGCATCGCGTACCTCCGCTGCCGGTGATCCCGTCACATGATCGCCATCGTCAGAATCATCTGAGCCGTCTCCACCATGCTGCGTCCCGTATCCATACTGGTTTTCTGCATGTAGCGGTATGCTTCATCCTCGGTCATGTGATTTCGTTCGATCAGAACAAGTTTCGCGTTGTTGATGTAATTTTCATCGCGCTCGCTCCTTACGCGCTTCGCTCTTTTCGCCGCTTTTGAAAGTCTCCGCTCGACCGTGTCCATCATCATGTTCACTGTTTCGATAAACTCGTGAACCTTCACGGGCATGGTGACCGCGATCACATCCGTCTCACGTCCGGTGCTGATACCGGCACCGGAATCAAGTAAAAGCATATCAAAATTTTCCGGAAGAAAATCAAGAAGATCTGTATAATGCATATCCGCAAGAGCCATCGGACTGATCACGATGCCTCCGTCTCTTCTCCCCGTCTCCTGCAGAACCTCCGAACCTGTGGTAATCAGCATCACATCGCTGTATCCGTGACGGTTCAGCAGATCCCGGATCCGTGACGCGGTCTTTTGCTTGCCGGCAGGAAAGGCAATAATTATCACGCTCATGCTTCATTCCTCCTGCGCGCTGTACCGGTCATCAGATTTCCTGCAGATATTCCCGGATTTCCCAGTCCGTGACCTCTCTGGAGTAGCGCTCCCACTCGCTCATCTTCTCTTTGATGTACATATCGGCATACCGCCCGCCGCACACGCCGCGCAGGAACGCGTCATCCTCAAAAGCGCTCACGGATTCGCGCAGGGTCGCAGGGAGTGTTCCGATCTTCTCATCCTCCGGAACCGGCTTCGCACCGCGCAGGATCCCGTCGACCCCGGAAGCGATCGCCATCGCGATCGTGAGATACGGATTTGCCGCTCCGTCCGGAAGCTTCCACTCGATGCTCACGCCGCCGTTGTCATTTTTCACGATGCGGAGCGGCGCATAGTAATCCGTCGTCGACCAGAACAGTTCGGTCGGCGCGAAGAACCGTGCTTTCAGCCGCTTATAGGAATTGATGATCGGATTCGAGAACGCGGCGATGCCGTTCTGGTGTTCCATAATTCCGGTCACAAAGGAAAGCGCCTCATCACTGTACCAGCGTTTTTCGTCGCCCGCAAAAAGATCCTTTCCGTCCTTTTTCAGGGAGATTGTGAAGGCCATGGCCGATCCCATCAGATCGGTCCGCGGTTTCGGCATGAAGGTCGCGTGCAGGCCGTGGCGCTCCGCAACCGTGCGGATCGTGGCGCGAAATGTCTCGATCTGGTCCGCGACGCGGATTCCCTCACTCTGGCGGAAAACGACCGCGTGCTGCCCCGGAGCCGTCTCATGATTTGAGGACTCGATCTCAAATCCCATCTCCTCAAGCGTCAGTATCACATCGCGGCGCGCATTCTCTCCCTTGTCGAGCGGTGCGATATCAAGATACCCCGCCCGCTCGCCCGTGATCGTCGTCGGGCGGCCGTCCTCGTCATTCTGGAACAGAAAGAATTCACAGTTCGGCTTCAGATCGAAGCAAAATCCCTTTTCCGATGCCTGCTTCATCACATTCACAAGGATGGAGCGCGAACCGTCCGGGATCGGATCGCCGTTCTCATCGTTCAGGCGGCAGAGGAACCGGGCGACCTTTCCGTGCTGCGGTCTCCAGGGAAGGATGGAGAACGTGTCAAAATCCGGCTGAAGATAAAAGCTGTTGTATCCGAGATAATTCATTCCCCGGATGTGGAAGCCGTCGACACGGCATTTGCCGGCGAGCGCCTTGCCGATCTGTCCCGCGGTGATCGCGATGTTTTTCAGTTCCCCGAAAAAATCAACGAACTGGAGGCGGATAAATTTCACATCTTCCTCATCGATCATCTGAATGATTTCCTGTGCCGTATACTTTGCCATTTCGATCCTCCTGTTTTCTCATACTCATGATCCAAAAGCGGCAGGGCCTTTCATGGGGCCGCTTTGCCGGCCTTAAAAAGTCTCTGCCGCTTACCGGACGGTCACAAAACGACTTACTGTGCCTTTCTCTCCTTCGCCGCGCCGATCAGTCCCGCGAAAAGTGGATGCGGGCGGTTCGGTCTGGACTTAAACTCCGGATGTCCCTGCGTTCCGACGAAATACGGATGCTCCCGGATCTCGATCATCTCGACGATCCGATTGTCCGGAGAGGTTCCCGCGATCATCATGCCGTTGTTCTCAAAGGCCTCCCGGAAATCGTTATTCACCTCATAGCGGTGCCTGTGGCGCTCCGAGATTTCCTTCTGTCCGTACAGCTGATACGATTTCGATTTTTCGTTCAGGATACACGGATAAGCGCCCAGGCGCATCGTTCCTCCGAGATCCTCGACGTCCTCCTGCTCCGGCATGAGATGAATCACCGGATGAAGGGTATCCGGCGAGAGTTCCGCGCTGTTCGCGTCCCGGTATCCGAGCACGTCCCGCGCAAACTCAACGATCGCCATCTGCATCCCCAGGCAGATGCCGAGGAAGGGAATTTCCTTTGTTCTGGCGTACCGCGCGGCCTCGATCATGCCCTCGGTTCCGCGCTCTCCGAATCCGCCCGGGATCAGGATACCGTCGACGCCGTCCAGATACTCCGACGCGAGCTCGTCCGGACTCTTTTCCCCGCTGCGTTTCTGCTCCAGGTCCTCAGAATCGACCCAGCGTATTTTTACATTGACACGATGTGCGATTCCCCCGTGCTTCAGCGCTTCGACGACCGAAAGATAAGCGTCGTGAAGCTGCGTGTATTTTCCGACAATCGCGATCTCGACGTCGCCTTTTGAAGAATACATCGCGTCGACCATCGCCGTCCAGTTCGCGAGATCCGGTTCCGGACAGTCGATATGCAGACACTCGCAGACCGCCTGCGCGAGGTGTTCCTTCTCCATGGCCAGCGGACACTCATACAGATATTTCACGTTCAGATTCTGAAGGACATGGCGGGACGGCACATTACAGAACAGTGCGATCTTGTCGCGGATATCCTCCGACATCGGCTCCTCGGACCGGCAGACCAGAATATCCGGCTGAATCCCGAGACCCTGGAGCGCCTTGACACTCGTCTGGGTCGGCTTTGTCTTGAGCTCGCCCGACGCATGAAGATACGGAAGCAGCGTGACATGGACCAGAATCACATTCTCGCGGCCCAGCTCCCACTGAAACTGGCGGATCGCCTCGAGAAACGGCTGGCTCTCGATGTCGCCGACCGTACCGCCCACCTCGATGATCGCGATGCGTTCCTCCTCCGGATTTGAAGGACGGAAAAACCGGGATTTGATCTCATTTGTGATGTGCGGGATGACCTGAACCGTCCCGCCGCCGTAATCGCCGTGACGTTCCTTGTTCAGAACCGACCAGTATATTTTTCCGGAAGTCACATTCGATTTGTAATCAAGACTCTCATCGATAAAACGCTCATAATGACCGAGATCCAGATCGGTCTCCGTTCCGTCGTCCGTGACGAACACCTCGCCGTGCTGAATCGGGTTCATCGTACCCGGATCCACATTGATATACGGATCGAATTTCTGCATCGTCACACGGTAGCCGCGCGCCTTCAGCAGGCGGCCGAGGGACGCTGCGGTAATTCCCTTTCCGAGTCCGGAAACAACTCCGCCCGTCACAAATACATACTTGGTCATTCTTTTACTCCTCTCATGTGATCTTCAACCGGAAGTCTCGTCGGATATTTTGCGTCAAAGCAGGCTGCACAGATGTCGGAATGTCCGGACATCTCAGGAAGGTCTTCGATCCTCATATAGGCAAGAGAATCCGCCCCGATGATCCTGCGTATCTCCTCCTCCGAATGGGAGGATGCGATCAGCTGCTGATTTGACGGAACGTCGGTGCCGTAATAGCACGGATGCAGGAAAGGCGGCGCGCTGATCCGCACGTGTACCTCCTTCGCACCGGCCTGTTTCAGCATCGTGATCAGGTTTGCCATCGTCGTGCCACGGACGATCGAATCATCCACGAGCACGATCCGCTTTCCACGGACCGCCGGCTCCAGGACGGAGAGTTTCAGCTTCACACTCGTCTCACGCTCTTCCTGGGTCGGTTTGATAAAGGTCCTTCCGATATAACTGTTCTTATAGAAAATGATTTCAAAAGGAATCTGCGCGCCGAGAGCATATCCTCTCGCAGCGGCAAGGCCGGAATCCGGTACGCCTGCGACGATATCCGCTTCGGCCGGGTGCGTCCTTGCAAGAATTTTTCCGGCCCGGATTCTCGCGTCATAGACGGAGACACCGTCGATCGTGCTGTCGAGCCGCGCGAAGTAGATATATTCGAACACACACCGGGCGTGATGCTCCTGCGCGAGCTCCATATCGGAAAAAACATCGTCCCGCGTGATCGTCAGGATCTCCCCCGGTTCCACATCCCGGAGAAATTTCGCCCCGACCGCCTGAAGCGCACAGCTTTCGGAGGCGACGACATACGTATTGCCCCTCACTCCGATACACAGAGGCTTCAGACCGAGCGGGTCGCGGACCGCGATCAGCTTTCTGGGACTGCGCACCACAAGGGCGAAACCTCCTTCGAGCCGTTTCGCCGCTGCTTTGACCGCCGCCTCGATACTCGGCGTGCGGACGCGTTCCCTCGCGATGAGATACGCGATCAGCTCGGAATCGGTCGTCGTGTGAAAGATCGCGCCGGAATATTCAAGTTCATGGCGGATCTCTGCCGTGTTGACAAGATTTCCGTTGTGCGCCAGCGCGAGTGTTCCCTTGACATAATTCAGAACGAGCGGCTGCGCGTTCTCACGGTTCGGCGCTCCGGTCGTCGAATAGCGGCAGTGACCGATCCCGATATTGCCATGAAGGCGGTCCAGATCCTTCTTTTTAAACACCTCGCTGACGAGACCGAGATCTTTATGATACAGATTATTGTTCGGCGGCTCATTCGTATCGGCTACTGCGATGCCGCACGATTCCTGTCCTCTGTGCTGAAGCGAGCAGAGGCCATAATAAATAAGAGGTGCGACATTTCCGCCGTCTCTGTCATAAGCACCGAAAACACCGCACTCTTCTCTCACACCATGCTGTTCATACTCGAGTTGCTGCATATTTTCTCCCGTTCGATCGATCGTGCATCGGTCAACCTGTGATCAGCCACCCTGCATTTGAAACAAAAAAAGGGCGGCATTGTCCCACAGACATTGACGCCATTGCCAAACTCCACATAACCAATCACAATAATAATCAGGCGCTTCCGCGCTCAGTACAGATAAAATAGTACAGCAAATCCGATTTCTTGTAAATAGCACTTCAAAAAAATAATGGCGGGAAATATTGACAAGCTCCGGATTGCGTGTATACTAAGAACAAAAGCAAGGGCGCTTTGGTCATTCGACCGAAGCGCCTTTTTTTATTTGTCCGACGCATACATATAAGAAAAATAAGAAAGCAGAAAATTTGAGGAGGAACCTGTTATGTGCTCAATTTTAGGATATTGCGGATCTACCGCTTCCATGGAGGCGGTCGCCGGGGCGTTGTCCGCAACCGATTCGAGAGGACCGGACGACAGCAGAATCATCGATACAGGAAATGGATTTCTCGGTTTCAACCGTCTGGCCATCATGGGACTCACGGCTTCAGGAATGCAGCCGTTCACCCGGGAGGACGGAAGCGCCGTCGTCTGCAACGGCGAGATTTACGGGTTCCGGCCGGTCAAAGAGCTGCTTGAAAAAGAAGGCTATACCTTTGAGAGCGACAGCGACTGTGAGATTCTTCTTCCGATGTACGAGCGGCAGGGTACGGATATGTTCCGCTGGCTCGACGCGGAATTCGCTCTTGTCCTCTATGATGCAAAAAGTGATTCCTACGTCGCGGCGCGGGACCCGATCGGGATCCGCCCTCTGTACTACGGTTATGATAAAGAGGGAACGATCGTATTCGCTTCCGAGCCGAAGAACCTCGTGGAGCTGGTCGACAAAATCTTCCCGTTCCCGCCCGGTCACTACTATAAAGACGGGAAATTCGTATGTTACCGTGATCTGTCCGATGTCCGGGAATATTCCCATGACAGTATGGATGTAATCGCGAAAAATATCCGTACGAAGCTCGTGAAGGGCGTTGAGAAACGGCTTGACGCGGACGCCCCGGTCGGATTTCTTCTGTCCGGCGGCCTTGATTCGTCCCTGGTCTGCGGCATCGCGGCAAAGTACCTGGACCGTCCGATCCGCACGTTCGCGATCGGCATGGACATCGACGCCATCGACCTGAAATACGCGCGCGAGGTTGCCGATTACATTCACAGTGACCACACCGACGTCATCATCACAAAGGACGACGTCATCGGCGCACTGGAACCGGTCGTCAAACTGCTCGCAACGTATGATATCACCACGATCCGCGCTTCGATCGGAATGTATCTGGTCTGCAAATACATTCACGAGAACACCGATATCCGCGTTCTTCTCACCGGAGAAATCTCCGATGAACTGTTCGGATATAAATATACCGATTTCGCGCCGAGTGCGGAAGCCTTCCAGAAAGAAGCGGAAAAACGGGTGCGCGAACTGCATATGTACGACGTGCTCCGGGCGGACCGCTGCATCAGCGTCAACAGTCTGGAAGCACGCGTTCCCTTCGGTGATCTTGATTTCGCCGATTACGTCATGCACATCGAGCCGGAGAAGAAGCTGAACCGCTATAAAAAGGGAAAATACCTGCTCCGCCACGCCTTTGAGGGCGCGGACGTCATCCCGTATGACATCCTGATGCGCGAAAAGGCCGCGTTCTCGGACGCGGTCGGACATTCGCTCCGCGATGACCTGCAGGAATACGCGGAGAGTATGTACACCGACGGGGAGTACGAGACACTCCGCAGGAAATATACACACGCAACGCCGTTCACAAAAGAATCGCTTCTGTACCGCGAGCTTTTCGAGAAATACTATCCCGGACAGTCGCAGATGATTGTGGATTTCTGGATGCCGAACAAGAGCTGGGAAGGCTGCGATGTCAACGACCCGTCCGCCCGTGTTCTCTCCAACTACGGTGCAAGTGGCAAATAAACGGCAATCACCTTACATCCTCCATATCTTCTTCTATCTTGATGCAGATGGGGACTGCACCGGTCTTTCAGAGACCGGTCAGTCCCCATCTTTTGCACTGCCGGATCAGAGTGAAAAATCAAATTCACGCGGCGCCAGTGCCCGGTGTTTATAATCCATCAACTCCGCCATCACCTCTTTCGCGGATCCGGACGCGGCCTCAGACGCGGCACCGATCAGGCTGTCTGCGTTCTCATCCGTCACCATGCCCAGTGATTCCAGTTTTTTCAGCAGTCTGGTGTTGTTTTCTTTCGCGAGCATCGCGATGATTTCCCGGATATGCCCGGACAGAATCGTCCGGAATGCGGCGGCTGTCTCCTCCGCGAGGTCAACCGGGTATTCCAGACGGCTGCAGATCATCCGGACGCGGTCGGTATTGACGTGCAGACTCTGAAGTTCCCGGTCGCAAAATCTGAAATCATAGAGTTTTCCATTGACCCCGAACTGCCTGAGCAGTCCCTTCAGAAGGTACGTATCGGTCTGCGGAAAACAGATCTCCAGTCCGCAGAGACATACTTCGGTCATCGAACAATCTGCAAACGCATCCTCACCGATCTCCCTGACGCTTCCCGGTATCTCCACGCGGCGGATCTCCGACCGGAGAAAAGCCTCGGAGGCAATTCGCGTCACCCCTTCACGGATCCGGTACGTGCCGCACCTTCCCAGATACCGGAACAAAGTCATCCCGTCCGGATCTTTCCGGTACAGAACCGGTCCGTCGGCGAAAAAGCGCGGATTTTCTTCCGCGACGCCGATCCTCCGGATCCCCGGATTCTTCGAGAACGGATTTTTCACGTTTGAAAAAGTTCCTTCGCGGATTTCCACGAGAGATGCCGGGATGTGAACCTCCTCCAGCGTCTCCAGACCGGAAAAGGCATCGTGCGCGATCGACTCCGTCCCTTCCGGGATTATAAAACGGTTTCCCGGATCGTGCGGATCGGCCAGAATCAGTTCCCTGCCGTGGAACAGGCCGTATCGGTCGCTTCGATAAAAACGGTTTCGCGGATCGATTTCAAGATGGCAGGGAAGTTCCCTCCCAACGCCGATTTTTACGACGGTTGACGGGATTTTTACGTGAGACAGTGCCGTCGCCGTGAAAGCATCTTCACCGATTTCCAGAAGCCCCTCGGAAAGGATCAGTTCACTCAGGCTGATACACAGTTCAAACGCATGCGGCCCGATCCTCCGGACCTCCGGCGGAACCTCGATGCGCACCGTTTCCATCGCCTCCCCGTAGAAGGCGCGCGTTCCAATGGCGCGCACCGGAAGTCCGCCGATCGTCCCGGGTATTTTCACGATGCGCCCTGCGCCGTGGCAGAACGTCACCCGGACACCGTCGCCGTACGTCTCAAAATCAAACTGCATACCGACCTCTCATCTGTTCTCAGAACTCCCCGAACGCCTGTGCCTCCCGCATCAGGCTTCCGCCGCGTTCACTGAGCATGAATTTCCTGTTGAACTTATAGTATGGTTCGCATCCGTGATCCGCAATAAACCTCGCGCTTCGCTTTCCGACCGTCAGATTCGTCACGAGTACCAGCATCTCATTTCCGACCCCGAAGTTTTCTTCGACGAAGCGGAACAGATTGTCCAGCTCGCCGCTGATCTCCCTCTGGCGTGTCTTCATCTTCTCAACACGCGAAGCAAAATCACCGCTCACGAGTGCGAACGCAGCTTCCTGATCCGCCGGTTTTTCCAGACGCAGCTTCTGAAGTGCAGCCGCGGCGAAAGAGATCGGATAAGCAAAACTTCTCTGCTGCTGCTCGGTCAGCGCGTTCGCCGCCTCCGCCTTCTTCATCTGCGCGCGGCTGGATCCGGCGATCGTTTCAAGTTCCATCTCCATCGTATCCGAGGGATCCTCACGGAGCGCCGACTTCGCCGCGGCCAGACTTCCGTGAAGTTTTTTCAGGCTCTCCTCCGTCTCGACCTCCTCGTTGATCTCGGGAAGCAGCGCTTCCATCAATAGTCCCATGATCGTGATCCGCTCATCAAACGACGCGCTCTGTGCCCTGCGGCGCACCTCCGCGCTTTCGCGGCCGTGGAGGATCTCGTCGACCTCATAATCCGTCCGGTATTTATTGTACAATTCGTAATATGTGGAGAACTCCGCGCAGATCCGCGGATCGTGGAGATACTGTCCGATCAGTGTCTCATCGACCGGAAATCCCATCTCCTCATAGAGTCCGATCGCCTTTGACAGATCTTCCCATCCGCGAGCGGTCACATACTGCTTTCCGTCGACGGTTGTCCCGATATGATAGAAATCCTCATTCCGGATCTCCAGCCATGTCAGGATCGAGCGGTGAACGCCGGCCGTCTCCGCATATTTTTTCCAGGATTCAAAATCAGGCTCGACGGTCATGACCTTCAGACGGTCCAGCGTGGCGATATCGAATTCCCGCGCGGAACGATTGAACTCCGGCGGATTGCCTGCGGTCACAATGACCCATCCCTCCGGAACCTTCCGGTTTCCGAAGGTTTTGTACTGCAGGAACTGAAGCATCGACGGCCCGAGCGTCTCAGAAACACAGTTGATTTCGTCCAGAAAGAGAATTCCTTCTCTTTTCCCGCTTTTCTCCATCGTATCGTAGACCGACGCGATGATCTCGCTCATCGTATACATGGAGACGTCAATCTCCTCATCCCCGTATTGTTTTTTCACGATAAACGGAAGTCCGAGGGCGCTCTGACGTGTATGATGTGTCATTGAATACGATACAAGCGCGATGTCCATCTCCCGGGCGACCTGCTCCATGATCGCGGTCTTTCCGATTCCCGGCGCGCCGAGCAGGAAAACCGGCCGCTGCTGCACCGTCGGAATCCGGTAATTTCCATACTCATCCTTCGCGAGGTAGATGGAGACTGCCTGCCTGATCTGCTGCTTTGCTTCTGCGATATTCATTTCCGAAATCCTTTCTGTAAACGATATTGATGCGGGACGTGCCCGCCGGCGTGATCCATCACGGCGTCCTAAATCCGGTCGGTGTCCGAAATGGCCAGATCCTCCTCCGCCACGTCCAGACGGATCGCCCATGGCGGTACATTCTTTATGTGCTGACGCGTCTTCAGAAATACAAATCCCGTTTTATACGGCGGCATCTTCGACGGAAACGTTCCGAGACCGTCCGTGAAGTACAGAAGACCGCACAGCTCATGCATCCCGCCCTTTTTCTGAAGCTCTTCGACATAATCGAACACCGGCCGGAAATCCGTCCCGCCTCCGCCGCTGATCTCCACTTTTTTCAGATAGCGGTCAAATTCCTCCGGCGAGCTCAGCTTATCATCCTTCTGGATCTTCGCATCGCACTGAATGATGTGCACCGCCGCGTGCGCGAAAAAATCTCCCGACTCCTCCAACACCGAAGCGGTGTGCGAGAGGAAGTTCCGCACCGTCCGTCCCATCGTCGATCCGGACGTATCGATCGCGATCACAAAATCACGGATCCGATTCGTGTCGCGGTACTCGAGCGGTTCGATCAGCGGCATGTTTTTGTAGAGCTGCATCCCGTACAGATAGTAGATATAATCAAACTCATCCGGATTGATATGCATCTCCTCATTCCACGTAAGAAATTTCCGCAGAAACGATGAATAGTCGTAGCGGCTTCGGCGGGCATTCAGAATATTGTCCGTCATCACGTCCGGAAGATCCCCCTGATGTTTCTCATACGTGTCCATCAGGATCTTCGTCCCCCGCGTGATGCGCCCCCATTCTTCCCCGGTTTTCTCGAAACTTCCGATGTTTCTGTGGAGCACCTCCGGATGGTTGATAAACTCCTCCGGGGCCCAGAAGCGGTGTACGTCCCGCACAAACAGCGGCGCACTTCCAAGAAGCGTCTCCGTTTCCTTCGGATTCATGTAAAAATAATGGTACAGGTTCTCCGCGGTGATCTTTCCGGCGCGCAGCTTCAGTTCGCCGATGAAGCGGATACGTTCCCGGTCCCCCGCGGTCCGGAGCAGATCCCAGTTCAGCTCAAGCATCACATTTTCGACTGCGAGATCCGCCGCAAAATCCCAGTATCGGGAATTCAGCCGGTCATAGTGGAACGGATGCTGAAAAATACAGTGCAGAAGCATATGAAGATAAATCCTCGGCAGAAGCCCCTCTTCCCGGCGAAAGCATGCGATCACCTGATTTTCATCGCAGATGATCCGGCTTCCGTTCGTGCCGAATCCCTCCGGCCGCTTCATTTTTTCAAAGCCGTTGTGATAAAAAACGACCGGCATTTTCAATACCGCCCGGTTGAAATACGGCATATTTACGATCAGCTGATCCCGCGTGTAATCAAAAATCTTCCGGGCCAGCTTCTTCGCATAAATTTCTTTTCCATCGTCATGATCTGCCATAACCGGCACCTCCGGGCTGAAAATCCAAGTCATCCGCCTCTTCCGCACAATCGCAGAAGGATCAGATTCTGTTATCATACCATGATTCCGGGAAAACTCACACCGCTTTAGGACAATCGGCGCAAAATGTCGTACCGCACGCGCAGCCTCTGTTGACGCTTCTCCGGACGGCTGATATAATCAGCAGATATGATCAAACAATTGTAAATGAGCGGTACGGAAATGGAAAAATATGAACTTTCACTGCCGGAAAAAATCATCATGGTATTAATCTACCTGATCCTCCCGGCGCTTATATTTGCGATCATTCTTTCAGCGGTCACCCACGGCAGGGTCTACTTCGGCTGGCTGATTCTTCTGGGAATCATCGCGGCGATGTACCTTACGGGCGGATTGTCGATGGTAACCGTCCCTGTCCGCTACCGCGAGCAGAAGACCGTGGTCTTTCTTCATTACAAAACATACATGGTGAAAAACGGTATCATCGCCGCCGGCCGGTACCTGCGGAATTATCCGGTCTTCATACTGATGGAAAGCGGAAAAAATCTCCGCACGGAGGCGATCGGTCCCGTCCGGGTTTCGGAGATCGAAAACCGTTTCCGGGAACACGGTTCCTGTCAGGTCTGGATCGATCCGAAAAAACCGTCCCGCTGCTGCACCGACCGGGGACGCATCGTCTGCATCGGTGCGATTGAGCTGGCTGTCTGCGCCGCGCTGATCGTCCTGATTCTTGTTCTTATCTGACCGGATTTGCGAGATCCGCACAGGCACTCAAAAACGGCACCGGCCTTCGGATAATATCCGCATAGACCGGTGCCGTTTTTTCGGGTCTGCCCGCCATTTTCATCAGTCGCTCGTATCCGCGTCCATCGCGACCACAAGCTGATAATCCGGGTAGGCTTCATGCACCTCCCGCACGATCTCATCGTACACGCCTTTTCGATCATCACATGCGAAATCAATCACCACGTCAAATGAAATCCTCCGGTCAGCCTGATCAAAATAAAAGCCATGCATCTGCAGAACCGCCTCATGGGCCATGACGATTCTGGTGATCTTCGTCTCAACCTCTGCCGCTTTATCATCGTGCGTATTCATCGAATAAATGCCGATCGCTGTCATGACTACTCCATATTCCTGGTAAACTTTTGCCTGAATCGCACGCGTCAGTTCATCGATCTGATGCGCGGTCCACGTATCCGGAACCTCGACATGCGCAGACGCAAGAAACGTATCCGGACCGTAATTATGAAGAACCAGGTCGTACGTTCCGTTCACTCCTTCATAGCTGTTGATCGTCCGCTTGATAGCCCGGGAAAGATCCGCATCCGCGCGTTCTCCGAGAATCTGGCTGAATGTCTCCCGCAGCATATCGATGCCCGCCTTGATGATCACGACTGCGATCACTGCGCCGAGCCACGCCTCAAGTCCGATCCCGGTCGCCATAAAGATGGCGGCGGCTGCAAGCGTCGAAGCCGAGATGACCGCATCGAGCATCGCGTCCTGCCCGGAATTCACGAGCGATCCGGATTTCAGGTCGGTGCCGACCTTCTTCACGTACCGTCCGAGCACGATCTTCACAGCAACCGCCACGATGATGATAAGCAGCGAAACCGCCGTATAATCCGCCCTGACCGGATGGATGATCTTTTTCACCGACTCGTCCAGAGACATCACGCCTGCGTAAAGCACGATGACAGCGATGATCATCGCCGTCAGATACTCGATTCTCCCGTGTCCGAGCGGATGCTTCTTGTCCGGTTTCTTTCCGGCGAGCTTCGTACCGATAATTGTGATCACCGAGGAAAGGGCGTCGCTCAGATTGTTCACCGCATCAAGCAGGATCGCGATGGAATGGGTAAATAAACCGACCGCCGCTTTAAAACCCGCAAGACCGATATTTGCCAGAATCCCGATGATACTTGTCCGGATGATCCGGCTGTTTCTCTCCTCCACAAAATTTCCCGCCTGTTGTTTCATGATCTTCCTCTTTTCTCCCGGTGCCTGCACCGGCATCAAACATTTCAGTTTCCTTCCGTTATCGCCGCTTCGCTCTTCGCGGAAAGCTTTACTTCGATCGTCTTCGCTTTGTATTCACCGTTTTGAGACCGGCTGACCGTCACGGTAACCGTCTCGCCGCTCCTGTAATATGCGAGCGCTCCGATCAGGTCTTCATACGTGGTGATTGTGCGGCCGTCCAGCTCCGTGATGACGTCTCCGACCCGGATTCCCGCCTGATCCGCCGCCGCGCCGGATACCACGCTGCGCACATACACACCGACCGGCATATTATACTGCTTCGCTGCCTCCGAATTGACATTTGCACAGGTAATTCCAAGGTAACCGCGGTCCGCCTCGCTGCTTTTTTCGCGCGTCTTCAGATTCATCATCTTTTTGAGAATCGGCTCCGCCTTTGCGATCGGTATGGAATAACCCACGTTATCGACGCTGACCTGACCGGCGGAGGATGCGCGCCCCTCGTTGATTCCGATCAGCTGACCGCTCATATTGACAAGAGCGCCGCCGCTGTTTCCGGAATTGATCGCCGCATCCGTCTGGATCAGATTTTCCGACTGCGTTCCCTCATTAAAGGCCACCGTTCGGTTCAGCGCACTGATATAGCCGCTCGTGACCGATGTTCCGAGACCCAGCGCATTTCCGAGGGCGACGACCTGTTCCCCGAGAACGAGCTGATCCGAATCGCCCAGTTCGATCACAGAAATCTTCGACTTCGTCTGCTCGGAGATGTCCGAAAGCTTCACAGCAACGACCGCCAGATCATTTCGGCTGTCCTGTCCCTTGATACTTCCGCTCACAGCCGACTCATCGTTGAATCCGACCGACAGCTGCTGCGCTCCTTCCACAACATGGGCATTCGTCGCGATCAACATTTCCGTGTCATTTTCTCCGACGATAACACCGCTCCCGGCTCCCTGAACCTGATAATCCTGCGTTCCGCCGAAAATATTCTGCATCTCCTGCACCGATATGGTGGAAATCGTCACAACAGAAGGCAGGGTCTTCGAGACGACCTCAGCGACGGTCGAAGAAGTTGATCCGTCTTCAGCGTCTTCCGTGCTGTCCGACCCGCCGTTCACAGCATGTTCCTGCGATGCGTTCTCCTGAAGGACTTCTCCCGTACTTCCGTCCTGTCCGGAAGCGGCGCGCGCTGATGATGCCCGGTCGACACCGAATGAAACCAGTCCTGCGATCAGTCCGAATACAACCGCCATCACAAGGAGAAGCACCCATTTTCCGGCTGTGGAAGAAAAGAACCGGTGCTTCGGTCTGACTCCGGCGTCATCCCGGCGGTCCTCAAATGGATTTTCACCGGTAAACGTCCGCCCGGACCAATTCTGATCCTGTTTTGTCTCTTTTCTCCGGCTGATTTTCGGATTCACCCAGCTGTAGGTGACTGCATCCGTATGCGCCCGATCGTCCGAACCGGAATCCTGCATCCTCCCGTCCGCATCGATATCCGGCTTCGCGTCATTGTTTCCTTCCGCCGCATCATGATCCTGCCGATTCCCGTTATGATCGTCGAACATCTCTTCCTCCTTATAAAAAAAGCGCTTTTCGGCGCATGTTCGAAAAAGGAGGCTCCCGCCTCTGGGGGACACCTCCTCTTGTCACTCTTCTGTTATTCACCGGAACTGCTGCCACCCGCGGACGAAGCATCTGCTCCGGAAGAAGCGGAACTGTCCGTGTTCCACGGCAGCTCTCCCCCGTCCGGCGTGGACGGCCGATCACTTTCATCCATTCCCGTCTTGTCGATGATTGTCTGACTGTATTCTTTTACCGTGTCTGACGGGGTATACGCCTGATCCGGAAACAGGAACTGGTGAATCTTCACGGAATTCGACTCAAGTGTCACCGGGACGACACAGGTAAGTCCGGTCTTACTGTTGTCATCTTCATAATGGTCAAACGGAAATCCGGTAGACTCTGAGATCGTATAGGAAATCAGAGGCTTCGCCATCGAAAGCACCTTTGTCTTGCTGATGTTTGTCTCAATCTGCGGAAGAACCTTATCCAGAATCTCGTCGATCTGACCGGCACCCGCGCTCTTCATCTTTTCAAGAACCTTCTGGATCAGCACTCTCTGACGGGCCGTTCTGCGGAAGTCATTGCCCGCCGTATAACGGATCCGCGCATAGCTGAGCGCCTGGGATCCGTCCAGGTGCGTCATCTGATATTGACCGTCCGGCAGATCTTCCTCGGACGGAACCGGAAGCAGATTGTAATCATATCCGGTGACGCGGGATGTCTCATTGTTCAGCCCGTTCAGAACTTCGATCTCCTGTCGGGAAAGCTCAACATCGATGCCCCCGAGGATCTGAACGGTATCCGCTACCGCCTGAAACTGAACGGTCACATACTGTTTCAGGTTCAGATCAAAATTCAGATTCATCATCGTAAGCATCTGCTCCGGCCCGCCCTTCGCGTATGCCGCGTTTGCCTTCGTATATTTCCCGTCTCCGATGTTGAGATAGGTATCGCGGTACAGAGAAGCCAGTTTGATCGATTTATTGTCGTGATCAATCAGACAGACAATCATCGTATCACTGTTGTTGTGCTCCTCTCCGTCTCTCCGGTCCAGGCCGACCAGGGCGATCAGATCCTTTCCGGTAAGATCGACCGACTCCTCGCCGTTCAGTTCATCGGCTGTGATCAGCTTATCCTCATCGGTCTGATTGTAATTCACCAGGCCGAGCTTTGAGTTCAGCCAGTGCGAACCGAAAGCCGCAACGCACAGCACTGCGAGAACGATGATTTCAACAATCAGAATCGTCTTCTTCTTTCTGAGCTTCTTGTTCACGCCCCGTGATTTTTTTGACATATTTAAATCCTCATGGCACAAAAACAGCGTCCCGAATAATCAGATAGAAACCGTTACATAGCTTGTTATAATACCGTAAAACAAGGAAAATTGCAACCGGCTTTTCACCCGGCCGGCTTTTCGATTCCTATATACCCCGGAAAACCGCCAGCAGCGCATCCATCGCTTCCTTCTCATCCGGCCCGGCGCACAAAATCCGCACCGTATCTCCAAAACGCAGTCCCGCCGCGAGCAGACTCAGTACGCTCTTGATATTTGCTTCCTTTCCGGCAAACTGCAGGATGCAGTCTGATCGGAACCGGCATGCGGTCTCACATACGGCCGTAACCGGTCTGAGGTGAAGTCCCGCACGGTTTCTGATTGTTACCGTCTCACTTATCATCACAATAACCCTGAAGCATTATCCCGTCTTTGCTGACTGCTTCACATGCAGCAGGATGCTCACATTGCCCGAAAGACTCGTTCCGTCCGGAAGCGTAACACTTACCGGCACCGTGTAATCTCCCTCTTTGTACCCGGACAGATCCACTGACGCACTGACCGCATCCGCGGTGACACCGTCGAGCAGCGTCTTCGTTCCTCTGACGCGGATCGTCAGCTCGGTCTGATCATACGTCACGGTCAGATTGTCGGCCAGATTATTGATCGTGATCTTATCGACATCCAATGCGACTTCCTTCGTATTCTCCGGAAGAATTGTAATCGTAACCGTCGCCGTACGGCTCGCGGTTTCGGCGACCCGCATATTTCCGGTGATGATCTCGGAAAGATCGATCTCCTTCGTGACATCGTCCGAAGCGCCGTCCACAGAGACAGCGTCAGCCGGAATCGTAATTTTATTTCCGCTGTTTGTCAGCTCCGACAGTGCTTCGTCATCGCCGACCACCGTGATCGTCTCCGGAACTGTGGTGATGCCGCTCACCTGATATCCGCTCTTCGGCTGCCCGCTGTAATTTACCTGCAGTGAGACGTCCGATTTTTTCTGCCACAGGTCAACTACAACCGTGACATCCTGACTTCCGGTATCGAAGGTGATCTCATTGTCAATCGTATCCTGAGATATTTCATTCTGCGATTTATCGTAAAGATGAACGGTCCCCTTCACCGTGGCATCCGCCGTCATATCCGTGACATCGATCTGGGCGACCGCGGAATCGATACGGTTGATCGTCGATTCCGGTCCGGACACAACGATTTTCGACGGATTTGCCGTCGCCTCGCCGACCTCAAAATTCTTGGCCGGCGTCGTATCCGCCGTGTCGACCGTCACCGGAAGCTCCTTGCTCGCGATGCTCTCGATCGTGATCGGCACCGCCGTTCTCGACATTGAAATATTCGACGGATCCACGCCATTGCACTGGACCGTGAGCGGAACCATGACCGGTTTCGTGTCCATACTGACGATCTGCGTCAGATCAGCGGTGACCTTGATGTCAGACGCCTCGATCCGCCGGATCTCAGAACGGTTTCCCTTGATATACACAATCACCGAGTTGTAGCTGTCGTCGACCGTATACGTCTGCTTTCCGCTCTGAATGTAGGTCTGATTCGTGAATGTAACGCTGACCGTAAACGAGCGCGTGATCACCGGATCATTCACCCGTACTACTGAATACCAGATCACGATGGAAATCAGGACGGAAACGACCTTCAGTCCGAAGTTATTTCTTATTATTTTCGGTATCCTTGTTTGCATTCCGGCCCTTCTCCCCGCCGTGCGTATTTACCAGCTTCTGAATCTCATGAAGCTGCTCTTTGAGTGCCGCCGGACTCACACCTGTATGCAGCACACCTTCGACCGCGTAGGAAACCGCTCCGGTCTCCTCCGAGACGATGATCGTGCAGCTGTCGCTGATCTCGCTGATGCCGACGCCTGCCCGGTGTCTTGTCCCGAGACTTTTGCTCAGCTGCATGCTGTCCGACAGCGGAAGATAGCAGGTCGCTGCCGTCACACGGTCGCCCCGGACAATCACGGCCCCGTCATGAAGCGGTGTATTTTTCTCGAAAATATTGACCAGAAGCTGTCCGCTCACGATCGCATCCATCGGAATTCCGGTCTGAACAAATTCCTCCAGGCGCACATTGCGCTCGATCACAATCAGCGCACCGGTCCGGACCTCGGCCATATCGAAGCACGCGCGGACGATCTCATTCAGCGTATGATCGCTGAACCGGTTGTTGCCGCCATTGCCACGCCCCTGAAAAACCGACGCAAGCATTCCCCTGTGTCCCATTCGTTCCAGACCTTTGCGCAGCTCCGGCTGGAATATGATGACCAGCGCCGTGAAGGCCGCCACACCCAGATTCGCAACGAGCCACACGACCACTTCCATTCCGAGCACGTTCGCGGCAATGACGAACAGAATAATCAGCAGGATCCCCCGAAGAAGCGAGTACGCTCTTGTATCTCTGACCCAGAGGATCAGATGGTACACGAAATAGGCAATCAATATGATCTGTATCACATCGATTACCTGTATCGTTTTCGGCGGTGTAATCCATTCAATTAGATGGACGCGCATCCAGCTGATCAGTCCGTCCACGGGCTCACTTCCTTTCCGCTGACTGTTTTACCGCAAAGCGGATCAAACGCGGAAGCACTCATCAAAGATCCTTCAGGGAATCCTCCAGCTTCGTCTTGAAATCGACCCCGTCGACATCCTGCCCGTTCACCGGTGTTCCGGTGCCATTCTGACGGCTGCTGTCGTCATAATAACGGACCGGCTTCGCGCCGCCCGCACGCATCTTCGGAATCGCTTTTACGTAATAATAATAATCGTCATCTTCAAACTGAATAAATCTGGACTGGCGGTAATCCACCGAGTAAACAAACATATTCAGGAACAGCGCGACCGCAGCCGACGCGGCAGTGCCGGCGACGATCGCCGGAGCGTTCAGCTCAACACCGACGGCCACACCTCCGGCCAGCATAATCACAAGATACAGAACCGCCCCCGCAATCACCGCACGGAGTCTCGTATACGTCGTCATATGGCGGACGATCAGCGCGACGAGAACGGTCGCGGCAGCCGATGCGATCACACAAAGCAGAAGTTTCGGACTGAACAGTGACGCCGGTATGGACTGCAAAACATTGAGCATGCCTGCGTCCGCCTCCTTCAGCGGTGCGATCTCATCGTGAACGATCTCCACGAACTGCCAGGAGACCAGTCCGCACGCCGCGGAGAGGGCGGATTCCGGTCCCCGGACGAGTCCGAGACAAAGCGGCACGACCGCTTCCATATGGAGAATGCCGGCGACCGGAGTCATCAGCATCACCAGAGCGTCGCGTGGCACGAACCGGAAATAAAGCAGCACGAGTACAACGTAAAGCACCAGTGCGAAAAGGCCTGTCTCGACGCCAAGTCCGAAGCAGTGCGCCACAATCAGCGCGATCCCGATCATAACCGTCGCGTTAAACGGCAGGATCGCCGAGATTGCCGCAAGTATAACAAGAATGAACAGCCTGTTCAGCGCCTCCATGTAGCCGAGCCGGTTATTAATCAGAACATAGATTCCCAGCGCGAGGGCAAATTTCATGACCGGAAGAATATAAAAGCTGTAGTCCGCATAAAACGCCTTCAGCCGTTCCCTCAGATTTCCCATGTTTATTGATCCTCCCCAAACGGATTCCCGCTGCTCTGCTTCTCCTCACGGTAGATATTTGCGAGCAGATCGAGCTTCTGATCGTAATCCTCCGCTTTCTCCCGCGCCCGCGCATAACGGATTCTGGCAATCACATAGGTAATCACACTGTATACCGCAAGCATTACCAGATAAATAATCAACAGCACAGCCGCGAGCCTGCCCATTTTCAGATTGTTCATATTCGTGAGCAGAAAATCCAGATGATAGACCGCAAAAAATCCGAGCAGAATCAGATAGGCGATCGACGTAACGAAAAAGTTTTTGACAAGCTGAACCGCAACGTAATCATTCCGGTAGTACTTTGTCACCCGCATCGTCGTGTTGATGTGACTCTGTTTAAAATCAGCGAGGCTGATCATCAGCTGAAGCCTCTGTTTCGTCAGCATAGACAGATCTCCCTTGTCCTGGTATGGTAGCTATTTTAACATACTTCCGGACTTCTGAAAACTCAAAATCCGTCCGTCACGCCCGATTGCCCGGAGCGACCGCCGCGCACACAAAATAAACTTCCCGGACTCCCGCCCTTTGCAGAACCGCTGCAGCGGCATCAACCGTCGCTCCGGTCGTGTAGATATCGTCCGCGATCAGAATGCGGGACGGCATCCGGATCGACGGATCCGCACGAAAGGCACGGATGAGATTTCTGTGCCGTTCCTCCGGATCCAGCTCCTTCATCGGCTTCGTGCTGTGCACGCGGGCAAGCGCTTCGACGCAGGGAATTCCGGTCCGTTTTGATAATTCCCGGGCAAAAAGAGCCGCCTGATTATACCCCCGTCGGATCAGACGGTCACGGTGAACCGGAATCGGCACAATCGCTTCCGGACACCATTCATCGAGATAGCCTCTTCCAAATACTGCCGAGGATTGCGCATAAAACGCGGCGTATTCCGCGCGGTGCGAATATTTCATGCGGAGAATCGAATCCCGCACGGCCCCGTCATAGGAAAAAGGCGCGAATCCCCGGATGTAGAAATGGCGCGTCCCGCGGCAGCTCTCACAGTACTCCTCTCCGGAATCCCGGATCGGACGGCCGCAGGAAAGGCACAGCGGCTGCTCCAGAAAAGGAATATTCTTCCGGCATTTCCGGCACACCATCCGCTCCCGCGGAAGAAGCGGCGCATCACAGAGCGCGCAGCGTCTGGGATATACCGCATCGGCAATCCTCTCCGGTCTGAATATGAAATGCTTCGTTCCCGTTTCCTCCATAGATTCAGGTTGGCGGATTCAAAGAATCTTCTGACTTCTGCATGATGCCTCGAATCTCACGGATCCGATCCGCCAGAGCCGTGTACCGCAGCTGCTCCCGCTCGTTCTGCTCCATCCCGTGAAACGTCTCCTTCGATCCGACAAGCACGACACATCTGCGCGCACGCGTAACCGCAGTGTAAAGCAGATTTCGTGTCATCAGCATCGCCGGTCCCGCAAGAAGCGGAATGACGACGGCAGGATACTCACTTCCCTGTGATTTGTGGATCGTCACCGCATATGCAAGTTCCAGATCCTCAAGCTGACCGGAGCTGTACAAAACCGTTCTCGCCTCATCAAACGTCACCTCGACCGTCCCCGACGCGGAATCGGCCATTGTGATTTTTCCCATATCGCCGTTAAACACACCCTGTCCGCTCTGTCCGGCGATTCCGTATTGCCCCCGGACGGTCCATTCCGCCTGATAATCGTTACGGATCTGCATGACCTTGTCGCCCTCACGGAAAACGCGGCCGCCGGCCTCGATTTCTCCCTTCCGCGGCGACGGAGGGTTGATGTAGCGCTGCAGAATCTCATTCAGCTGCTCCACTCCGAGCGGCCCCCGCCGCATCGGCGTCAGTACCTGGATATCGAACGGATCGACACCAACATACCCGGGAAGCTTGTCCCGGACAAGCACAAGCGTGACTTTCTGAATCACCCGGACATCCTGCCTCTCCAGAAAGAAAAAATCCCGGCTTCTGTTGTCAAGACACACTTCTTCTCCGCGGTTGATCTTATGCGCATTTACGACAATGTCACTCTTCGCTGCCTGACGGAAAATATGTTCCAGTTTCACGATCTCGCAGGCGCCGCCGCGGATCATATCCTTCAGAACGCTTCCCGGTCCCACGCTCGGCAGCTGGCTGACATCACCGACCAGAATCAGCCTTGTTCCCGGAACAATGGCCGAAAGCAGCGCATGCATCAGGTAAATATCGACCATAGATACCTCATCGATGATCACCACATCGGCTTCAAGCGGCGTCTCGGCATTTCTTGCGAACCGCGACCGGTCCGGCCGGTCGTCCCCGGCTCCTCCTTCGATCTCGAGCAGCCGGTGAATCGTCGACGCTTCATACCCGGTCGTCTCCATCATCCGCTTCGCCGCTCTTCCGGTGGGGGCTGCAAGCGCAATGGAAAGATTCTGTGAAAGAAAATAGCGGATCATCGTATTGATCGTCGTCGTTTTTCCGGTTCCCGGACCTCCGGTCAGGATCATCAGCCCGTTTCCCGCCGCCGTGGCCACCGCCTTCTTCTGCAGCTCATCAAGCTCGATCTTCTCCCGGTTCTCGATCTGACGGATCCGGTTCTCCACGGCATCCGCGTCGCTTTCCAGAATCACATTCAGATCACACAGCATTCGTGCCGTATTTACTTCAAGATAATACATCTGTGTGGTAAACACACGGGCTTCCACGCTGCCATCCGGGAGCATTTCCCGCCGTACCGTCAGGCGCTGATCCACGGAAAGATCCATCAGTCCCTTCCGGATCTCCTCTTCACCGACTCCGAGCAGATCACATCCCTCCCGGATGACCGTCTCGAGCGGATACCACGTGTGCCCCTCCGCCGAGATCCGGTTCATGCAGTATAAAAGACCGCTCCGGATACGAAACTCCGAATCATTCGCGATGCCGACCCGCTCCGCGATCCGGTCCGCGATCCGAAAACCCACTCCGTCGATGTCCTCTGCCAGCTGATATGGATTTTTCTGAAGAATCTCGTACAGGCTGTCCTGATATTGATGGTAAATCCTGACCCCGAGCGTCAGCGAGATCCCGTACTGGGCGAGATAGATCAGTGCATTCTGCATCTGCGACTGCTCGTAAATCTGCTCCCCGATCTTTCGGGCTTTATTTGCGCTGATTCCCTTGATCTCCGAGAGACGCTCCGGCTCTTCCATGAGAATTCTCCGGGTATCGCTTCCGAAATGGCTGATGATTTTTTTCGCGGTCTTCTCGCCGATTCCCTTGATGGCGCCGCTTCCCAGATAGCGAAGAAACGCATCCCCCTTCTCGGGGACTTTCGCGACGCAGCGCCCGATATGAAACTGAGGCCCGTACAGGGCATGAACGGTTTTCTCGCCCTCTGCCTCGATATACGCGCCTTCGTGGACCTGCGCCAGATTTCCGACGCAGGTCGTTTCTCCTTCATCCGTCTCCACAGTCATGACCGTGTAGCCGTTTTCCTCATTTCTGAAAATGATATGTTCAATATATCCGCTGATTGTTTCTGCCATGTTTCATCGCTTCTCAAATTCCGCAAGAACAGACGTGTACCGCCCGGTGCCGATCGCGACCGCAGACTCCGGATTCTGCGCCGTCATGACATGCAGACCGGTGCTTTTTTCAATCGCCTGCTCCATGCCCGTAACCTGGCATCCGCCTCCCGCGAGTACAATTCCTCTCTCCTGCAGATCACCGGCGAGATCCGGCGGCGTGCGCTCAAGAACGTTCCGGACCGCCTCCACCACGTCCATCATCGGCTTCTGAAACGCCCCGTTCACATCATCTGCAGTCAGCGTCACGGTTTTCGGAAGACCGCTCATCACGTTCCGTCCGTTGACCGTCATCTTTTTCTCTTCATAGCTGCTGTTTGTCGATCCAAGCTTCATCTTGATCGATTCCGCCGTCTGCTCTCCGATGAACAGGCCATATTGATTCCGGAGATATGCGACGATCGCATGAGTAAAATTGTCCCCTGCAACCGGAACCGACGAGGATACGACGATCCCGCACAGTGAAATCACCGCGATATCCGTCAGGCCTCCGCCTACATCCACGACCATATTCCCGTCCGGCTTTGTGATATCGAGCTCCGCTCCGATCGCTGCGGCAATCGGTTCCTTCACGATCGTCACATCGCGCGCGCCTGCCTGGTACGTCGCCTCGATGACCGCGCGCTTCTCCACCTCGGTCACTCCGCTCGGTACACAGATGGCGATGCGCGGCTTCAGAATTCCCCTGCGTCCCATCGCTTTCTCGACGAAATACTTCAGCATCCGCTCGGTGATCATGAAATCCGAGATCTTTCCCTGCGCGAGCGGCTTGATCGCCACATTGTTGCCCGCAGTATGTCCGACGAGATGCTTCGCCTCCTCGCCGATCGCACAGACCTTGTCCGAATCGGTGTCGTATGCGACGAGCGCCGGTTCCCGCAAAATAACACCCCTGCCCCGCATATAAACCGATATCGTAGAAGTGCCGAAATCGATTCCGATATCTGTCACTGATGCCATAACCCATCTTCTCCTGTTCTTGATAACCCGTTTTAATAACTATAGGGCCGCTTTTTCATTATGTCAATCAAAACCATCCGTCTCTCACCGGTCCAGGTACTTTTTCAGATACATCCCCGTGTAGGAATCCGGATTGCCGGCGACCTCTTCCGGCGTTCCTTTTGCGATAACCGTTCCTCCCCGATCGCCGCCCTCGGGTCCCATATCGATGATATAGTCCGCGGTCTTGATCACATCCAGATTATGCTCAATGACGATCACGGTATTGCCGCCGTCCGCGAGCCTCCGGAGAATCGTAACCAGCTTGTCCACGTCCGCAAAATGAAGTCCGGTCGTCGGCTCATCCAGGATATAGACCGTCCGTCCCGTGCTCCGTTTGGACAGCTCCGACGCAAGTTTGATCCTCTGTGCTTCTCCTCCGGAAAGCTCGGTGGAGGGCTGTCCCAGCTTGATATAGGAAAGGCCGACGTCATCCAGCGTCTCCAGCTTGCGCCGGATTGAGGGCACATGATCGAAAAATTTCACCGCTTCGCTGACACGCATATTCAGAACATCGTAGATATTTTTTCCCTTGTAATGGACCTCCAGCGTCTCCCGGTTGTACCGTTTCCCGTGACAAACCTCGCAGGGCACATAGATATCCGGCAGAAAATGCATCTCGATTTTCAAGATGCCGTCTCCCTGACACGCCTCGCACCGGCCGCCCTTCACATTGAAGCTGAAGCGGCCCTTACTGTATCCCCGTGCCTTTGCCTCCGACGTCGCCGCAAACAGCGTACGGATCATGTCGAACACACCGGTATACGTCGCCGGGTTCGAACGCGGAGTCCGGCCGATCGGGGACTGATCGATGTTGATGACTTTGTCAAGCTGATCTTCGCCCCGAATCGCCCTGTGTTTTCCCGGGATCGTGTGTGCCCGGTTCAGATCCCTCTGGAGCGATTTATACAGCACCTCATTGACGAGCGAACTCTTTCCCGATCCCGAAACACCGGTCACGCAGGTAAATACCCCGAGCGGAAACTTCACACTGACATTTTTCAGGTTGTTTTCCGAGGCTCCGATTACCTCGAGCCATCCCTGCGGTTTTCGCCGTTCCTTCGGAACCTCGATTTTCCTCCTGCCGCCGAGGTACGCCCCGGTGACTGAACGATCGCAGGCGATCAGGTCCTCCGCCTTGCCCATGCAGACAAGTTCGCCGCCCTCGTCGCCCGCGCCGGGGCCGATATCGATCACGCAGTCCGCCGCACGCATCGTATCTTCGTCATGTTCCACGACAATGACGGAATTTCCGAGATCCCGCAGATGCTTCAGTGTACCGAGCAGCTTGTCGTTGTCTCTCTGGTGCAGACCGATACTCGGCTCATCCAGAATATAGGCGACGCCGACAAGTCCGGATCCGATCTGTGTCGCGAGACGGATTCGCTGCGCTTCTCCTCCCGAGAGCGTCGCCGTCGCCCGGGCGAGCGTCAGATAATCGAGCCCGACGTCATTCAAAAATCCAACGCGCGAACGGATTTCCTTCAGAATCGGTCCTCCGATCAGCATCTGATGCTCCGAAAGCTTCAGATCTTTCAGGAACTCCAGCAGCTTCTCCGCAGAAAGCGTCGTGATCTCGTAGATATTCCTGTCCGCAACCGTGACCGCCAGGGACGCCGGCTTCAGCCTCTGGCCGTGACAGGCGGGGCAGTCCGAAAACTTCATGTACGTCTCGTATTCCTGTTTCGACGAATCCGATCCGGTCTCGCGGTACCGCCTCTCGACATTTTTGATCAGTCCCTCAAAGGCGACATCATAGACGCCGACGCCCATCCGCCCGCTGTAATGCACCTTCACCTCATGGCCGCCGGTTCCGTAAATCAAAATATCATGTATTTTTTTCGGATAATCCTGAAACGGGGTATCCAGCGAAAATCCGTACTCATCCGCCAGCGCAACAAGGATTGCGTTCGTAAAACTCCCCGCTTTATTCGCCGACTGCCACCCGGGCACGGCGATGGCTCCCCCGTTGATCGAGAGCGACGGATCCGGGATCATCAGTTCCTCCGAGAACTCCATCTTATAGCCGAGTCCCGCGCACTCCGGGCAGGCTCCGAACGGGTTGTTGAAGGAAAAACTTCTCGGTTCAATCTCATCAATGCTGATGCCGCAGTCCGGGCAGGAAAAATTCTGGCTGAACGTCATGATATTTCCGTCCATCGTATCGACGAACAACAGCCCTTTTGAGAGGGCAAGCGCCGTCTCGACAGAATCGGTCAGACGTTTTTCGAGTCCCGGCCGGATGATCAGACGGTCAACGATGATTTCAATATTGTGTTTCTGATTTTTGTCCAGCGTGATCTCTTCCGACAGCTCATACTGGTTTCCGTCGACAATCACACGGACGTATCCGGATTTCCGCGCGGACTCCAGCACCTTCTCGTGACGTCCCTTGCGTCCCCGGACGACCGGCGCAAGGATCTGAATCCGTGTTCTTTCCGGCAGCGCCATGATCTTATCCACCATCTGATCAACCGTCTGGCGGCTGATCTCTCTGCCGCATTTCGGACAGTGCGGGATACCGACCCTCGCGTAGAGAAGGCGGAAATAATCGTAGATTTCCGTCACGGTTCCGACGGTCGACCGCGGGTTCCGGTTCGTTGACTTCTGATCGATCGAGATCGCGGGAGGAAGTCCCTCGATGCTCTCCACATCCGGCTTCTCCATCTGCCCCAGAAACTGGCGCGCGTACGACGAGAGACTCTCGATATAGCGGCGCTGCCCCTCCGCATAAATCGTATCAAACGCAAGGGAGCTCTTTCCGGACCCGGAAAGGCCGGTGAGAACCACGAGCTCATTTCTCGGAATATCCACATCGATATGTTTCAGATTATTTTCCGCGGCACCCCGAATCTTGATAAAGCGCTGCGGAGATCTTTCTTCTGCTGCTTCTTTCATACGTATTCTTTCCGTATGCACAAACTCTGCATACAATTTTCAGACCATCAGCCGGTTCAATCCGGCAGAAAATCGCACATCACATAATTGGAAAGAGAAAATCCGCGTTCTGTAAGAAAAATGCGGCCGTTTTTCTCTTCAAGAAGGCCTTCCCGGCCATGCTTCTCCAAAATTTCACCGTAGACCTCCCCGATGTTTTTCCCGAACCGGCTGAAGAACGTTTCTTCCGAAATTCCTTCCTCCATACGAAGGCCGAGAATCACAAATTCCGCCATCGCGTCCGCATCGGAAAGTGCCTCCCGTTCACAGTGAACCGGCGCCTCCGGCCAGGGCAGCGCACGATCCGTCTGTTCGAACCAGTCAAGGTACGCTTCCATGTGATCGGTATTCCGGAAGCGTACGTTCCCCAGATAGGATGAGGCGCCAAGACCGAGTCCCGCATAGGGAACGCCGGTCCAGTAACCGACGTTGTGACGGCAGCGCCGATCCCTCTTCGCATAATTCGAGATTTCGTAACGCTCATACCCGTATTCCGAAAGAATTCTCCGGGTATCCTCGTACATCCTCCGCTCGGTGTCCTCATCCGGAAGCCGGAGCGAATCCCTTTTCCGCCAGAACGGTGTGCCTTCCTCCAGGATCAGGCTGTAAGCGGAGATATGCTCCGGGCCCAGCTCTGCCGCCTCTCGAAGCGTCCGCACCCAGTCCATGTACGACTGATCCGGGATGCCGGACATAAGATCGATGCTGATATTCCGGAACCCGGCCCGCCTCGCCGCATGAAAGCAGCGAAGGAATACATCCCGGTCATGAATGCGCCCGAGTTCCAGAAGAAGCCGGTCATCCAGAGACTGACAGCCGATGCTCAGCCGGTTCACGCCGGCGTCCCGGAGCGTCACAAGCTTTTCTTCATCAACCGTACCCGGATTCACCTCGACGGTAATCTCCGCATCCGCATCCAGTGAAAACGACGCCTGCACAGCCCGGAAGATCCTCCTGATCTGGCCGGAATCAAGAACCGTCGGCGTACCGCCCCCGGCAAACACCGTCACGATCCGTGTCCCGTAAAACGCATCGCCCGCATCTTTGATCTCACGGATCAGAGCGCGCACATACCGCTCCCTCATATCTGCGTCCGCGGAAAAGCTCAGGAAATCACAGTATCCGCACTTTTTCATGCAGAACGGGATGTGCAGATAAAGCTCCGCGCATCCCATACTTTTCTCCACGGCGGATGACGCCACTCTCTCCGCCATTATTTATCGTCCAGCTTCAGGACGTTCATAAACGCATCCTTCGGAATCTCCACGCTTCCGACCTGACGCATCCTCTTCTTTCCTTCCTTCTGCTTCTCGAGAAGCTTCTTCTTTCTCGAGATATCGCCGCCGTAGCACTTCGCAAGTACATCCTTGCGCAGCGCCTTCACCGTCTCACGGGCGATGATCTTCGATCCGACAGCCGCCTGAATCGGTATATCGAACAGCTGCCGCGGAATCTCTTCCTTCAGCTTCTCGCACATCTTCCTTCCCCTCGTATACGCGGATCCCTCGAACACGATGAAGGAAAGCGCGTCGACGAGTTCTTTATTGACCAGAATGTCGAGCTTCACCAGATCGCTCCTCTGATAACCGGTCAGCTCATAATCCAGCGAAGCGTAACCCCGCGAGCGTGATTTCAGCGCATCGAAGAAATCATAGATGATCTCATTGAGCGGCATATGGTAATGAAGCTCCGCCCTCGTCTGATCCAGATAGTCCATCCCGAGGTACTCGCCGCGGCGCTCTTCGCAGAGCTGCATCACCTGGCCGACGTACTCACTTGTGACCATGATATCCGCCTTAACGATCGGTTCCTCCATGAAATCGATCTCGGAGGGATCCGGAAGGTTCGAGGGATTTGACAGAGCGATAACCGAACCGTCCGTCTTATGTACCTTATAAATAACACCCGGCGACGTCGTCACCAGATCAAGGCCGTACTCGCGCTCCAGCCTTTCCTGGATAATATCCAGGTGCAGAAGTCCGAGACAGCCGATACGGAATCCGAAACCGAGGGCGGCCGACGTCTCCGGCTCGAAGAAAAGCGACGCGTCGTTCAGCTGAAGTTTCTCCAGCGCGTCCTGCAACTCCGGATACTTCGCGCTGTCCTCCGGATACAGTCCGCAGTATACCATCGGCGTGACTTTCTTGTAACCCGGCAGCGCCTTCGCGCAGGGACGTTCCTCATCCGTCACCGTGTCGCCGACGCGTGTGCTCGAAACATCCTTGATGCTCGCCGTGATGTAGCCGACCATACCGGCCTCCAGCTCGTCGCAGGGAATCAGCCGTCCCGCCCCGAAATAGCCGACCTCGACGACTTCCTCGACGGCTCCGGTCGCCATCATGCGGATTTTTGTTCCGCGGCGCACCGTACCTTCCATGACGCGCACCGAGATAATGACTCCCTTGTAGGCATCGTACAGGGAATCGAAGATCAGCGCTTTGAGCGGCGCTTTCACATCACCCTCAGGCGGAGCGATCTTCTGCACGATCTCCTCGAGAACGGCGTCCACATTCTCCCCGGTCTTCGCCGAAATCTCCGGCGCGTCCTGCGCCTCGATTCCGATGATCTCCTCGATCTCATCCTTGACGCCCTGCGGATCGGCGCTCGGAAGATCGATCTTATTGATCACCGGGTAGACGTCAAGATTGTGATCCATCGCAAGATACACATTCCCGAGAGTCTGCGCCTCAACGCCCTGCGTCGCGTCGACCACGAGCAGTGCACCGTCGCAGGCGGCAAGGCTTCTTGAAACCTCGTAGTTGAAATCGACATGTCCGGGCGTATCAATCATGTTGAAGATATATTCTTCGCCGTCCTTCGCCCGGTAAATCGTCCGGACGGCCTGCGCTTTGATCGTGATGCCCCGTTCCCGTTCAAGATCCATATTATCAAGAACCTGGCTCTGCATCTCGCGGCTCGTCAGCAGACCCGTCTTCTCTATGATTCGGTCCGCCAGGGTCGATTTGCCGTGATCGATATGCGCAATAATGCAGAAATTTCTTATTTTATTCTGATCAATCGAACTCAATGGTAAGCTCCCTTTTAACTATTGCCTTGGATTCACCGGAAATGATACGAATTATCGGAGATAAGTTCATCCGGAGTTCCTTCCAGATACCCGTGCCGCCTTATTATACCGCAGCCACAACAATCCCCGCGATGATTAGTGCGAGCGCCAGAATTTTTTTTCGATTCACTTTTTCATGAAAAATCTTTACCCCGAAAATTGTCACATAGATGTAGCTTGTCGCCTCAAGTACCGGTCCAAGTGAAAGCGGCACACCCCGGTATGCGATCACAGAACAGAGCGTCGCCACAATAAAAATCAGATACGCAGAAAGGACGAGCGGATTCAGATATTCCCGGATCTTACTGGGATAAGTCTTCATCGCCGCTTTTTTCAGCATGACCTGCGAGATCGCGCTGATAAAAGTTCCAAACAGGATAAAAAGAGAATACAGAGCGACTGTTTTCGTCATTGTGCCTCCTCACTTTCTTCAGAAGCGGAACTGCCCTTTTTCACATCATCTCCGCCATCGGAAAGTGCATACAGAGCCACACCGGCGACGACAAGAATAATCCCTGTTATTTTATTGAAACGAATCTCTTCGTGAAAGATGAGAAATCCCCATACAGCTCCCCAGATTACGGTCACGGCGCGGTTCGCGTATGCAGTTGTAAGCGGCAGTCTCTTTATAATCTGCTGCCAGGCGATCGCATAAAATCCCAGAAGAACAATCACCATGCCGTAGTATAAAATAAATTTCGGACTTAAAAACGCCTGCTTTGAAGCCAGCTTGCTGCAGATGCCGCTCATCGAATAAATCATCAGCATAAGGTGCAGGGCGACATAAGTCAGTACGGTGTTTTTCTTCATAAACGGTTCTCCGGCAAATAGTTCATCAGTTTCTCCCTGCTGTCCGCGGTAAAGACATAGCAGCCAAAGCGGGTCGAACTGTCGGACACCGCATCATTGGTGATCGGATGCACCTCTTCGCAGACGATATCAATCTCCGGGTCTTTCTTCATCCGGTTAAGGTTCTCGATATCCTCCTTCGTAAATATAAATCTTACACCTGCAGGTTTTCCCGCGTGGTTCAACGACAGATCCGGTTCCTCCCCGAGAGCGATCTGGATCACCGCTTTCATAAAATCAACACCGGTCGACAAGGGAACCAGCGTGCTTCCGATTAAATCGCCGCCCATGCGTCCGCCGATCTCGATCAGGCGGATCTGTCCTTCCTGATCGATTTTCAGTTCCGAATGCGACGCGCCATACTCGATATGCAGAGAGGTAAGCGCGTGGCTTACGACTGCTTTTATCTTTTCCAGTGTTTCTTTGGAAACAGGAGCCGGCTCCAGATGCCCGGTCTCGATGAAATGTGGTGCGCCTGTCGTATATTTCTGTGTCAGCTGGAGGAAGTGATGCTGCCCTTTCCAGGAGATATATTCCACACTGTACTCCTGCCCGGTGACAAATTCTTCCACCAGAACACCGTGCTCAAAGCTGACTTCCGATGCTTCTTTCACCGCTTTCGACAGTCCTGTTTCATCCTGCATTTTGAAAATGCCGCGGCTTCCGGAACGATCGGTTGGCTTCACGATAACGGGATAGCGAAATCCTTCCTTCTGAAGGAGCGCCCCTATGGAGGCATCCGTTATGGGTTTTTTCAATTTCCCGGTGCAGACTTCGATACTTCTTGGCGAAGGATCGCCATTTTTTAAAAAGCAGTCGCGCATCGCCTTCTTATTGGTCGAGACCTCGGCCGCATACGGAGAATTTCCCACCAATCCAAGCTTGTTCGCGACATAATTTACCGTCGACGCGCCTAAATCCGTCGCGATTGTACAAATGCCGTCCACGCCGATTTCGCGGCATTTGTCCGCAACCGCATCCTTCTCGACGATGCTGATCGGATAGAAATAATCCGAACTCTTTTCGCCCACATCGCCCGCCGCCCAGGCAAAAACATGGGTTTCAATCCCCATTTCCTTTGCTTTTTCGATCAGCGGTTCCTGCAGATAAGAGGCTCCGATAATTGCAAGTTTCTTTTGATTCATTCTTTCGCTCCGTCTTCAGATCCCTGTTCTCCGTTCAAAATCGTCCGTACAAGATAAATGGGCCTGCGTTTGACCTCCATAAAGATATTGCCGACATAGATACCGACAACCCCGATGCCGGATAACAGAAGGCCGCCCATCAGGAAAGTAACCGCTATCTGGCTCGCCCATCCGGCAGGTGCGCTGGTCGTAAAATGTCGAATGATAATGACGATCACCGCTATGAACGCAAGGAATGCGACCATGAAGCCCATGCGGAGCATGACCCGGAGGAGTTTATCTGACTGGGATGTCAGAATCTCCATCGCCACGTTCACGCGCTTCTTCAGACTGTATCCGCTTTTTCCGGCGAACCGCTCATGATGCTGCACGTCAATGGATGTCTGCCGGAATCCCATCCATTGAATATACATGACATAGGCTCTGTGAAGTTCCCGCATCCTGCAGTAGGAATCCACAACCTTCCGGCTGCAGATGGAAAAATTGCAGAGTGCAGGATCATAGTCCACATCGGTTGCCCAGGAATAAAACCGATAGAACAGTCCGGAAAGAAAAATTTTGAATTTTGAATCCTGCCGTTCCGCTCTTCTTGCGAAAACTACATCATAGCCCTCTTTCGCTTTCTCGTACAGATGAATGATCTCCTCCGGATCATCCTGCAAATCGCAGTCCATGACAACTGTCCAGTCTCCAGAGCTGTAGTCCAGACCTGCAAGAATCGCCTTGATCTGTCCGAAATTTCTGGACATATCAATTCCGACAACATGCTTATCCCTGCTGCAGACATCGCGGATCCCTTCCCAGGAATTTTTCGGGCAGTGATCATTCACCATGATAATTTCATAATCATCACCGGCCAGCTTTGTAAGCGTCCCGGTCAACCGTCTGTGCAGCTCCGGGATTGCTTCCGGACAGCCATACATCGGAATTACAACTGAAAATTTCATATCTTCTGTTCTTCGTCTCTCTTTCGGATTATTTATTCGTCCAGAGGCTGTCAAAACGCCTCTGCTCACTCTCTTTTTTATAGTCTTCCAGATATTTGATGTAAGGATATTCCGGTTTATATCCAAGTTCTCTTTCGGCCTTGCCGATATCCATGACAAAGCTCGTAAACTGCACATCCATCGGAATCTCCGTTATCTTCGGATGGGTTCCTTCCGGAGCAAAAACATCGATCATTCCCTGAATCTGTTCACGAAGCGTCGTACGGATGCCGGTTCCCGCATTATAGGTTCCGCCGTCAATCTTCGCGAACAGCGCCTGATACATCATCCGGCAGAGATCCTTTACGTACAGAATGTCCTTGAACGCATCCGGATCTCCCCAGAGTTCTATGTCCTTTCCCTCAGATGCCTGCCGGATCATCCAACGGTAACCGATCTTCTTTTCCTTTCCGTCGACCAGGTAGGTCATACGGGGTGCATACATATAAACGTTCGGAAGGCGGAAGACAAAATTTTTCACACCATATTCCTGCTTATAATATTCCATCGTATCCACGATCATACACTTCGTGATGGAATAGAAGGCATGATCTCCGGTATAAAGGAGCTTTCTTGGAAGATCCGGAGAAAGTACCGCGGTCTTTCCCCAATATCCGGCCTGTTCCGCCCAGGTCTGGGTGTAGAGGACGCGGTCCGCCTGAACCTTCCGCGCATATTCCATAATGCGAAGACTTCCCTTGATGTTGGTCTCAATGTATGCGAACGGATCATACTTCTTCAAGTAGGCCGGAAGCAGCCCCGTCAGGTTAATCACCGCATAAATATCATCCGTCGGAAGGTCTGAAAAATCTTCTTCCCTGCATACGTCGACTTTAACCGTCCTGATGCCTTCGTTTTTGTAAAACCCGAGGTTCTTACGTCCGACTGCGAGGACCTCAAAATCCTCCGGCAGATGTCTCCTGCAGTAATCGGTCAGATACGCGCCGATATATCCGGTCGCGCCGAAAATCACAATTTTTTTCTTCATATCAGTTTTCCCTGTAGAAATCCGTAACTGCAGTCACAACCGCCCGGCGTTCTTCCTCTTTCAGCCCATAGTACATCGGCAGTCTGACGAGGCGTTCACTCTCATTCGTCGTATAAACATCCTCTCCATCGAACCGTCCGAACTTGTACCCGGCCGGTGCGGAATGAAGCGGTATATAATGAAATACAAGCTGCACGCCGCGCTCCCTGCAGTAATGAATCAGAGCCGTCCGCTCCTGCAGATCTTTGCACTTTATGTAATACATATGGGCATTATGTCCGCATCCATCCGGAACGGTCGGAAGTTCCACCTTCCCGGATGCCTTCAGTTCCTGCAATGATTCATCATAAAAGTTCCATGTCGCCATGCGGTCCGCTTCTATTTCATCCGCATTCTGCAGCTGTCCCCAAAGGTACGCTGCATTCAGTTCGCTCGGCAGATAACTGTCACCGAAATCGACCCATGTATATTTGTCAACCTGTCCCCGAAAGAACTTTGCGCGATTTGTTCCTTTCTCCCGGAGGATTTCCGCTTTCTCATTAAATTCCGGGCTGTTGATAACAAGGGCTCCTCCCTCTCCCATAGAGAAATTTTTCGTCTCATGGAAGGAATAGCACCCGAAATCACCGATTGTGCCAAGATATTTTCCCTTATAGGTACTTGTTACCGCCTGCGCGGCATCCTCAATAACTTTAAGCCCGTGGCGCCGCGCAATGTCCATGATGGTGTCCATTTCACAAGCGACACCTGCATAGTGGACGCAGCAGATGACCTTTGTCTTATCCGTGATGGCCTGCTCGATTTTCTTCTCATCAATGTTCATCGTGTCCGGACGGATATCAACAAAAACAAGCTTCGCTCCGCAAAGTACCGGCGCGTTTGCCGTACTGGAAAATGTGTAGCTCGGCAGTATCACTTCATCCCCGGTTTTTAATCCGCACAATTCAAATGCCATGTCCAGGGCAGTTGACCCGCTGGTCGTCAGCATGATTTTCTGCGCATGGAACCTTTTCTCCAGCCAGGCATTGCACTTCTTCGTAAACTGCCCGTCACCGCAGATTTTATGCGAATCAATTGCCTCTTTTACATACTTCAGTTCATTGCCCACATAAGGGGGCACATTAAAATTAATCACGTTCTTCTCCCCGTCAATATATTTTTATTAGTTCATCCCACTTTGACTCGGCATATAGACATTACAAAATACATAAAGGATCGTATAAACGACCATACCCGTTATCACAATCGACTTCAGCACTTTATGCTCTTCCGCCGTCTTGATCCCGTTGGCTGTGATCATTGTGAGAGCCGGCAGCAGGCTCATCACATACCGGCCCTGCGGCTGATAATCGGAAGTGTAGGAATACCAGTATGACAGAAAAATCGAAAACAGGAACATCAATCCCAATAACACTCCGAAAACTGCCTTCGTCTTTTCTTTCCTTTTTATTACAAATACTGATGATAAAATACACATAATCAGCAAAAATGTAAAGAGGAGAGCATAGCCTCCCCAGACCCATTCATTGACCATAAACTCCATGTAACCGAAGTAACCGATAAAACTGATGAATGACTTCTGCCACCATCCCTTATCGTGCAGGAGGTATGTAATGTTTTTCCCCTGTGCCTGAAGAGAGGGGTGCTGCTCCGGCTTGAAATCGGGACGTGCATAAAGCCTCTGCGCATTCGCCATGGAGGTGCGTCCAAGCAGATCCCCGTCATAGAGCACCAGATTCCGGATAAAGAAAAATGCGGTGATTCCGATTACGATCGCGCAAATCAGTCCCGTCAGCTTCCACATTCTGGATAAATCCTGATTCTTCCCCATCTTTGCAAAAAAAGACACAAAAAATAGCAGGATACTCGCCAAAATCCATCCGTATCCGAAATAATAGGAAAGTGCGACAATCGAGATACCGGCCGAAAGCAGAATTGAGTTTTTAACATTCCATCCGTCCTGAATACCCTGTACCCACGCCAGAAGAATGACCGCCACCCCCAACAAGTTTACGCTGTCCTGATTCACATAGCTTCCCAAAAACGTCACCTGCGGAATCAGGCAGATGATAACAAGTGTAAGCCATTTGATGTGCTTTTCAAAAAGTCTGTCCAATGTTCTCGCCAGACAGAACGCCATCCCGCTGATTGATACGACACTGACAAACCTGGCGGCGACGAGCAGCTTAAATCCGGATTCACCGAAAAAGAACGCGACAACATGCATACAACACGCAGCAGCCAACGGCTCCAGCCAGGTCGGCATAAACGCATAAGAAAATCCCCAGATTGCGTTTCTGATGGTCGGATCATCTCCTAAAGGAAACCTGCCGTTTTGGTAAATATACAGCGGCAGGTCGTAACGCATCGCCTCGTCCGGAGCATAATTGTATGGTTTGGAAATGCTCCAGACAGTCATATAGAAGCCAAGCAGGGCAACAAATAGCAATTCCAGAAAAACCTGATGTTCTGAAAACCACGCGAAAAGATGATACCTTTTACTTTTCATATCCTAATCGTCCCATAAAATTCGCTCTGACCGCCGGCTCCATAACATCGTACCACGTGTTCTGTGTCATTACCTTCCCGCTGCCAACACTTTTCAATGATATCAGGCGGCTCAGGCGGCACCCGTCTGCTACTGTATTTTGTAAGTATAACACAAATCTGCAGGATATGTCCTCTGCACATATCAGAATATAAAACATGATACCACAGCAATACAAACGGAGTCCGATCTGAATGCAGCCCCGCTCCGGCGCGGGAAAGGCAAGATTCTGATATCCGTACCGGACGGATTCTGATAAGATAAAAGAAAACCGATTGATCAAAAAAGAGGAATCCGCCATGACCGGCACCGTATCTGTTCTTTCCGTGATTCTCCCCGTGATCGTGATGATCGCGCTCGGTATGCTCGCGAGAAAAAAGCATCTGATCTCACAGAAGGGCATCGATGATATCAAATCCATATTGATGAATATCTGCATTCCGGCACTGATGTTCCGGACCTTTTACGCCGCAGACCTCACATCAAAATCCGCGCTGGCCGTCATCCTGATGTTTGCGGTGACCCTCGCGACGTTCGCCATCGGCCGCCTGTTTCGGAAACTTTTCCGCATCCGATACGAGATGGGGAGCTATCTTTGTACCTCCATCGAGGGCGGAATGCTCGGATACGCGCTGTTCACACTGCTGTTCGGCCAGGAAAACCTGTATCATTTCGCGCTTCTGGATCTCGGAAACGCCCTCGTTCTTTTCCCGATCCTGATGACGCGTCTCCGCCTGCGCACGGAAAACCATGTCTCCGGAAAGGATGTGGCGCGCTCGATGGCTACGCCGGTCAATTTCGCCATCGCGGCCGGAATTCTCATCAGTGTCACCGGGCTCGGCGGAGTCATCCAGTCCACCGGATCCGGAGCGGTTCTCGACGCCGTTCTGAATTTCGCAGGAGGGCCGACGGGCGCGCTGATTCTGATCGTCGTCGGATACGGCCTCGCATTTGACCAGGTGCCCTGGCCGGAGACGATCCGTACTGTAATAGCCCGGCTCATCATCTATGGGGCCTTCGGAGTTCTTGTCGTCCGGATCGTCAGGGTTCTGTTCCCGGGCGACGTCATGTATCTCTACGGTGCCGTGATGGCATTTATCATGCCTCCGTCCTTCGCGTACACGGTGTACTTCCGTGAAGGAGAAGAAAGCGCCTATGCCGGCGCCGTTCTGGCGGTGTACACGATTTTCACGATCATCGGATTCTGTCTGGTCGCCGCCTCCGCCCTGTGACAGGCGTTTTGCGAAATACGCGAAAATCCCCTTGACAAGGTTTCGGAATAGACCTAATATAAACAAGTGTCGGCTGCACACTATGTTCCAAGGGATTCGTGTCTCCCCTTCAGGAACGGGATGCATATCGCAATAGTTCAGTTCATTAAATCGGAGGTGTAATCAGATTGGCTAACATCAAATCTGCAAAAAAACGAATCCTTGTCAACGAAAAGAAGGCTGCAAGAAATAAAGCCATCAGATCCGAAGTTAAAACTTCGATCAAGAATGTTGAAGCGGCTGTCGCAGCGGGCAGCAAAGAAGAGGCTGCTGCAAAACTCACCAAATCAATCTCCGTGATCGAGAAGGCGGGTTCCAAGGGCGTCTATCACAAGAATAACGTCGCAAGAAAGGTCGCGAGACTGAGCAAAGCTGTAAGTTCCATGGAATAAAGCAGCCATCAATCCAGAAAATCAGCGGATTCCGGAAAGATTTCCGGGATCCGCTTTTTATTTTACCGCACTGTACTTCACGATCATCATCTCTACGCTGAGTTCGTCTTTGAGCCTTCCCGTCTTGACGTCCGTTTCCGTCCGGACGAAATCAGCGACCGCTTCTCTCAGCTCCGATTCCGTATAACTTTTACAGACCGGCATATATTTTCGGAGAGCGAAGGAAGGAATCCCCGCTTTTTTGATAATCACATCGTCCGGCTCTCCGTCCGCGAGAAGTGCCCGGATCTGATAGAGCCGGTTGAATTCCTGCGCAAGGAGATAGAGAATCCGCATCGGCGGCTCCTTCAGTGCCAGAAGATCGTAGTAGAGATCAAGTGCTTCCCTCTGGCGGTGAGTCGAGACAGCGCGAACCATATCAAATACACGGTTCTGGACGCGCTGCGTGCAGATTGCACGGATATCTTCTCCCGTGATCTCATCCCGCCCCATCGTGTAACAGAGAAGCTTCTCCGTCTCATTGCTGATGGTGCTCATATCATCACCGGTCATCTGAAAAAACAGCCCGACATCCTCTCTCCGGATTTTCTTATTTTCTTTCTTCAGGCGGGCAAGAAACCAGCGGTGCAGAACATCTTCCGTCTGGCGGACAAACTCCGCCGCATGGCCGTATTTTTTGACCGCCTTGTAGAGCCTGCTCCGCTTGTCCACGTCGCTCTCCACAAATACCAGCACCAGATAATCCGGCAGATTTTTCATATAATCAGCCAGATCCTCCGCCTTTCTTTTAAACAGCCCGCTGTCCTCCGCCAGAATCACACGGCGCGGCGCGAAGAACGGCATCGTCTCCGCCTGAGCGATAATCTCCTGTTCATCGCACCCCTGTCCCTCAAAACGGGTCAGATTCATCGTATCCTCCGGTTTTACCAGAGACTGCACCAGCTTGTCGCGGTACGCGTTTTTGACGTAATCCTCCTCGCCGTAAAGAAGATAAACCTTCTCCCATTTTTTATTCTTAATATCTTCACTGATCCGCTTCATATCCGTCTGCCGCCTCATTTACGGTCCGTTTTAACTCATACGCCCCGCGAAGGAACGCTTTCATGCCGCTCATCACGGATTCTCCCGTGTCGCGGCCGATCCGGTACACCTCGAGCAGCTTCTCCGCGTTATGCTCCGTCGAACCGATGTTCAGCGGAACCGGTGGGCGAACGACGAACGCTTTTCCCTCGCTCTCAAGTTTCCCGATGTATTCCAGTGTCCTGTTGTATTTGATGTGGCGCGTCCTGAGTCGTTCCCACACCTTCGGATAATCCCGGAGAAGTACTTTAAGAAGCGCCAGATGCTTCTGCTGCTGTTTCACATATCCCGCCGGCTGCGTCAGGACAATTACGTTCCGGTCATATCCGAGATGTTCGAAAAAACGCACCGGAATCGAGTCCGCGATCCCCCCGTCCAGAAGATTCCTGCTTCCCAGGCGGACCGGTTTCGACACAACCGGCATGGACGCGGACGCCCGCATCCACTGAAGATCCTGATCATCTCCGACCGGGCATCTGTGATAAACCGCCCTGCCGGTATCTGCATCCGTACAGACGACGTAAAATTCCATCGGATCCTTCTCGAACGTCTCCCTATCAAAAGGATCAAGGCTGTGCGGCAGCTCGGAATAACAGAAATCCGCACCGTAAAGATCCCCCGTCCTGATCAGCGACTTCAGACTGCAGAAGCGCGGATCACGGCAGAAACGGACATTGTATCGGATCGTACGGCCGATCTGATGCGATTTATAATTGCATCCGAAGCTTGCGCCGGCCGATACGCCGATCATCCCGTCAAAACGAATCCCCTGTTTCATCATCACATCGGTAACGCCGGCGGTAAACATCCCGCGCATCGCGCCGCCCTCAAGAATCATTCCGGTTTTCATGTCATATCTCCCTCCGTCTCTCCCCTCCGGCTTCCGAAACACCACTCCTGAATCCGGTCCATTCTGTTCTGACACAGTTTGCCGGTCATTTTGCGGCATCTGAAAAAGCACGCCGGTTGACGGTCCGTTTATCTTTATGTTAAACTTGCAGTAACTTATTGTAGCATATCAAGAGGAAGTTTACACTATGAAGACTGCGATCATGACCGATACGAACAGCGGCATTTCGGTTGAGGAAGGTCGTTCTCTTGGAATCTATGTCATTCCGATGCCGGTCATTATTGATGACCGGGATTATCTCGAGAACGTCAGCATCACCCATGAGGAGACGTATGCGGCAATCACCGCGGGAAAAAATGTCCGTACATCCCAGCCGGCCCCCGATACCATCATCAATATGTGGGAAAAGCTGCTTAACGAGGACGGTTATGACTCCGTCGTATATATCCCGATGTCGAGCAGCCTGAGCAATTCCTGCGAGACAGCGATCGCTTTCTCACGCGATTTTGACGGAAAGGTTCAGGTGGCGGACAATCACCGCATCTCCGTCACGCTGCGCCAGTCCGTTCTTGAGGCAAAGGAACTCGCTGATCGCGGAAAAGACGCGAAGGAGATCCGCCGGTACCTCGAGAAGCAGGGACCGGAGTCCAGCATCTACATCGCGGTCAACACCCTTGATCTTCTGAAAAAAAGCGGCCGCGCGACACCGGCGGCGGCTGCCGTCGCCGCGGTGTTCAACATTAAGCCGATCCTGACGATTCAGGGCGGAAAGCTGGACGCCTTCGCGAAAGTCCGGGGAATGAAGCACTGCGAAGCGCGGATCTGCAAAGCGGTTCAAAATGACATCGAAACCCGTTTCCAGGACATTGATCCGTCCCGCCTGTATATCGGCGCCGCCGGAACGTTTCAGCATCAGAAGGACGCGGATCAGTGGCTCGCGACCGTTCAGGAAGCATTTCCGGGCTGCCACACCTGGTACGACCCCCTCTCCTGCAGCATCGCCTGCCATGTGAGCGTTGACGCCATCGGAATCGGAATCTGCTACCGGTAAGACCATTCCATCACCGACTCTGTCCGCCGGTCCGGCAGCGCCGTCAGGCAGCCGGCCCGGCGATCTCTCATTTATTCTTTCGGTATTCTCTCCCCGGCCACCCGGTAAAACCGGATCTCCTTTGTACATCGCGCTTCATCGATATTCATGTGATATAATGGCGGATAAACGCGGCAGACCCTTCTGCCCCGCACTTTTTTCGAACAGGGAGGACACAGTTTATGAAAAGCGGGGACGATTCCTTCTCGAACCGCTGGGGCTTTATTCTGGCATCGATCGGCTCTGCCGTCGGAATGGGGAATCTCTGGAGATTTCCGGTGCTGATTTCTTCATGGGGCGGAATGACTTTTCTGATCCCCTACCTTCTTTTTGTGATCCTGATCGGTTCGACCGGAATCATTGAAGAGATCGCTCTCGGAAGAAGCACGAAATCCGGCCCGATCGGCGCATTCGGCGCGGCTGCCCATTATGCGGAAAAAAGCGAAAAAACCGGCCGGCGCATCGGACTCATACCGGTCGCCGGTTCTCTTGCGATGGCGATCGGTTATACCTGTGTCGTCGGATGGATATTTAAATACGTATTTCTGTCGATCAGCGGCCGCCTGTACGATCTCGGCCATGATACGGACCGGATCAGCCGTCTTTTCGGCTCAACCGCTTCAATGTTCGGAAACAATTTCTGGATCCTGGTTGCCCTGCTTGTGACCTTCCTGATCATGGGATTCGGCATCGCCCAGGGAATCGAACGGTCCAACCGTTTCATGATGCCGGTCCTGTTCGCCATCCTGGCCGGTCTTGCAGTCTACATCGCCTTTTTACCCGGTGCCGCAGGCGGATACCGCTACATTTTTACGCTCAATCCGGATGGTCTCCTGGACCCGAAGCTGTGGATCTATGCATTCGGGCAGGCATTTTTTTCTCTGTCTGTAGCGGGCAGCGGCACGGTGATCTACGGATCCTACCTTCCGGAACATGAAGACATTCCCTTTTCCGCAAAAAACGTAGCGATATTTGATACCGCCGCGGCTCTGCTGGCTGCGTTCGTCATCATCCCTTCCATGGCGACGGCCGGCGCACGGCCTGACTCCGGCGGCCCCGGACTGATGTTCATCTATCTGGCGGATGTCATGAACCGCATGCCCGGCGGACGCGCGTTCGAGATCATCTTTTACATCTGTGTCCTGTTTGCCGGGATGAGTTCTCTGATTAATCTCTATGAGGTATCGGTCGCGACACTCCAGCAGCAGTTCCATAAGGGCCGGATCGCCTCCGTATCGATAATCGGTGCGGTCGGATTTGCCGTCTCACTCCTGATCCAGGGAATCGTATCACAGTGGATGGATATCGTATCGATCTATATCTGTCCGCTCGGCGCATTGCTCGCAGGGCTCATGTTCTTCTGGGGATTCGGAAAAGACCGCGCGCTGCAGTCCGTCAATCGCGGCGCTTCCCACACGAAGGGAAAACTCTGGTATTATCTCGGCAAGTACGTATACTGCGGTGCAGCGGCGGCCGCTCTGATCGCGGGAGCCCTGCTCGGAGGAATCGGATAAGGCGGATACACAGATGTCCTTCAATATATCTCAGCGCTTTCAAGCAGAATTCATTCAGAAAGGCACATTATGATCAGACGGCCTCTTTGTCTGGTCTGGGTTCTCTGCATGGTGCTGACCGCCGTTTTGAAACTTGCCGGCGCGCCGGTTTTCGGCGAGCCTTCCCTCAGCGGCGAGGCCGGGCGGCTCATCGCATCCGACGATTCTTTTTCCGTCACCGGAACGATTGAATCCCGTCGGGAAAGCCGGGCGGCCATGCAGTACATCCTGACCGACGCCGTGATACAGCATCACGGCACGATTCTGACATCGGACGATCGCCCGCTCACATTTCCCAGACTTCTGGTCACAACCGAAAAAGAAAATGTATTTCCCATCGGGTCCGCCATCCGGTGTTACGGTGATGTCCAAAGAATCGGGGCACCGGGAAATCCCGGACAGTTCGACGCACGCACATATTACGAGAGCGAAGGGATCTGGTACTCGATGTGGAGCGACCGCATCACAGTCGGACAAAGCCCGGGCGGTCTGAAAGAAACGCTCTCCATCCTGCGAAATCGTCTGGTACATGTTCTGGCACATTCTCTTCCCGAAAAGGATGCCGGGGTTTTCGCGGATCTTGTGCTCGGAGAACGGATTCTGCTCGACGAGGAAACACGGTCTGATTTTCAGAATGCGGGCATTATGCATGTGCTGGCAATCTCCGGTCTCCACATTTCGCTGATCGGCATGGGAATCTTTATGGCGCTCCTTCATTTTCATCTTCCGATCCCGCCGGCCGCCTGCCTGTCATGTATGATCATGACCTTCTACTGCCTGATGATCGGAAGCCCCGGCTCCGCTCTCCGTGCGCTGATCATGTTCATCGTGATGCTCGGCGCCAGAGTCACGCTGCGCAGCTATGATCTTCTCTCCGCCCTCTCGCTCGCAGGCACTCTGATGCTCTTAAAAAAACCGGGGTACCTTTTCCAGGCGGGTTTTCAGCTCTCCTTCGCGGCGGTCGTCGGCGCCGGACTGATCTTTCCACTGATGAAAAGACAGATCCGACAGCAGCCGCCTCCGGCTTCGGAAAAGCTGCGTGAAAGAAAACTCCGCCGATCCAGAGCCGGAAAAATCCTTCTCCACGCAAAACGGGTTCTTCCTGATGCGCTCCTGTCCTACCTCTCTATTACAAGTGTGACCCTCCCCCTTATCGCCTACCACTATTTTGAAATTTCTCCCGCCGGAATCCTCAGCAATCTTCTGCTCGTCCCTCTCATGGAGTTCGTTCTCATCTCCGGCGTGATCGGATGTCTCTCATCCTCCCTCTCCATATTTCTCGCGCGATGCACACTGCTTCCCGGAACGGCTGTTCTTGAGCTCGTCCGGTTCATTCTCCGCCTGATGCGGTCAATTCCCGGGACATCGATCGTCACCGGAAGGCCGGAACTCTGGCAGATCGTCGTCTATTACATCGCACTCTCCTCTTCCCTGATCCTGATTTCCCACACGAGCCGTTCTAAAGATTCGAAACACGCACGCACGGTACGGCGGCGAAACCGGCTTTTCTCCGCCGTCCTCATTCTTGCCGCGTGTTCTCTCCTCTTTTACCGAAACGAGGCAGATTTTCAGTTCACCATGCTCGACGTCGGTCAGGGCGACTGCCTGTTTGTACACAGCCGGGATGGCGGTACCTTTCTGATCGACGGCGGCAGCTCCGATGTAAAAAAAGTCGGCCGGTACCGTATCGAGCCCTATCTGAAACAACAGCGCATCACAAGAATCAACGGCGTATTTCTCAGCCATGATGACGGCGATCATATCAACGGGATTCTGGAAATTCTGGATGAAGAAATGTGCGGGACGACGCCGATCCGGATCGATGCGGTCTATGTTCCTGCGTGGATGAAAGAGAACCGGCCGCTCAGAAGCCGCTGCAGCGCGCTTCACATCCCGATCCTCCCATGTTCCTTCGGCACACGTATCCGCAGCGGGGATCTGATGTTCAACATTCTTCACCCCTTTCCCGATCACGGATTTCAGAACGGGAACGAAGGGTCGATGGCGATCCTGCTTGACCGTAGCGGGTATCGCATTCTCCTGACCGGTGATCTCGAAGGACAGGGGGAGGAGGAGACTCTTCCCTGTCTCGGACGCATCAACGTCCTGAAAGTCGGCCATCACGGCTCAAAAAGCGCCACCTCCGATTCTTTCCTGAACCGGACAAAGCCTTCCCTCGCGCTTATCTCAGCGCCGGAAAAAAGCCGCTACGGACATCCCCACAGGGAAGTCCTCCGACGGATCCGGGCACACGGATGTATGTACCTCGTCACAAAAGACTGCGGCGCTGTCTCAATCCGGTATGATAAGGGTGAATACTGCGTGTCCCGGTTCCGGAGCGACGGATATCCTCCTGCATCGCGTCCCGGTTTCTTTCATCCGTTCCGACTGCAATGAATGTCCTGCTATTCCGACGCCCTGCCGTCTGGTGAAGGATTTCCAGATTGGAATGCCATCGCAAACTGTTTTTTTCTGTGTTTGATGTCACAGAGCGCAGTGTTTCTATGTGATACAACTCCTGCCACGTACCCGTCTCTTTCAAGATATTTTGTCATAGATTTCCGGATCATGGTATACTATTAAATAAATTGATTCGGAAATGCCGGTGAACGACGGCATAAAAGGGAGGACTCTCAGCATGGGAAACTATCTTGAAGATACGAAAAAGCTCTGCGATGCGACGGACCGCCACTACAACTGCGCGCAGGCAGTCTCTGTCCCGCACGCGGAAAATGTGGGAATGACACGCGATCAGATGTACAATATTGCATCGAACTTCGGAGCCGGCATGAAAATGGGATCGGTCTGCGGCGCCCTCACCGGCGGACTCATGGTCCTCGGTATGTACGGCCTGTCTGATCCGGTTTATACGCACAAGCTTGAGCAGGCATTCATGGCAAAACACGACGGAATGCTGGACTGCCGCGACCTCCTCTCAACGAGTGCAAAGAAAGGGATCCCGCGGAGCATCCACTGCAACGGTCTGAAATGTGAGGTCGCTGAAATGGTAGAAAAAATCCTGCAGGAAGCCGGAAAAATCGAATGACGATGCGTGCTCATTCTTTTGGAATGAGCACGCATAATTCTACTGCAGAAACGGATTGCACGACAGGATTTTCTTATATCGGTCAGGAAAACAAATCAGAAACAAAATTTGCATAAATAAATCAAAAAACTGTTTACAATTCGTCAAAATCTGGTATAGTAGTGTGTATGGAAGGTTAGCTCAGCTGGGAGAGCGCTCGCTTGACGTGCGAAAGGTCGTAGGTTCGAGTCCTATACCTTCCACTGAATAGTATCCTCGGAATCCTTTATTTATGCGGGTTCCGAGGATTTTTTTACCCAATAACCATCTCCGCGCAGCAAAAACGTAGTTTTCTCATCACTGAATTTTTCCGCCTTCACTCGCAGCTTCGACCGGTGATCGACCCGGCACTTTCTTCCGTCGATCTCGATATAATCGAACGGATCGGGGTAATGACGCCGAAGATGTAGCATCAGGCTGCCTTCCCGGATGCCTCCGTAAAGCAACATCGCAAAATAAAACACATTAAACTGGAATTTAGCAAACGGTATGGCAGAAAAGGATGATATCCTCATACGTCCCATCCGGCATATGAAATCCGCCCTGTACAGTTCCTATTCTCTTGAAACCAAGCCTCTCATAAAGATGTATCGCATGAATATTATTTGCCACCACTGCATTAAACTGC
>CADBRN010000017.1 GCA_902797025.1 uncultured Lachnospiraceae bacterium
CGACCGCGATACGACCGGGCTTCTGATCGTCGCGAAAAATCTTCTCGCCGCCAGCGTCCTCGAACAGTCTCTGCAGAGACGCGAAATTCACCGCACGTACCTCGCGGCCGCGGAAGGGCTTCTCCCGGACGAAGGCACCATCGACCTGCCGATCGCCCGGGTTGACGGATCGCTGATCCTGCGTGCGGTCGACTATGAGCGCGGCGCCCGCGCCGTCACTCACTACCGGACGCTCCGGCGCATTACGGAATGGAAATGGAAACAGGAGCCGGGAAGCCGTGCGTTTCCCGGACTTTCCGTGCTGCAGCTGCAGCTGGAGACCGGCCGCACCCACCAGATCCGCGTTCATCTTGCGTACCTCGGGCACCCGCTCGCGGGTGATCCCCTCTACAACCCGAACTGCCTCCGCCGCGACGCGGTCCTTCCGCCTCCCGGCACCTGCGTACCACCGAAGGACGACAATCCCCTCTCGCTGACGCGCCAGGCACTGCACTCCTGGAAACTTGATTTCACGCACCCGGTCACCGGAGAGCCGATGCATTTTGAGTCGCCGGTACCAGAGGATATGCGGCGCCTGATCGATTTAGAAGCTTCAGTCCGCGATTAACAAATCCTTGACATGGAATTGCCGTACATTTGAATCGTTCGGATTTGCGCCGGTGCTATAATATCCGTGAGGCCGCCAAACGCATGAACGATCTTCCGGACGTCGGCGTGTGATCAGCCCCGCAGCTTTCCGGAAGAGACCGTATACGTTTTATTCAATGCGGAACACCCGTCCGTCCTTAACCGGATGCGGCGCCGGCATTTCTCCGTCGATGTATCCGATAATGACATTGTCGACTCCTTCATACTGATCCGGATCAATCCCCGCTTTTTTCAGAATTGCGGCGCCTTCCTCCGTCTCGAACTGCTCTTTCCCTCTGTGAATCCAGCAGCCGCCGAGTCCCAGCGAAGCCGCTTCATTCAGCATATTGGAGATTACGCTGCATCCGTCGAACAGTGCTGTCGGGCTATCCTTCGCGGACAGAACCGCCAGCACGGCCGGAGCCCCGTAAAACGCGTCAAACTCATCCTTTCCCATCCGTTTTCCGTTGATAATCCCGAGGGTGCGGACCGTCTCCGGATCCGTGATCTTCAGAATAATCGTCTCCTGCCGGTTCATCCCGGTGGGCGCGCAGAGACCTGCCTCGATCACCCGGTCAATCAATTCCTCCGGAACCGGATCTTCCTTATACTTCCGGATGGAACGTCTGGTTTTCAGCACATCAAGTATATCCTGCATAATCTTTCTCCTCTCTATTGATATCGATTGCCAGAATTGGCCTCTTCTATTGTAACATACGAAGTCCACTGCCGCGTCCGAACGGCCGGGAGACCATACATCCGTCACACGGCCGCAGCAGAGAACCGGTCACGCGGCCGCAGCGGAGAACCGGTCACGCCTCAACGCCGGCGAACTCGTAATCCTTATCCTCGATCGTCTTTTTCAGAACGTCCTCGCCGACCGGTGCGTTCAGCTGCAGAACAGCTGTTCCGCTCTCGTGGCTGACCTCCGCGCTGTCCACTTCCGGCAGCGCCTCCAGCGCCTTCTTCACCGTCGCCTCACAGTGGCCGCACATCATCCCATTGATCTTAATTGTTTCTTTCATCGTTTTCTTTCCTCCATCTTCTGTATCAACACCAAGATACTGATAACCCGCGGTTTCAACTGCTTCTTTGAACTCATTTTCCGTTACCCGTCTGCTCTGTGCGACTTCCGCGGTTCCCTTTTCATGATCTGCTTTCACCTCAAGAACGTCGCTGATCGAGCCGATCGCTTTTTCGATGCGTGCTTCACAATGCTCACACATCATACCGTCGATCCGGACCGTCGACCGGATAAGCGGCGCGCTGCAGGCAGGACCTGCCGCCGGATCTTCCGATCCGGAAGAAACCGGATGTTTCATCTTCTTATCGTGCTTTGTGCTGTATACATGAAACATATTCAGCCGAAGCGCGTTCAGGCAGACGAAGACGCTGGAGCAGCTCATCGCCGCCGCACCCCACATCGGGCTCATCGAAAGTCCCCAGTGGGAGTACAGACCTGCCGCAAGAGGAATCAGCAGTACATTATAGATCAAAGCCCAGAAAAGGTTTTCGACAATGTCGCGGTAGGTCTGTCTCGAAAGGCGGATCGCCGCCGCCGCGTCGGTCAGCCCGGATTTCATCAGGACGACATCCGCCGCATCGATCGCCACATCCGTTCCCGCGCCGATGGCGATTCCGATGTTCGCACGGGTAAGTGCCGGCGCATCGTTGATTCCGTCGCCGACCATCGCGACCTTGCCCTTCTCCTGAAGGCTGCGGATTACCGCTTCCTTGCCCTCCGGGAGGACTCCGGCCACCACCTCATTCACACCCGCCTGACGCCCGATCGCCTCCGCGGTCCTCTGATTGTCGCCGGTGAGCATCACGACATGGATGCCCATGTTCTGCATCTGCCGGATCGCCTCCGCGGAATCCTCCTTGATCGTATCCGCGACCGCGATGATGCCCAGCAACTTTCCGTCTTCCGCAAAGAACAGAGGCGTTTTTCCACCCGATGCGAGGTCTTCCGCCCGCTTCTTCTGTTCCCTGTCAAGAGCAGCTTTTGTCTCAATAAACCGCCGGTTTCCACCGGCCAGCGTTTTCCCGGAATAGACCGCTGTCAGTCCGTTTCCGGGCAGCGCCGCAAAATTTTCCGCCTCATCCGCGCGAATCCCCCGCGTCCGTGCATAATCCATGACTGCTTTGGCAAGCGGGTGCTCGCTCTTCTTCTCCAGCGCCGCCGCCTTCCGGATCAATTCTTCCTCTGTCACGCCCGCGGCCGGAATCAGATCGGTCACCACAGGCGTTCCGTTTGTGATCGTTCCGGTCTTGTCCAGCGCGACGATCTGAACGGTTCCCGTCTCCTGCAGAGCCTCCGCCGTCTTAAAGAGGATGCCGTGCTTCGCTCCCATGCCGTTTCCGACCATGATCGCCACCGGAGTCGCAAGTCCCAGAGCGCACGGGCAGGAAACGACGAGCACCGAGATTCCCCTCTGAAGGGAAAGACCGATGTTTCCTCCGCTGATGATCAGCCAGATCACGATCACCGCAGCCGCGATGCCGATCACCGCCGGTACGAAGTATCCGGAAATCGTATCCGCCAGCTTCGCGACCGGCGCCTTCGTCGACGCCGCATCACTTACCATATTGATAATCTGCGCGAGTGTCGTATCCTCGCCGACCCTGGTCGCGCGGCACTTCAGGAATCCGCTCTGATTCAGTGTCGCGCTGGAAACCGGGCTTCCCGGTTCCTTGTCGACCGGAATGCTCTCACCGGTCAGCGCGGACTCATTGACCGCGCTCGTACCCTCGATCACCACCCCGTCGACCGGGATGTTCTCGCCGGGGCGGACGACGAAAATATCGTCCTTCCGCACCTCGTCGATGCCGACCGTCACCTCTTCGCCGTCCCGGATCAGATTCGCCGTCTTCGGCGCGAGCTTCATC
>CADBRN010000018.1 GCA_902797025.1 uncultured Lachnospiraceae bacterium
CACCGTAAACTGTACATTTTTATTTAGGATTTTTTGTACATTTCTACTTGACAGTTAATACCGTGTACATCCGAAGTCATACATGAAGTTCAAGGACAAGCTGAGGATGCTTACTTCCCGGAGCAGATGCGGCAGTATCGTGAAAGCCATGAAGCGGATAGAGATATCAGCACGCGGATGGCTGAACTATTTTGGAATTGCGGACATGAAGAACAACATTGAAAACCTGAACGGGTGGCTGTACAGGCGAATACGGATGTGCATCTGAAAGCAGTGGAAGCTGCCCCGGACGCGCAAACGCAAACTCGCAGGCCCTGGCCTGCCAGAATGCGCGGCCTGCAAGGGAGCATACAGTCGGAAGTCGTATTGGAGAACGGCTCACACACCGTCTATCCAATGGGCGCGAAGCAAAGAAAGACTGATACACCGGGGCTTTTATGATCTTGCCATAGCGTATCAGTCTATGTATGTCAATTGTTGAAACCGCCGTGTACCGAACGGTACACGGCGGTGTGAGAGGACGGCGGCTAATCAACGCCTCCTACTCGATTAATCACAGGAGGGAATGGCGGCCGATCAGGAGATCATGCCATTTAACTTGTCAAGGTATTCCTTCGCGTTGTCGGATGTGATGACATTACATCCGGTATCGATGAAGGAATCGACCTGTTTTCCTTTGAGGATATCCTCAAGCGTCACGACAGCCTGATATCCCATGTTGTACGGATCCTGAGCGACCGTGCAGGTAATCGTTCCGTCGATGACTGCCTGGACGCCGGAGGAGATTCCGTCGAATCCGCAGACGACGATGCCGTCTTTTTCTTTGCCGGCTGATTTGATCGCCCGGGCTGCTCCGAGTGCTACGTCATCTGCGCAGCAGACGATAGCGTCAACGTCCGGGTAGGTCTGAAGAACACCGTCTGTCACGGTTACGGCTTTATCACCGACGCCGTCCGTGTACTGGGTCGCGAGGATATTGCAGCCGCCTTCTTCCAGCGCTTTTCTATAACCGGAGACGCGGGCTTCCGATGTCGCCTCACCCTGAATATTTGCGAGGATGACGACCTTGCCGCCTTTTCCGATCTTATCCGCGACGTATTTTCCACCCTGATAGGCGGCGTCTTCATGAGCGGTGCCGATGAAGGTCTTTGCCGCATCGAAGTTCGTGTCAACCGCGATGATCGGTATTTTGCTCGACTGTGCGATGGTGTTGATCGCGCTCGACTGAAGCGGAGCGACGGCAAGGGCCTGAACACTGTCCGAAGCAACGACGGTTTCTACCATGTTCTGCTGCTCGTCAAAGGCCGTGTCGCTGGTCGCGCCCTTTACATCGACGGTGATATTTCCAAGATCTTTTTGCGCCTGGTCGATACCGGCCATTACATACTTCCAATATTCGGAAGAGGTTGTTTTAAGAACGACGCCGACATGGTAGCTTTCTCCATTATCGGAAGAAGAGGAAGCACCTGCGCTCTCGCCCGCCGTTGACGCGACGGAAGCAGATGCCTTCGAGGAAGACGCAGAGCCGGAGGAAGAGGAACTCCCGCATCCGGCGAGCATCGTCACGGTCATTGCGCCAGCAAGCAATATTGATAAATATTTCTTTTTCATCAGATCACCTTTCTTTTTGCAAAACACCTGAAAATTGTCGGTTTTTCTTTTTCTCGGGGAAAAGCTGCAGCTTGTTTGTATGATATTGCCTCCCTGTGATTCTTATTATAAATAAACGACATTCGATTTCACGAACTGTTGTTGCGAAAATATATACATATATTGCTTTATGAGAGCAGGGGATTTATGATAGAGGAGAAGGATACGGCACTCGATCGGAGGTGGAAACTATGGCAGCAAAAATGGCACGGCATGAGTGGGTAATTTCTGGGGAACGGGGAATCCTTTCGATGGATGGCGCGGGGTTTCACATCCCTTCGAACTTTGCGACGGAAAATCTGTATTACGTTCTCGCAAGCAATGATTATCTTTGCGACGTGACCTATGCGGTGGACCGCACCAAGGAGGTGCACTGCTATCAGATCATGTATCTTGTGAGCGGAAACATGACGGTCCGTTACGAGGGAAAAGAATATAAAGTTCCGGAGAGCAGCCTCGTTCTGCTTGACCTGCGCAAGCCTCATTATTACCGGGCTGATACGAAGATCCGTATGCAGTGGTATCTCATGAACGGGGTTTCGCTGCCGGCATATTATGAATATCTTCTCCGCGCCCATTCTCCGGTTTTCCCGATGGACCGCAAGCTGATTTTTCTGATGAATTCGCTGAAAAAAGAGCTGATGCAGAGGGAGCCGAACGATCATGTCGTCTCGATGCTGATCACGGAGACCCTTTGTTCACTTTCGATCAACAGTAAATCGGAATTGAGCGGGCCGGTTCAGCGTGCGGTGAACTACATGAATGCTCATTACAGCGAACCGGTTTCCCTGCAGGATATTGCCGAACATGCCTCACTCAGCAAGTATTATTTTTCCAGACAGTTTCAGAACGAAGTCGGCCTCACCCCGTGGGAATATCTGACACAGGAGCGGATGCGCCACGCGATGCAGCTGCTTTCGGACAGCGGACAGTCGATCGAATCCATCTCCTATGCCTGCGGATATGCGGGCGCCTCTCATTTTTGCCGTGCATTCAAAAAAGAGACGGGGTTTTCCCCGGCGTTCTTCCGGAAATTCCTCTCCAATGTTCCGATGGGTCTGGATGCGGGTACGGAGAAGGCGCATGAAGCGTCAGAAAAATGAGAGAGCCTGAACGTCCGACCGGTTATTGTGTCCCGGCCAATGCTTCGGAATAGTTGTCGATCCGTTTTTGTACCCGCTCTTTTTCCGAACCGGTCAGAACCGCCGGCTGATAATCGTTGTGGTCTGATTCCGAGGAAATACTGCAGGGAATCGTTTCATACGGATCGGATGAAACGGTTCCATTTTTAATATGAAAGGTCTGACGATAGATCATGGTATCTTTATCCCCCGGATTTTTGTTCCCTCCGAAGCAGAAATTGCCGAGGCTGTATACAATCTGCTTTCCATGATACGTCTCGATCCCCTGCAGAACGTGCGGATGATGGCCGAGCACTAGATCCGCTCCCGCGTCGACCGCCGCGTGAGCGAGCTCCTTCTGCACATCGTCCGGATAGTTTTCCCGTTCGGTTCCCCAGTGAAAGCTTGCGATCACGAGCTCGGCGCCCTGATCCCGCACCGACCGGATCTGTTCCAGCATCCCTTCTTTGCAGCCGATTCCATCCTTCAGCTCGTAGGTTCCGACAAGTCCGACGTTTACCCCGTTGATCGTGATGACCCGGCTTCGGTCGTATCCGAAACTGACGATGCCGGCATTTTCTACATTTCTGATCGTATCCTCGTAGCTCTGTTCCCCGTAGTCGTGACTGTGGTTGTTGGCCAGATTGACTGCCTCGATGCTCCCTTCTTTCAGAATCCGGACGTATTCCGGATCTCCCCGGAATGCGTAGGTTTTATCTGCGCGCTGCGTCGCCCTGGTCAGTGTTCCTTCAAGGTTGACGATCGTGAGATCATCGGAAGAAAAGAGATCCCGCACGCCGGCGAAGAAGTAAGAAGGATCGTCCTTCGACTGATAGACTGCGTCAAAGGAAGAAGAAGGGTCGAAGTTCTCATCCGTCCCGAGCGTGCAGTCGCCGGCAGCACTGACGGTGAGGTCGGCTGTGACAGCAGATCCGGAAGAGGATGAGAGAACCGATTCGGATGAGGAGGCCGTGGCTGATCCGGATGGAGTGTCCTCTTCTTTCGCACCGTACCGCGAACCGGAACAGCTACGGATACCGGCGGCGGCAAGCAGAACGATGGAAGCGGCGGCCGCCGTCATGGCGATTTTGATTTTCCGGACCTGCCGTACCCGTTCCTGATACTTTTTATTTCGTGATTCTGACCTTCTGTCCATAAGATTCCCTCATTCTCCGCTGTCCCGTAAGGTTCATTAAAGTTTCTGTGGTTTTTTTATTCTATCACGAATAGCGGCGGAGAAAAAGAATTGCCTGGCGTATCGCTCCTGTTGTATAATCGGGGCGCACGGGGCGGCAGAACGAATGGTCAGCCCGTTTTCTTTTGTTTGAAGAATTTAGTGATGCGGAAAGGAGCTTTTGAGCAGAATGCTGCAGATTTCAGAGATACGGATTCCTGTGGAGGCCGGGGAGGATGCCCTGATGCGGAAGGTGTGCCATCTGCTCCGCGTCGGACCGGATCAGATCAAAAAGATCAGCATCGCGCGCCGTTCGATCGACGCGCGGAAAAAGCCGGAATTATTTTTTTGCGATACGGTCTGTGTGGCGATGCAGGACAGCCGGCTTGAACGTGCGGTCCTGAAGAAGAGTCGACATAAAAATATTATGTCATTTAATCCCACACATTACCATTTTCCTGGGAAGAATGCGGAGGCAGGTGATGCGCCGCCGATCGTCATCGGCGCCGGGCCGGCGGGACTTTTCTGCGCGTATGTTCTGGCACAGCACGGATACAGACCGCTGCTTCTGGAGCGCGGCGATGAGGCCGGAGCGAGAACGGAGCGGGTCCGCGGGTTCTGGTCCGGTGATCCGCTCGATCCCGACTCCAATGTACAGTTCGGGGAGGGTGGTGCAGGGACGTTCTCGGACGGAAAGCTGAACACCGGTGTTCATGACCGGAGCGGACGGAACAGATATGTCCTTGAGACCTTCGTCAGAATGGGGGCTCCGGAAGAGATCCTTTATGACGCGAAGCCGCATCTCGGCACGGATCTGCTTGTCGGTATCGTCCGTTCACTGCGGGAGGAAATCATCCGCCTTGGCGGATCGGTTCGTTTTCGGACGCGGGTGGATGATCTGATCCTCCGCGACGGCGCGGTCCGGGGAGTCGTCACATCGGACGGAACCCGGATTGAATCCGATGCGGTTGTTCTTGCCATCGGACATTCCGCCCGCGATACCTTCCGGATGCTGAATGCGCACGGGGTGCCGATGGAGGCGAAAGCGTTCGCGGTGGGTGTCCGGGTGGAACATCCGCAGGAACTCATTGATCGTTCCCAGTACGGAACCTCCGATACGTCACACACGGGACCGGCTCCGTATAAGCTTACGAACCGCTGCCGCGACGGGCGCGGTGTCTATTCATTCTGCATGTGTCCCGGCGGATACGTCGTAAATGCATCCTCGGAGCCGGGGCATCTGGCGGTCAACGGCATGAGTTACCATGCGAGGGACGGGATCAACGCGAATTCCGCGATCGTTGTCACAGTCGGACCGGATGATTTTCTTCCATTCGCTCCGGATGCGGCAGATCCGGCGCTTTCCGGCATATATTTTCAGCGGGAACTTGAACGGAGAGCCTTTGCTCTTGCGGGAGGGGCGGTTCCTGTCCAGCGGTATGAGGATTTTCGAAAATCCTCCGGCGCGGCAGACGGGATTTCATCAAAGATGCTGGCGTCCGGTGGGATCGGACCGGTGTCTCCGGAGATCTGCGGGAGTTTCGAACCTGCGGATGTGCGGTCGGTTTTTCCTGATTTTGCGGCGGCGGATATCTGCGAGAGCATGGAGCGCTTCGGAACAAAAATCCGCGGGTTTTCAGACGGCGATGCGATCGTTTCCGGCGTCGAGAGCCGGACCTCTTCACCGGTCCGGATCGTCCGCGGGAGTACCGGAGAGAGCAGTGTGGGCGGTCTGTTTCCCTGCGGAGAAGGTGCCGGATATGCCGGAGGAATCACTTCCGCGGCGATCGACGGAATCAAAACGGCTGAAAAAATCGCGGAATACCGGTATAAAACGGAACAAAATTTTAAAACACTGTTTTTTGAATCTTCATATACATAAAATTGATTCTGTGGTATCATGCATTAAGGGTTTCTTACGTGAACCGCCGGCCGTGCACAAGGGGCGGAAAGGACGGACATATGAGAAAACCTGATAATGAGAATTGCACGGAAACAGGCAGCCGGAGGACGATCCGGCAGATTCCCGAAGCGGAGAGGCCGTATGAAAAGTGCCTCCGTCTCGGACCGGAGGGCCTCACGGACGCGGAACTTTTAGCTGTGATTCTGCGGTCCGGAACAAAAGGAGTCTCATCGATCAGTCTTGCAGATGAGATTCTTGATTTGTGCCGTTTTAACCGGGGACTTACCGGAATCTATCATCTCACGGTCGATCAGCTCTGTTCGATCAGCGGGGTGGGGCAGGTAAAGGCGCTTCAGGTGCTCTGCATCGGCGAGCTGTCGAAAAGAATCGCGCAGACATCAGCATCCGGAGGACTGACCTTTTGCGACCCGGACGCGATCGCGGCATATTATATGGAAGCGATGCGTCATGAGGAACAGGAAGTCGTTCGCTGCATGATGCTGAATGTAAAAAACAGGATGATAGGGGATGTACTTCTCACACGGGGGACGGTGAATCTTTCGCTGATCTCGCCCCGGGAGCTTTTTATCTGCGCCCTGTCATACCATGCGGTTCATATGATCCTTGTTCATAATCATCCGAGCGGCGACGCGTCGCCGAGCGATGAAGATATTTCTGTCACAAGGCGGATCCGGGATGCAGGGGAGCTTCTCGGGATCGATCTGCTCGATCATATCATCATCGGAGACCGGTGTTACACGAGCCTGAGAGAAAAATACATATTGAATACGAGAGGGGTTTGATGAAGAATGCTGCTTCATCACGGATACGGAATTGACATCGGCACCAGTACGGTGAAGATCTATGATCAGAAAAGTGATCGGATACAGAAGGAACGCAATATGATTGCGATCCTGAACAACGAATCAGTTTACGCCATCGGAAACGAGGCGTACCATCTTCTCGGCAAAACGCCGGAAAATATGGAAGTGATCACACCAGTGGCGAACGGGCGCATAAGCGATGTCTCGCTGATGGAGGCGGTTCTTCATACTCTTCTGGAGCGGTGTGACAGCCGTATCGGACAGGCACCCGCACTCTATTTTTCTGTGTTACCAGACATGACTGAAATCGAAAAACGAGCGTATCATACGATCGCGCACAGAGGAAATCTGAGCCGCAGCCGGATTTATATGGTGGAGCGGCCGATCGCGGATGCGCTCTCTTTTGGCATCCCGGTCGATCGAACGAATGGCACGATGATTGTAAATATCGGTGCGCAGAGTACGGAAATTTCCGTGATCACCGACGCGCGCGTCGTGATCAGCCATCTCCTCCCGGTCGGCGGCCACAGCATCAATGAAGCGATCGTGGCCGCCGTCCGCAGGCGGAATCATTTTATGATCAGTGCGAAGACGGCAAAGCGGCTGAAGCTTTCGCTGACCGATCTGTCGGGGGGAAAAATGGAGGCGAGAAAGGTCTACGGAATCGACACGAAGAGCGGCCTTCCGAGACAGGGAATTGTGACGACGCATACGGTGACGTCCGCGGTGCTCACACAGGTTCAGCGGATCGCGGATGAAACCGGAAAGTTTCTGAAGCGGATTCCGCCGCAGATTCGTGACAGCGTGTACCGAGACGGGATCTATCTGTGCGGAGGGAGTACGAGGATCTCCGGTCTCCCGAAATTTATGAACGACAATCTGGACTGTGCCGTGAGTATCTCCGGTCATTACGATCTGAGCACGATCATGGGAATCAAGGAAGTGATTCTCCGGCCGGAATACAGCGGACTGGCGGCGCAGCATTAGCCTGAGCCGCTGCCGTATATCTGTGTCTGACACGTTAATTGAGAGAAGAATTGTTGGAAATCATCGATGAATAAGAAGAAAAAATCCAGTTTAAAAAACAGACATCTCTATACAATTTTAGCGTTTTTCTGCATCGCGGCGATTATCCTGACTATGACCGATCTGGTGAACATCGCACCGGTTCAGAACGCGGCCGGCGTCGTCATCGCACCGATTCAGAACGGGGTCAATCAGATCGGAAACTGGTTCCGCGGGCGGGGAGAAGCATTCGGGAATGTTCAGCAGCTGGCACAGGAGAATGCACAGCTGAAGGAGAAGGTGGCTTCTCTGGAGGAATCGAATACGGAGCTCTCGCTGAATCAGGATGAGCTGGAGCGCCTCCGCTCGCTCTACCAGCTGGATCAGAGCTATTCCCAGTATGAAAAGGTCGGAGCAAATGTGATCGCGAGAGATCCCGGGAACTGGTACAGCAATTTTACGATTAATAAAGGGACAGACAGCGGGATCACGGCAGATATGAATGTCGTCAGCGGAGACGGACTGGTCGGCATCATCACAAGCGTCGGGAAGAACTGGGCAAACGTCCGGTCGATCATTGACGACGGAAGCAGTGTGAGCGGCATGACGGAAAGCTCGCTGGATACATGCATCGTCACAGGCAATTTAAGTCTGATGGATCAGAATAAGATGGCATTCAGTCAGATGCACACGGACAACGATATCCCGGCCGGTGAAAAGATCGTCACGTCGAACATCAGTGATAAATACCTTGAAGGGATTCTGATCGGTTATGTGGATTCGGTTCAGGATGACACGAATCATCTGACAAAGACCGGTTATATCGTGCCGGCTGCGGATTTCGCTCATCTTCAGGAGGTCCTTGTCATCAAGCAGGTCAAAGACACGGGAGGGGATGAGTAAATGCGAAGACGCATCATCGTGACAGCGGTTCTCGTGATTGCCGCGCTGATCCTGCAGACAGCCGTGATACCGGTGATTTTTCCCTCCTTTATCACACCGAACCTCCTGCTGATTCTTGTCACGGCATTCGGATTTATGTGCGGGGGACGCACCGGAATCTGGATCGGCTTTGCCACAGGCCTTCTTCTGGATCTGCTTTACGGAGGATTTATCGGTTTCAACGCCCTTGTGTATATGACGATCGGTTTTATGAACGGCCGGTTCTGCAAGGTTTTTTTTGACGAAGATCTGAAGGTGCCGATGCTGCTCGCCGGCATCAGTGATTTTATTTACGGCACACTCTGCTATCTTTTTCTCTTCGCTCTGAAGGGAACTCATTCGTACGGAGTTTACTTACGATACACGATTCTTCCGGAAGTGATCTCGACGATCCTTTTCACGATCCTGTTGTATAAGCTCCTGTTTTGGATTAACAGCAGACTTTCTGCCCATGAATTGGAGGAACAGCAATCACCTTGGTTAGGAAGATAATCCGAAAAC
>CADBRN010000019.1 GCA_902797025.1 uncultured Lachnospiraceae bacterium
ACCGTGGCGCCGTCCATGGGACCGGGTGTGAAAGTCAACACCGCCAAGTTCGTATAATTCCACTCATAAATGAAAGGGAGCCGGAGCGATCCGGCTTCTTTTTATATATTTTGATATTTGAGATGGTTTGACATGCGATTCCCCGTTTTTTTTCAGATGCAAACCGGTATCCCGCTTGTATTCTGTTATAATATACAAAAGACAGTTCTATTGTCGTCGCCGGTAAGAAACCGGCTGTTCACTGAGGAGGATGTGATCAAATGGACAAAAACCATCCGGAAAAAAACTACAAAGTCAGGATCCTGGTTGCCCTGATCATTCTTGCTGCGCTTGCAGCCGCTCTTGCGGCTGTGTTGATATTACGGAAACCCCCGAAGAAGAATCCTCAGGAAACGCCGCAGAAAGTGGACCGGACGAGTTCCGTGTCCGGGGAAACGAAGACGGAGCCTGCCGCCGGCACGGCAGTGACATCCGGGAGTGTAAGACCGGAACAGCCGGCTGAAAATGAAGACGTGGCCAACGGTGTTTATATGGCCACTCTGTATCCCTCCGCTCAGGAAAGCGATCCGACTTATATCACTTCTGTAACGGCAGAGGGAGACGACCTTCTTGTGACCGGAGTGATGGGGTATTATCAGAACGGGGTGGGCGAAGATCCGAATCCGGACCGCGTTACCACATACGGAACGATTCAATTCCGTACGAATGACGCCACCCGTTACATGAGTTATGGCGGCGATTCGCCGGGGGAAGCGATGAGCCGGGAGTCATTCCTGGATCTTTGCTCGAAACTGAACGGACTGGGTCTGGCGATTGAAGTTGAAAACGGAGAAGTAAAAGAGGCGTCGGTCAGTTCATGACGGGAATTATGGGAATTATAGAGTAATTGCATAAGCAAAGTATGAAAATGAGAAGGATCCCGGACGATGCAGACTTTATTACAGTAAAAGAAAGCAGTCCGGAACAGCCGCAGAAGGTGGAGATTAAGGCGGCCAGAACCAGTATCAGAGTAACCCTTACGGAACAGGGAAGGGGAACATCGCTGAGCGGGGCCGAAAGAAAACGAGATAGGAGATGTCATGAGCGCCGATCTTTTATATTTTATTATTCCCTGCTACAACGAGGAAGAGGTTCTGCCGGAAACTGCAAAACGTCTGAAAAAGAAAACGACAGAGCTGATCCAAAGCGGAAAAATATCGAAAGAGAGCCGTATCTGTTTCGTCAACGACGGATCGGGGGATTCCACCTGGGAGATCATCTCGAAGCTGCACGATTCGGATCCGGTTTTTTCCGGGATCAATCTTTCCAGAAACCGGGGGCACCAGAACGCACTGCTGGCCGGCCTGATGACCGTGAAAGACTTCTGCGACCTCACCATCTCGATGGATGCGGATCTTCAGGATGACATCGGGGTCTGTGATCAGATGATCGACAAGTACCATGAGGGGAAAGACATCGTCTACGGGGTGCGGAGCACGAGAAAGCGCGATTCCCGCTTTAAAAAGACCACAGCCCAGGGCTTTTATAAGATGATGAACCGCATGGGGGCGGAGACGGTCTACAATCACGCGGACTATCGTCTGATGTCGAGACGGGCGCTCAACGCGCTCTCCGAATTTGAAGAGGTCAATCTGTTCCTGCGCGGCATGGTTCCGCTGATCGGCTTTCCTGCGGACATCGTCTACTATGAACGCGCGGAACGATTCGCAGGCGCATCCAAATATCCGCTGAAGAAGATGATCTCCTTCGCCGTCGACGGTGTGACGTCGTTCTCAACCAGACCGCTCGATATGATCGCGCGGACGGGAGGTTTCCTCTTTCTCGCCGGAGCAGCCGCACTTATAGTCGAACTCATCCGCTGCGCGGCCGGACGGGCCGTACCGGGGTGGATCTTCGCCACACTCTCCGTGTGGGCGGTGGGGGGACTGATTCTCCTTGCGGTCGGCATAGTCGGAGTATATACCGGAAAAACGTACATGGAGTCAAAGAAACGGCCGCGATACATCGTAGAGCGGTTTCTTGATCAGGATCACGGGTTCGTCTCGTGAATTAACAAAAACTGAAGGAGTGCACGTTGGTTTTCACCAAGGCTTCCGCCATACAAAAATAATTCACGAAAGCGGCGATATAGTTGAAAGTAAAGCAGATCAAGGCAGTTCCACCGGAAATAATCGGGAACAGAAAAAGATGAGAAGATAATTATGCATAAAATGGCCTTGAATAATGCCTGGGTTTGTATTAAAGTGTATTACGTAGCGATCAATAAGACGGGGCGCGGTGCAAAAAAATGCAAGGGCTGTTGAAAAACGGCCTGCGCTGGAAATAAAATCAGAGGACGATCTGAAAAGACGGCCTTTTTATGAAAATAATGAGAGAGGTATATCCCCCTCCGATGCATTGGCAATTTGTATAGTTGTCTGATAATTAGGGGGGTATTACATAATGGGAAAAATAAATATAAGGGTCCGACGATGAAATTATTTTGGCGCGGAGGAGAAACACTCTGCGTGGTGTATTGACTTCAGCAACGATGCAGAATGTATCCAAAACAGATGTAGACGGGCAGAGAAACAGCAGAACAGAAGGAAGCGGGGAGAAAGGGAGAAGGAAATGTCGGAAAATCAGACAACTTATCACTATTCGGGGATATCACGCCGGGATATCGATGGGCGGAATGCCACGGAGCATCGGCTGATTCAGCGCCTGGTAAAGCTGCTTGACGTAATCGGTGTTGCCGTCCCCTTTATGCTTGCCTGGAATCTGTACTACTCCTCTCAGATGCGGATCCCATATTACCGTATGGGGAATATCTTGGTGATCTTCCTGTATGTGGTGATGTATTATCTGATTTCCCATCTCTACCGGGGATATCTGATCCACATAAGTTCGATCTCAGAGATTGTTTATGCACAGACACTCTCTGTAGTGCTCACAGACTTTCTGATTTATATTGTGATGTGGCTCCTGTTCTCCCGGTTACCCAACGTGTTGTATCTGCTTCTGGTATTGACAGCACAAATCGTGGTCATCATAACCTGGGCCTACTGCAGCCATCAGTGGTATTTTCACCATTATCCGGCAAAGAGAACCGTTATCATCTACGATGAGGACCAGAATCTGGATGACTTCCTTCGGGAAAGCAGCATGCAGGCTCACTTTGAAATTGAAAACAAGATCTGTATTCGTGATATCTTTACTCAGCAGATAGCCGATTACCAGGAAGACCGGCTGCACAACGCGGCGGAGGATCCGAGAATCCGAAAGGCAGTCGATGGAGCCGAGGTGGTTTTTCTCTATGGCCTTCACTCACATGACCGCAACCAGATCGTGAAGTACTGCATTGCGTATGATATCGAAGCTTATACGATTCCGAGAATCGGAGACGTGATCATGGCGGGGGCGGAAAAATTTCACCTGCTCCACTTGCCGATCCTGCGGGCGGGACGCTATAATCCGACCCCGGAATACCTCTTTTTAAAGCGCTTCTTTGACATTTTGCTCAGCGGTATCGCGCTGGTGCTCTTAAGCCCGCTGATGATCATTCTTGCAATTGTCATCCGTTCGGACGGGGGGACAGCCTTTTACCGGCAGAAGCGTCTCACCAAGGACGGGAAGGTTTTTGAGGTACTCAAGTTCCGCTCCATGAAAATGGACGCGGAGAAGGATGGCATCGCCAGACTCTCCACAGGGGAAAGGGATCCGAGAATCACAAAGGTCGGGCATTTTATCCGATCCTGTCGGATGGATGAGCTGCCGCAGCTCATCAACATCCTGAGGGGCGATATGTCGATAGTAGGTCCCCGGCCGGAGCGGCCTGAGATCGCCCGGCAGTACAAGAAGTTTCTTCCGGAATTCGATCTTCGGCTTCAGTGCAAGTGTGGTCTCACAGGCTATGCCCAGGTATACGGCAAGTACAACACCACGCCGTACGATAAGCTGCTAATGGATCTGATGTATATCGCAAAACCCAGCCTCGCAGAAGACTTGAAAATCTGCCTTGCCACCCTCAAAATCCTGTTTATGAGAGATTGCACTTCGGGCTATACGTCCGGAACCCTTGAAAATCAAGGCCTTTTGGGTTTCGCTGAGGCTCAA
>CADBRN010000020.1 GCA_902797025.1 uncultured Lachnospiraceae bacterium
GTTGTTCCCGCGCGAGCGGGGGTGATCCCTCAACTCTGCACTGGACAGCAACAATCGCGAGGTTGTTCCCGCGCGAGCGGGGGTGATCCTGACTGAGATCGGGGGAGGATAAAGACATGGCGGTTGTTCCCGCGCGAGCGGGGGTGATCCTCAGTGTTCCCTCGCTATCCTGCGACTGTGCCGGTTGTTCCCGCGCGAGCGGGGGTGATCCTCGCGAAGCCGGTATTTACTGCCGACACGATCAGTTGTTCCCGCGCGAGCGGGGGTGATCCTGCATGGGCAAGGTAGTGAATCGAACAGGAACAGTTGTTCCCGCGCGAGCGGGGGTGATCCCGATGGCTTTGATTTCTTCATCAAGCTCATCTTGTTGTTCCCGCGCGAGCGGGGGTGATCCCCGTGCTTCCAAAGCTGTAAACCGGGTGTTTTCGTTGTTCCCGCGCGAGCGGGGGTGATCCCGGCGCTGTCGGCACTGGGAACCGTTAAGTGGTGTTGTTCCCGCGCGAGCGGGGGTGATCCTATCTGCGCGATGCATCGATCTACCTGTACAACGTTGTTCCCGCGCGAGCGGGGGTGATCCTGATGGCGTCAACGGGACGCCCGGGCAACCCGGGTTGTTCCCGCGCGAGCGGGGGTGATCCTCATGCCGATCGGCTGATCCTTGCCAGTACCTGGTTGTTCCCGCGCGAGCGGGGGTGATCCTTAAACTGGTATACATTGTCGTTGATTGTAAGCGTTGTTCCCGCGCGAGCGGGGGTGATCCTCTCCCTTGATTTTCAGCCCGAAGTATTCACCCGTTGTTCCCGCGCGAGCGGGGGTGATCCTATCCAGATCTACACAGCGAACGGCACGAACGCGTTGTTCCCGCGCGAGCGGGGGTGATCCTCAGAATTTGATGCCCCGCTAGAATTAAACCCAGTTGTTCCCGCGCGAGCGGGGGTGATCCTCCACCGTCCCTCTCGTACACTTCAATCTTCGTGTTGTTCCCGCGCGAGCGGGGGTGATCCTGCCGGCAACCACTTATCTGAATAACGTCGGCGGTTGTTCCCGCGCGAGCGGGGGTGATCCTCTTTCAACATGCCCTTGAGCATGTAATCGTACGTTGTTCCCGCGCGAGCGGGGGTGATCCCACTTGGCTGCGTAACCAAATAACAATCATCAAGTTGTTCCCGCGCGAGCGGGGGTGATCCCCGGAACAGCACTGCGAAGATACGCGAAGGAGGGTTGTTCCCGCGCGAGCGGGGGTGATCCCCGGAAAGACCAGGACGGCAATTGAGTTGATCAGTTGTTCCCGCGCGAGCGGGGGTGATCCTGAAATTTGATTATCGTGAAGTTCTTCCGGATGGTTGTTCCCGCGCGAGCGGGGGTGATCCCGACGGGGCATCCTCCGCACGTGATGCCGTCTAGTTGTTCCCGCGCGAGCGGGGGTGATCCTGATCGACCGAATGACGGGAGGTGATGCGGATGGTTGTTCCCGCGCGAGCGGGGGTGATCCTGGTTTGCGGCAAAGCTGAAGTAACTGCGGTATGTTGTTCCCGCGCGAGCGGGGGTGATCCTCCTGATTGTTGACGGTCAGGCCGCGCGGGTGGGTTGTTCCCGCGCGAGCGGGGGTGATCCCGTTTTTGAGATCCTTCTTGCACCGAAGCGGACGTTGTTCCCGCGCGAGCGGGGGTGATCCCAAGAAAATAATGGGCGAAAATATTCAGTATTAGTTGTTCCCGCGCGAGCGGGGGTGATCCTGCGGTAACGCTCTCCGTCTCTCCGCTCCCGTTGTTGTTCCCGCGCGAGCGGGGGTGATCCTGCATTGATTAGGAGCGCACTGAGTTGGAGATGGTTGTTCCCGCGCGAGCGGGGGTGATCCCAGGCGCGCCGCTAACCTTTACTGTACACTCGAGTTGTTCCCGCGCGAGCGGGGGTGATCCTAATATGCATGCCTTTCTTGGAGGAAGTAAATAGTTGTTCCCGCGCGAGCGGGGGTGATCCTTGTTTACAGAATTAAACAGCCTGATAGAGAGGAGTTGTTCCCGCGCGAGCGGGGGTGATCCCTACGACAGGAATAAAAGGCTTCAAAAGGATTAGTTGTTCCCGCGCGAGGGGGGGTGATCCTGTATAGCTCAGAGCTGACGCAATTTGCTGTATGTTGTTCCCGCGCGAGCGGGGGTGATCCTGGATATTGCGGAAGCAGTCGATGACATGGGACGTTGTTCCCGCGCGAGCGGGGGGAGGGTGAAATAGACACGTTGCCATAAGGGAATATCCCGGGATTTTATACGTATTCTTGATTGCGTTTCCTTTTCATCAGCGTAATTTCAGCATTATGATTGGAGATTCATATGATCAAAAGTGAAAAGCTGTTTTCAGTATTTTCTCTTTCCGTTTACTGTGTTGGCGCGGGTCTTTTATCGACTTGTTTTACAATACGCATCGCAAGTCGTTGATAAAATATAATCCCATCACGATTCTGGCTCATTGTCTGCTGTATATCCGGTCTTGCCGGGACTTCTGGCAGGAGTATTCCTGTTTTATGTTGAGGCATAAACGGGATGCAACAGTGAATTGGGAGATCCGGAGGGGGATTCGGTCGGTCGGCATCAATGCTGTGATCCCTAGATCTCTATAGCGGCTTTTTACAACTTTTAGATGGAAATGCTCGGACATCCGCTTGTTTTTGTCATAATCAGTTTTCAGATAGTTACACGGTTCGATGCTGAACAGCGGAGACGCACAGCCAAGACAGAAGAACAGGTCTGATGCAGTCAGTGGTTTGAAGCAAACGGAATCGTCATTGTCGAAAAATCGGGATTTGGTATGATGTTATTGAACACCGCGTTTTATGCGTGCTGCGGCCGCCTGCGCCGAATTCAATCAATACCGGATGAACACATATTCCGTGTCCGACGACCTGCGCTCGTCGAAATGGTAGCCGCTCCAGTTAAAGGTCTTAAGCTGCTCCGGCTCCTCCGCCCGGATCCCGGCCAGATACCGCACCATCTCACCTCGCGCCATCTTGGCATAAACGCCCTTCTGCACGATCTTCCCGTCTTTTGGTTCACCGAAGATGCAGGTGATATAACGGTCTCCCGGCTTCAGATATTTCTCGATGCATTTTGAGTATTCCTTCGACGCAAGATTGATCAACACACGGCTGTCATCCATCACTTCCCGGTACAGGTCTTCACCCCAGAAGTCATAGAGGTTTTTGTGCCCGGCGACTGCAGCCCTGGCCTGCATTTCAAGCCGGTACGGCACAACGCCGTCCATCGGCCGCACAACGCCATAGAAGCCGGACAGGATCCGCAGATGCTCCTGCACATAATCATACTGACCGTCCTCAAAGACTGCCGGAGCCATATACGTATACTGGATGCCGTCATAGGCCAGAAGAGCCGGTGTCAGGTTCTTCCGCAGATCCATGTGTGCAAATCGCCCGGCATTTTGTCTGGCGATCTTGTCATTGCAGGCCCAAAGGGTTTTCTGCTCTACATAGGTCAGAGAGCGGATCCAGTCTTTCAGGACTTCCGTCTTCTCCATGAAAGGCGGAAGCGCCGTGCAGGCAAGGAAATCCGTGTTCTCCCGCATCTGCTTCGCCGGTGAAATGATCATCCTCACGACAGTTCGCCCAGCATCTGTGCGGGATTTTCAGCAGCTTTTACTTTCCCAAATGCCTTTATGATGGTCCCGTTCTCATCGATCAGGTACGTCGTGCGGACGACTCCCATGGAGACTTTGCCGTAATTCTTCTTTTCCTTCCAGACGTCGTAAGCCTGAATGACTTCTTTTTCCGTATCGGAAAGCAGTGGGAACGGCAGTCCGTATTTTTCCTCAAACTTTTTGTGAGAAGCCACGCTGTCCTTGCTTACGCCCAGTACCACCGCACCTTTTTCCCGAAACTGGGGATACAATTCCCCAAATGCACAGGCCTGTTTGGTGCAGCCGGCGGTCATGTCCTTCGGGTAAAAATACAGGATCACTTTTTTTCCCAGATAATCGGAAAGGCTTCGCATCTCACCATTCTGATCCGGCAGCGTAAAGGCCGGGGCTTTCGTTCCAATTTCCAACATATTCGTATTCCTCCCAGAATTTGTGTGGCTGATGCAGTAATTATAATAAAAGCCGTATGACTTTTGCAATTGCTCCTGCGAAAATCACAGGACTATTGTATAATATTTCTATCGATACAATTCCCCGTGAGAGGTTTTATGTCGGGGAGATTTTGGAACCGGGACCGGTGAAACGAATACCATATGAAACAGGAGAATGATTTATGAGAATGAATCCGGAGGAAACGCAGGCGATTTTTATCGATCTTCAGGAAAAACTGATGCCGGTGATGTTCGGCGCCGAGCTCTGCGAGGAACGGACGGAGCTGCTGGCGCGGGGCCTGCGCGTTCTGGACGTGCCGTTTCTGATCACGCAGCAGTATACGAAGGGGCTGGGAAACAGTGTGCCCGGTCTGATCGAGGCGGCGGGTACGGATGATTATTTCGACAAACGTACATTCAGCTGTGTGAAGGATGAGGCGATCTTTAAGGAAATCCGCAGCAGGAAGAGAAAAACGGTTCTGATCGCGGGGATCGAGGCGCATATCTGCGTGCTGCAGACCTGCATCGATCTGATTGAGGCGGGATTTCAGCCGGTGCTTGTAGTGGACGCGATCGCATCGAGAAAAGATTCGGACAAGGAGATCGCGATCCTTCGTGCGCAGCAGGAGGGAGCGCTGATCACCACCGCAGAGGCCGTGCTGTTTGAACTGACAGTTGATTCGAGACATCCGAGATTCAGAGAAATTTCGAAGCTGGTGAAGTGACCGGATAAAGAACACAGATGTTTGCAAAAATTCCACGGAAAATGTTTCCGGAAAAAAACACGGAAAAGGGTGCCGTACAGGTACGGCTATGTTAAAATGATAACAACACACTGACCGGCAAGTCTTCTTCCCGGAAAGTGGATGAAAAAGTGAAAGATGATTTTCTGACGCGGAAATGCCGGAGACGGCCTTGATGCGGAAGGCGGATCATGAAAAAACCGAGGCGTCGCAAAGGGGTTTTCTGCCCGTTTTGCGGAACGTCTGTCCGCGTTGCATTGAAAATCGCAGCGCGGCGGAATTTCAATGAGCCGGCTCCCGCATCGGTCTGATGCAGGGGCCCGTTTTTTGTCCGGACGGAATGCCGGGATCAATGAAGACGAAAGAGATGAAGTGAAAAGACGAAAGAGGAGACGTGAATGGAACGGCGAATTGCGATTGTCAGCATGATTTTGAAAAAACCGGAGGCGGTGCCGCAGCTCAATGCGATCCTTCATGATTATCAGGACTGTATCATCGGCAGGATGGGAATTCCGTACCGGCCGGCAAATGTTCATCTGATCAGCGTCGCGGTGGATGCGCTGCCGGACCGGATCAATGCGATGACCGGGCGACTCGGGCGCCTCGAAGGCGTCTCGGCGAAGACGATGTATTCCGATATTTATCTTCCGGAGACAGGGGAGAATTGAAGATGCGGGCGATGGAATGGATTGACCGGCTGAATCGGGACGGGACGCTGCCGGACGGTGCGCTGCTTGAATTGATCAGTGCGAGGCACGGCCTTTCCGGGACAGAGCGGGAATACCTCTATCTTCTGGCGCGGAAAAAATCGACGGCGGTATTCGGGCACGATATTTATCTCCGGGGGCTGATCGAATTCACAAATCACTGCCGGAATAACTGCCGGTACTGCGGGATCCGCCGGGACAACGGCGCGCTGCATCGATACCGCCTGACGGATGCGGAGATTCTTTCCTGCACGGATGAAGGATATGCTCTCGGTCTGCGGACCTTTGTCCTGCAGGGCGGTGAGGACGCGTATGACACGGACGGCCGGATCTGCCGGATTGTCTCGGAAATCCGGAAGCGTCATCCGGACTGTGCCGTGACGCTTTCGATCGGGGAGAAGAGCCGTGAGAGTTACCGGCGGTATTTTGAAGCGGGAGCGGAGCGGTATCTGCTCCGCCATGAGACGGCAGATGCGGGCCATTACAGTTATCTCCATCCGGAGGAGATGTCGATGGAGCACCGGATGAATTGTCTCTATGAGCTGAAGGAGATCGGCTTTCAGATCGGCGCCGGTTTCATGGTCGGATCGCCAGGGCAGACGGATGCGTGTTATGTGAAGGATTTTCGTTTCCTTCAGGAACTTGGCCCGCATATGATCGGTATCGGGCCCTTCGTTCCGCATCACGCGACGCCTTTTGCGGACTGCGCGGCCGGGACGCTGGAGGATACGCTGTTTTTCCTCGCTCTATTGAGACTGTATTTTCCGAAGGCATTGATCCCGGCGACGACGGCGCTCGGGACGATCCATCCGCGGGGAAGGGAGCTCGGCGTTCTCGCGGGGGCAAACGTGATCATGCCGAATCTTTCGCCGGGGGCGGTCCGGAAGGATTACCTCCTCTATGACGGGAAAATCTGTGTGGATGATGAAGCCGGACAGTGCCGGGACTGCATCGGCTCGAGAATGCATTCGATCGGCTACCGGACCGTCGCGGCGCGCGGCGATTATCCGGGATTTTTCGGAAAACCGGACGGATTGCCGGCAGGTGAGAATCCGGAGTCTGAAACCGGGAAGCGGTGTATGGTATCGGAGCAACAGGAGGAAATCAATTGATTTGTGAACAGGAAATTCATCCGGATCTTCCGCGTATCGATGTGGATACCGGCGGTGCGGAAGTTCCGCTTCGGGACGCGAAGTTTCCGAGACCGTTTCATATCGGACTTCAGTACAGTTCGCCGGCGCGCGGAGCATGGACGATCGCGCATTCGCCGATGCTGATTCCGGGATGCCACGAGATTTATGTCTGCTGCGCCTGCTGCCTGCAGGGCGTCGTTCTTTCTGCGGAGGAGATACCGGGCGGATCGGACCGCTTTTCCATGGTGACCGTGACGAATGAAAATGTTCTCAAAGGAAACCTTGAGCAGATGATGATCGACGGGGTTTCGGATATCGTCGACGAGCTTGATCCGAAGCCATCCTGCGTGGAATGCTTTACAAGCTGTATCCAGCATTTTCTGCATATCGATCTGAAGATTGTTTACCGGAGACTGAAGGAACGGTATCCCGATATCGATTTTATTGACGGTTACATGATTCCGACGCTCCAGAGAAAGTACACGCCGGATCAGCTCGGAAGACGGCAGCTGATGCGCGCGGTGCGTAAAATGCCGGAGCGTAAGGCGGTCAATTTTATCGTCAATTATTTTCCGGTTGATCCGGATGCGGAACTCGTGAAAATGTTCCGGGAGGGCGGGTTCGATGTGCTGGACTTTGCGGCCTGCTCAACCTATGAGGAATACAAGGCGATGGGGGCTTCCTGCGCGAATGTCTATTTCCACGAAAATTCTGAGGCGGCGGCGAAGGATCTGAACAAGCGTCTCGGGCAGACGATGTTTTACGCGCCGTACAGCTGGAGTATGGATGAGATCGGGAGACAGCTTGTCCGGGCGTCGGAGGAATTTGATCTTCCGCTCCCGGATATCGAAAATCTCCGCAGCCGCGCGGAGACGGCGCTCGCAGGCCTGAAGCGAGCCATCGGCGCGATGCCGGTCGCGATCGATTACACGGCGACGCCGAGGCCGCTCTCCCTTGCGCGGCTTCTTCTGACCCACGGGATCCGTGTTTACGCGGTTTACTGCGATGCGTACAGTCAGGAGGAGCAGGGAGATTTCGAGTTTCTGCGGGAGCATTTTCCGGATTTAAAGATGCGGGCGGCGCTGCACTTTAAGAGGCGTCTGCTTCCCCGGACGGATAATGAGAAGCTCGGAGGAGTGCTCGCGGTCGGTCAGAAGGCAGCCTATTTTACGGGAACGGACCGCTTTGTGAACGTGATCGAAAACGGAGGCCTGCATGGTTTTTCCGGGATTGTGAAAATGGCGGAGCGGATGAAAGAAGCGGCGGCATGTCCCAAAGACGCCGCGCCGCTGATTCAGGTGAAGGCGCTGGGGTGCGTCGGGTAAGCCGGGAGGATGATCGGTATGAGGCAGGCACAGAGAGTTCTTTCCACGTATTCGGTGGATATTTTCGGGATCTGCTCGGCGCTCTATGAGCTCGGCGGTCTTGTGGTGATACATGACGCGTCCGGCTGTAATTCGACGTACACGACGCACAATGAGCCGCGCTGGTACGATGTTCCCTCGATGGTTTATCTGTCCGGTCTCAATGAGGTCGATACGATTTACGGCAATGACGGCCGGCTGATCCGCGACATCAAAGAGGTGGCGGACGAGACGCATCCGAAATTCATATCGGTCGGAGGAAGTCCGATGCCGAACGTGGTCGGGACGGATTTTCACGCGGTCGCGAGGCTCACTGAGAGGGCGACGGGCGTGCCGACCCTCGGATTTCGGACGGACGGAATTCATTCGTACCTGCAGGGTGCGGGCGAAGCGTTTCTGGCGTTTGCGAAGCGGTTCATGAAACCGCCGACGGGCGGGAATTCCTCCGGATCATCGCCGCTTCGCGTAAATCTTATCGGAGCGACGCCGCTGGATTTTTCGGTCACGGGAACGGTCACGGAACTGAAGCGTCTGATACGGGACAACGGGATGGAACTGGTCAGCACCTGGGCGATGGGCGACACGGCGGAGACGCTGGCGTCCTCGGGGCGGGCGGACGTGAACGTCGTGATCTCGTCGACCGGATATCCGCTGGCGAAGTGGATGAAAGAAACCTGTGGGATTCCATACGTGACCGGTTTCCCGGTGGGTGAGAAGGCGGTCGGACTCTGGATCCGGAAAATTCTGTCCGCAGGGGGGCGGCTTCCGGAAAGCGGCATCGCGGAGGATCCAAAGGGAGATGGCGCCGGCACAATCCTGATCATCGGCGAGCCGGTCGCTGCGCGGAGTCTGGGTGAGGCCGCATCGCTCCTGGGAAAGTACAGGGAGATTCGGTTTCTCTGTCCGATTACGGACGCGCCGGAGGAGCTGACGCGGGGGATGATGATCACAGATGACGAGCACGTGATCCGGGACGCCTGCCGGAGGGCGGACCGGATCATCGCGGACCCGATCTACGGACGGCTGCTTCCGGGAGAACGGGAAAAATTCATCTTTCTTCCGCATGATGCATTTTCCGGAAGGTATTACCGCGATCAGCATCCCGTTTTTGCGGGGCCGGACGCGGTGCGAAATATTCTGGATGCACAGAAGGATCTGGTCGTGAGCGAAAGAGAAAATAAGATAGAACCGGCATCCCCGGTGATTTTCCGCGCGTGAGAAGCGGGCGGGTAAGGAGCGTATGGAAGTGAAGAAAATAGCGATTTACGGAAAAGGCGGAATCGGCAAATCGACGACGACGAGCAATCTCGCTGCCGCGCTGGCGGATATGGGGCAGAAGGTCATTCAGATCGGATGCGATCCGAAGGCGGATTCGACGTTGAACCTTCTGCAGGGAAAGAAGATTCAGCCGGTTATGGATTATTACCGGGAGCATGATGAGGCGCCGGATTTCGAACACGTCGGCGTGACCGGTTACGGCGGCATTTACTGCATTGAGACGGGAGGGCCGACGCCGGGACTGGGCTGCGCGGGGCGCGGCATTATCGCCACCTTCGATTTGCTGGAAGAACTTGAAGTGTTTGAGCGGATTCAGCCGGACATCGTTTTGTACGATGTGCTCGGCGACGTCGTCTGCGGCGGCTTCGCGGCGCCGATCCGCGAGGGTTACGCAGAGAAAGTTCTGATCGTGACGTCGGGGGAGAAGATGGCGCTCTATGCCGCGGACAATATCAACCGTGCCGTCCTGAATTTCGCGGACCGCGGCTATGCCTCCGTCGGCGGTCTGATTCTGAACCGCAGAAATGTCGAGAATGAATATGAGCGGGTCAAAGCCTTTGCGGATGAGAGAAATCTTCCGGTCGTGGCGGATATCCCGAGGAGCGGCGACATCACCCGGTTTGAAGATCAGGGGATGACCGTCGTTGCGGGAGATCCGGATCTTCCGGTCAGCCGGAAGTACCGGGAACTGGCGGAAAAACTGATGGAGGAGTGACCGATGAACAGGGAGCCGTTTTACCTGACCGCGGCTGATGCGGTGAGGCTCGGACCGGATCATATGCCGAAGGAAGCGGTGCCGGCCGCTTCGCTGATCTACAGCTCGCCGGCCACGCTTTCGTACAATTCGCCGGGGGCAAACGGATTCGGCGTGAAGCGGGCCGCGCTGGTAATGCCGGAATCTGTGATGCTGCTCGTATCTCCGGGATGCTGCGGCCGGAACAGCACGATCCTTTCGAGGGAGTCCGGCTACGCGGAACGGATGTTTTATCTCAATATGGATGAGACAGATCTCGTCATGAGCCGCCATCTGAGAAAGATACCGCAGGCGGTGGCGGAGATCGTCGAAGTTCCGGAGAAGCGGCCGAAGGTCGTGTTCGTCTGCCTGACCTGCGTCGACGCCCTGCTGGGGACGGATCTTGTGCCGGTTTGCCGGGAAGCGGAGAAGCAGGCCGGAGTCCGGGTGATTCCGTGTTATATGTATGCGCTGACGCGCGAAGGGACGAAGCCTCCGATGGCACTGATCCGCGACACCCTGTACGGGGAACTGACCCGCAGACCGGTCGATCCTCACGCCGTCAATCTCATGGGATATTTCGCCCCGCTTGAGGATCACTCGGAGCTCTATCCGATGTTCCGCGCGGCAGGCCTTACGCAGATCCGGGAGATTTCCCGCTGCTGTACGTATGAGGAATTTCTGGAGATGGGCGGTGCAAATTTTAACCTGGTGCTGAATCCGGAGGCGGATTTCGCGGCGCAGAATCTTCTGGAGAGGACGGGGATGCCGTATATCGATCTTTCCCGGAGTTATTCAATCGGCCGGATCGCGAAGCAGTATGAGCTGCTCGGCGCGGCGATCGGCGTGACGTTCGATGACCGGAAGTACAGGGAGGAGGCGGAAGAGCGTCTCGCTGCGTTCCGGCGGGATCATCCGGTTCTGACATTCGCGCTCGGACAGATGTTGAATGCGAATCCTTTTGAGCTGGCGGCGTCGCTGCTGCTCTGCGGATACGGCGTTTCGGAAATTTTCGCGGCTTATACCCGGGCGGACTTCCCGTACCTTCGGGAGATCGCTCAGTATTCTCCGGATACGAGGATTTATTTCGGAACGTCTCCGTCGATGCTCAGTTATCAATCGGGCGCGGGGGCGGATGCGGCGGTCGGACGGGATGCGCCGTGGTATGAGCCGGATGCGGTTCCGGTCGGGTTCTGCAGCGATATTCAGCCCTTCGGATACCGGGGTCTGATCAGCTTTCTGGATGAAATGGAGGCGGCGCTTTGAAGGGATTAATGAAATATCTTTCCCCGTTCGCACCGGATATTTCCGGAGCGGTTTCGGTATTTTTCCGCCTCGGCGGCGTCTCCGTCATTCTTGACGCGGGCGGGTGCACAGGAAATGCCTGCGGGTTCGACGAGCCTCGTTGGTTTTCGCAAAAAAGCGCGGTGTTCTCAGCAGGGCTGCGCGATCTCGATGCGATTCTCGGGCGGGATCGGATGACGCTTGACAAGACGGCGGAAGTGCTGGAACGATTCGACGCGAATTTTCTTGCGATCATCGGAACACCGGTTCCCGCTGTGATCGGCACCGATTTTTACGGACTGATGAAGGAGGCCGGCCGGCGGTTCCGGATCCCGGTCGCCGCGGTAGAGACGAACGGGATGGATCTGTATGACCGGGGCGCTTCGCGTGCGTACCTTGAACTTGTCCGGATCGCGGCTGCGAAAACAGGGAGAAAAGAGGGGGATGGAGATGCGGCCATTCATACCGGAGACGGTGCGCCGGTCGCCGTATTCGGCTGCACACCGCTTGATTTTGCGCCGGGGGATGATTCGGACAAAATCCGGGCGGGAATTCAGAAAGCGTATCCGGGAAATGAGATAATGATCATCGGGGATGATTTTGCGGATCTTGAAAAGCTGCCGTTTGCGGCCGTCAGTATTGTGACCGCGCCATCCGGTCTTGCGGCTGCGAAAGAGATGGAGAGAAGATGGAAAATCCCGTGGCGCGCGGAGTATCCGGAAGGCGGAGCGATTTGTGATCCGGTCCGTGCCCGGAATCATTCAGGAGGGAGGACGCTGATCGTCCATCAGGCGGTTTTTGCGGCCGCGCTCGCAAGGAGGATCCGCAAAGAGGATGAAACGGCAGCGGTGCGGACGGCGACTTTTTTTGAATGCCCGCCGGACATCGGCGCGGATGGCTGTATGCGGCTGAAGGATGAAGAGGATTTTATCCGTCTCGTGTCGGAACATTCTTTCGACCGGATTTATGCGGATCCGCTCCTGGAGAGGGCGTGCCGGGGATGCTGCGCGGAGTTCATTCCACTTCCGCATTTTGCGGTCTCCGGGAGCGCGGCTGCACAGGCGGCGGGACGGGGAATGTCTTCGACGGAACAGGGTATGTCTTCGACGGGACGGGGAATGTCTTCGACGGAACAGGGCGGGTCTGCGGCGAAATCGGGAGAAACCGCCCGCCGGTGGAGCCGGATGGAGGAAAGATGAAGGAAAATCATCGAAAACGCGTAAGGATCCGCCTGTACGGCATCGTTCAGGGAATCGGGTTCCGGCCGTTTGTGAGCAGGCTTGCGCAGGAACTTCATATCGCGGGAGATGTCTGCAACAAGGGTTCATACGTGGAGATTCACGCGGAGGCGGATCCGGAAACGCTGGAGATGTTCCGGCGGCGGCTCGTCGACGACGCACCGCGCGTATCTGCCATTATCCGCGTCGAAACGGAGGATGAGATCCCTGTCGGTGAGGATTCCTTTACGATCCGTACGAGCCGAAGTGAGGCGGGAGATATTTTTGTGTCGCCGGATCTTGCGACGTGCGAAAAGTGCCGCGAGGAGCTCTTTGATCCGAAGAACCGCCGGTATCTTCATCCGTTCATCAACTGCACGGACTGCGGGCCGAGGCTGACGATCCTGGACTCTATGCCGTATGACCGCGTCCGGACGAGCATGGCGGAGTTTCCGATGTGCAGACAGTGCGAATATGAGTACACACACAGTGAGACGCGGCGTTACCACGCGCAGCCGGTCTGCTGCAACGACGACGGGCCGGGGCTCTTTATCCCCGGGCGCGATGAGGTAAAGGGCGATGCGCTCATCTATACGCGTCGGGTGATCCGCGGCGGAGGAATTGCGGCGGTCAAGGGGATCGGTGGATTTCACCTCTGCTGTGACGCACGGAACGCATCGGCGGTCGCCCGGCTGCGGAAGCTCAAGAATCGTCCGATGAAGCCCTTCGCGGTGATGATGCGGGACCTTGAGACGGTGAAAAAAGAGTGTGTGGCCGACGCAGAGCAGGAGAAGATGATGACCGGCGTGCAGAAGCCGATCCTGCTACTTGAGCGGAGGAAAGACGGAGCGCTTCCGGAGGTGCTCGCCCCGGACAATCCGTATCTCGGAGTGATGCTTCCGTACGCTCCGGTCCAGATGCTGCTGTTTGACTATCCGGACGGAGAGCCGATGACGGATGTGTTCGTGATGACTTCCGGCAATCCCGGCGGCGCGCCGATCTGCAGGACGACGGAGGAGGCGGTGCGGTACCTCGGGCCGATGTGCGATGTGATATTGTCGAATGACCGGAAGATCCGGATCCGGGCAGACGATTCGGTGATGCAGACCGCCTTCGGGAAACCGTATATGATCCGCCGCTCCCGCGGGTTCGCGCCGCTTCCCGTGAAGGGGCCGGAAGATTGGACCGGGCAGATCCTTGCGGTCGGCGGCGAATTGAAAAATACGTTTCTGCTGGCAAAAAATGAGTGGTATTATCCGTCTCCGTACATCGGGGATCTTGCGGATCTCAGGTCTGTCGAGGCGCTCGGTTCCGCAGTCGTGAGGATGGAGCGGCTGCTGGAAATCAGCCCGCAAGCTGTGGCCTGTGATCTTCATCCGGGGTACAATTCGACCGCATTCGCCAGGGAGACGAAACTGCCGATCGTTTTTGTACAGCACCATTTCGCGCATATCCTTTCCTGCATGGCGGAAAACGAGATCCGGGATCCGGTGATCGGAGTTTCCTTTGACGGGACCGGTTACGGAAGCGACGGTACGGTCTGGGGCGGCGAATTTCTGATCGCGGACCCTTACGGATTTTCAAGAGAGGGGAGCATCGCGCCGTTCGCCCAGGCGGGCGGCGACGCGTCCGCGCGCGAGGGCTGGAGGATCGCGGTTTCACTGATCCTCTCCGCGTTCGGGAAGGAATGGATGCAGATCATGAGAGATCTGGATCTTTCGGATGAGAAAAATCTCAGGGTTCAGTGCGGAATGCTTGCCAACGGCTTCAATACGGTACCGTCCACATCTGCCGGACGGCTCTTTGACGCGGCATCCGCGATTCTCGGGATCCGGAAATGCTCGACCTTTGAGGGAGAGGCATCGATGGCGCTGGAATTCGCCGCAAAACGGTATGAAGAGGAGGCCTTGTCGGACGGGCAGGACGGGGAGTTGTTTTCGCTCAGTCCGTACGATGCGGATCACGCAGCCGTCCATCCGGAAAGAATCGGGGGAGATTCGGGGCGTGAACGGAGTTTTGTGATCAATACGGATGCATTGTTCCGTCATCTGGCGGAGCGCCGGATCGCCGGGGATGATCCGGGACGGCTTGCCTGGATCTTTCACAGGACAGCCGCGGAGTTTATACTGGCCGGTGCAGAACGATGCCGGCAGCGGACGAACATAACGGATGTGGCGCTCTCCGGGGGAGTGTTCCAGAATCTTCTGCTTCTTCGGATGACGAAGGAACTTCTGGAACAGAACGGTTTTCATGTATGGATTCACAGCCTGATCCCGCCGAATGACGGCGGGATCGCCCTCGGACAGGCATATGCGGCGATGGCAAAGCAAAAGATCGGAGCAGAAGTCTCCAGAAAGGACTGAAATATGTGTGTAGGGTTACCTGCCAAAGTAGTAAGAGCGAAGGACGGCACGGCGATTGTTGATGCGACAGGGGCGAAACGGGAAATCTCGACGGAACTTCTTTCGGAGGTCAATCCGGGGGATTATGTGATGGTTCACGCGGGAATGGCGATCGCGAAAATCACCGCGGACGACGCGGAGGAGACGCAGCAGATCATGGAGGATCTCTGATGGAAAATCAGAAAGCACTTGAGCGAATCAGAAACTACAACGGGAAACCGGTCCGGATCATGGAGGTCTGCGGAACCCATACCCATGCCGTCTTCCAGTACGGGATCCGCCGGATTCTTCCGGAATCGGTGCGGCTGATCTCGGGGCCGGGCTGTCCGGTGTGTGTCACAGAGACCGGATACATCGATGAGGCGGTATTTCTTGCGGAAAAAGGAGCGGTGATCGCGACCTTCGGTGATCTTGTCCGCGTGCCGGGGACGGAGAAAAGTCTCGCGGGCGCCAGGGCAGAGGGGGCGAAGGTGAAAGTCGTTTACTCTCCGCTCGATGCGCTGGAGTATGCGAAAACGCACCCGGAGGAGCAGGTCGTATTTCTCGCGGTCGGTTTCGAGACGACCGCGCCGGCGTCCTGTCTCGCGGTGAAAAAAGCGAAACGGGAGGGAGTGAAAAACTTTTATCTTCTCGTGGCGAACAAAACGATGGATCAGGCATATCGCACGCTAAAAGACAGCGCGGATGCGTTTTTGTATCCGGGACACGTCTCAGCGATCACCGGAATGGGCATTTACCGTGAACTCATGCGGGAGGGGATTTCCGGCGCGGTCTGCGGATTTACCTCCGGGGAGATCCTGACGGCGCTGGCGGTCATCCTGAAGAGGCTGGAAGAGGGGAAACCCTTTGCGGAGAATTGTTACCCCCGGGTCGTCACGGAGGAAGGATCGCCGGCGGGCCGCGCGCTCATCCGCGAAACGATGGAACCCTGTGACGCTGTATGGAGAGGGATCGGGAACATTCCGGGATCGGGACTGCGCCTGAACAGCGATTATCACGCTTTCGATGCGCGCGCCGCGTTCCGGGTTCCGCAGATGCACGGACGGCCGAATCCTGCGTGCCGCTGCGGCGACGTGCTCATGGGGCGCATCACTCCGGATCAGTGTCCGCTTTTTGGAAAGAAATGCACGCCGCTTGTGCCGGTCGGAGCCTGCATGGTATCCTCGGAAGGAACCTGCTCGGCGTATTATAAGTATGATATGCTGCCAGAATAAAACGTCCTGCCCCGACCGTGCCTGCGCGAATCGGAGCGGATTTTGAAATCTGCATGACAGAAATTCAGGGAGAGAAAAATGGATACAATTACATTGGCGCACGGCGCCGGCGGCGCTCAGACTTCGGATCTGATCACCTCAATTTTTCGCAGACATTTTGATAATGCGTATCTCACCTCGGATGACGCGGCGGTTCTTCCGGCCCCATCCGGCAGGATCGCGATGACGACGGACGGGTTTATCGTGCAGCCCCGCTTTTTTCCGGGAGGAGACGTCGGCCGCCTCTCTATCTGCGGGACGGTGAATGATCTCTCCTGTATGGGGGCCAGGCCGCTGTATCTGACGTGTTCGTTTGTGATCGAAGAAGGATTTCCGGTCGGGGAGCTGGACCGGATCGTGTCGTCGATGGGTGAAACCGCGCGGGAGGCGGCTGTCGTGATCGTCGCGGGGGATACGAAGGTGGCAGGAAAAGGTCAGGTCGACGGGCTCTTCATCACGACGGCCGGTGTCGGCGAACTTCTGCCGGGTATCGATCTGTCCGGGAAAAATGCGAAACCGGGAGATGCGGTGATCGTGACCGGAGATATCGGAAGGCACGGATGCGCGATTCTTCTCGCCCGTGATGAGTTCGGCATCGAGGCGGATGTAACGAGTGACGACGCGCCCCTATGGAGTGCGGTCGAATCGGTTCTCGGACACACGAAGGACGTTCACGCATTCCGGGATGCGACGCGCGGCGGAGTCGGGACGGTTCTTTATGAAATCGCGAAGGAAAGCGGGGTCGGGATCCGGATCGACCGCGGAAAAATCCCGGTTGATCCGGCGGTCGGCGGCGTTTGCGGCATGCTTGGCCTTGAGCCCCTGTATCTGGCCTGTGAGGGAACGATGGTCTGCTTTGCTCCGGCGGACCAGGCGGATGAGATCGTACGGATTCTGAGAAAAGGAAAATATACGGCGAATGCCGCGGTGATCGGTGAGGTTACGGCGGATCATGCGGAGCGGGTGACGGTGCGCACAGAGATCGGCGCGGAGACACTTCTTCCTCCGCCGGGAGGTGAGCTGTTGCCGAGAATCTGCTGACCCGGGGCGGCGCTGCATTGAAACGAAAACTTTCCATACCCGTTATCAGCCGGTGCTTCGCCCTCTATCTGGTTTGTTTCGCTTTCGCCGGCCATCTGTGGCTGCTGTCCGCGAACTGCCGGATTCTAAGGGCGAAGAGCCGGCGCCGATTTTCGTTATGGGAAGTTTTCGTTTTTAGGTCAGCTCGAAAAAACTGTCGATAAAGCAGTCGGCGGTGCGGATCAATTCTTCCCGATCCGCTCTGCTGGCGTCGTCCGCGACGGCGAGTGTCCGGAATCCGGCGTTTTTCGCCGCCCGGACCGCCTGGAGCATATCCTCGGCGACGAGGACGTGCTCCGGCCTGACGCCGAGATCACGGGCCGCGATCTGGTAGATCCGCGGCTCTTTTTTTGTCGTGTGATATTCCTCACAGACGTACATTTTGCCGAAAAAACCACGCAGACCGAGACGTGTCAGAGCGGCTTCTTCCTGCGCGGGTTCGCCGATCGTCGTCAGGACCATCGGAAGTCCGGCGGACGCGGACTGCTTGAGAAACGCTTTTGCGCCGTCCTTCGCAGGCACTTCATACCGGTAAAAATCATCGACGGTTTGCATCAGCCCCGCGCGGATCACATCCTTTGAATTTTCCAGATGATAATGCTCCTTCAGATACGTGACGCCTTCGTCGATGGTCATCGGAAAGAGAATTTTTCCGAGCTCCGTTTCCGGCTCGATCCCATTCGCCCGGAGATACCGGGCTCCGAGTTCGTCCCAGATCGGCATCGAGTCGATGAGCGTCCCGTCAATATCGAAGAGGATTGCCTGAATATCCGGAGGTAATTTCACGTTTTTCATGACGGTTCAGTCCATGCGAAGCGCGGATTTCGTCCGGGCAAGCAGATCCGCGGCGGCCTGTTTCCGGTCCGGTTTTGCGAAGATTGCCGAGATCACCGCGATGCCGCAGATGCCGCTTCCGGAAAGTTCCGATACATTGTCGCGGGTGATGCCGCCGATGGCGATGACCGGGATGGAGACGGCCTCGCAGATCGAGCGCAGGGTTTCATGGCTGATGTCGTCTGCGTCGTCTTTCGATCCGGTCGGGAATACCGCGCCGACGCCGAGGTAATCGGCGCCCTCGCGCTCCGCGAGCAGCGCTTCTTCGACCGTCTGTGCGGAGACGCCGAGGATTTTGTCCGGCCCGAGCATTTTCCGGACGGATCCGGCTTCCAGATCGTGCTGCCCGACGTGCACGCCGTCTGCGCCGCATTCCAGAGCCAGCGCTACGTCGTCATCCAGAACAAAGGGAACATGATACTCTTTGCAGAGCGACTGGATCTCCTTCGCTTCCTGTAAGAATTCGTCGTGGGGCAGGGCCATATCGTCCTTTTCACGGAGCTGGACGAATGTGACGCCGCCCTCCAGTGCCTCTCTGACGTCGTCGATCAGACGGCGTCCGCAGAGCCAGTGGCGGTCGGTCACCGCGTAAAGGAGAAGGGAGGATTTATCGAATTTCATAGCGGGCTCCTTTCTCCAGCGTCTCGCCGTCCATGTTGCAGATCGCGTCGATGATGCGGTTCCGGTACGTCGCATTGCCGTCGCCCTCCTGCATTCTGGACCATCCGATTTCTCCGGAAAGTCCCATCAGGCAGACGGCTGCGGCGGATGCCTCCAGCGGACGGTCCGGGTTCGCCGTGACGTACGCGGTCATCAGGGCCGAGAGCTGGCATCCGGTTCCGGTGATCCGTCCCATCTCCGGCCGTCCGTTCCGGATGCAGAAGCAGCGGTCCGCGTCCGCGACGAGATCGATGGCGCCGGTGATGGCGATGATGCTTCCGGTCGTCTTCGCGTAACTCTTCGCGAAGGAAACCATATCGTCCAGGTTTTCGTCCGTGACTGCGTCCGCGGCATCTGCGTCGACTCCCTTCGTCGTCGTACTGCCGAGGGCGAGAGCCTTCAGTTCGGAGACATTTCCGCGGATCACATGGAATGGAAGTTCCTCCATGAGGCTGACCGCGGTCTCCGTACGGAGACTGCTGGCCCCCGCTCCGACCGGATCCAGCAGGAGCGTGTGGTGCAGGTCGGCGGCCTTTTTCCCGGCGATGTGCATCGCTTCGATGCTGCGCATATTTAAGGTTCCGATATTGATGTCGATTCCTCCGCAGATGGATGTGATATCTTCGACATCCTTCGGTTCGTCTGACATAATCGGGCTTCCGCCGCAGGCGAGAAGCACGTTTGCTACGTCATTGACCGTAACGTAATTTGTGATGCAGTGGATGAGCGGTGTTTTTTCTCTGACGTTATTGAGACATTCAGCGAACATTTTGTAGTCCTCCTTTTGACAGAACGGAACAGATGCCTGTAAAAAACGGACGCCCCGCCGGGCGCCCGCTTTGTCCGAAGTATCTTCCCTACGTTGGCATTACCCAAATCAGGTTCAAAGGTACCGGGCGGTCACAGCCCGATCTCAGCGCGTCTTCGCGACGGCTCCCTTATTTGCTTATTTATAGTAGCCAATTCGGGCTGGAAAGTCAATTGTTCCGTCAGACCTTACGCGGAGTCCTTGCTGTTTTGTGTTGCGGGAAAAAGCGGATGCGGATATGATAAAACCATAGGATTCCGGATGATAGTGAAAGAGGGAATGGTATGGAAGTCAGGAACTGGACGTATAAGGATTTTCCGGAATGGACAGAGGTACCGGATGGCGCGGAGATGATTCCGGTCACAGGCGATGAGCCGGGGACGTTTTACGTGCCGGACGTCGAATATGCGCGTCCGGACGGAATCCCCCTGCACCTGCAGATTCTGATGCCGGTTTCGCGCAGGGAACCGGAAAAATCCTGCCCCTGCATCGTCTATGTGCAGGGATCCGGCTGGATGGAGCAGGACTGCTATCACAGCGTCGGCCGTATCGCGAAGCTTGCAGAGAGGGGATACGTCATTGCGGTTGTACAGTACCGCCACTCCGGTCAGGCGGGATTTCCGGCGCAGATTCAGGATGCGCGGAATGCGGTTCGTTTCATGAGAAAAAACGCGCAAACATGGCATGTCATTCCGGATCAGATTTTTCTCGCGGGATCCTCATCGGGCGGCCACACGGCGGTTTTCGCGGCGCTCGCCGGTCCGGATGACTGTACGGAAAACGGCATTCCGTTTCCGGAGGCGCAGCTGCCGCTTTTTTCCGGAGGCGCGGCGGATCCGGAGCATCTACGGCTGTCCCGCACGCAGAAGGGCGTCCGGGTGATGTTTGACCGGAATCAGTACCCGGGTGTCAGCGCGGGCGTGTGCGGTGTGATCGATCTGTACGGGTGCGTTTCCGTACGCAGAGAGGATGATTTCCCGTCGCTGTATCCGAGATGGCAGGAGGGCGGTATGGATACGTCGTTTCTGTCTCATATTCCGGAGGCGGAACGCCCCGGCATCTCGGAGCGCGCAACGGCGGTCTGCTGGATCACGGAAAAGACGAAGATCCCGCCGGTTTTTATCGCTCACGGGACGAAGGACCGCATTGTGAATACGCGCCAGAGTGTTGAATTGTACCAGACGCTCAGAAAATCCGGGATTCCCTGCGAACTTCATCTGCTCGGGGGAGCCGATCACGGCGGCCCGGAATTCTGGATGGATGCGATTCTCGACAGAGAGGTTCACTTTCTTCGGGAAAATCTCCGGGGCACCGTATGAAAATCCGGTTGCTCTCCGGACGTAATTGCACTATATTGTAAGAGCCACAGACAGGCTGCGGCGGACAGCGCAGGAGTTTTACCGCTGCCATCTGCATCCTGTGTAGAAGAAAACGGCATATAAGAAGGCAGTGTTATAAGAAAGCAGAATACGGGAGGTACCATGGGCGGATTTTTTGGAGTTGCATCACGGGAGGATTGTGTGTTCGATCTGTATTACGGAACGGACTACCACTCTCACCTCGGTACGAGACGCGCAGGCATGGCAGTTTACGACGCGAAGAAAGGGTTTGACCGCTCGATCCACAACATCGAGACGACGAATTTCCGTCCGAAATTTGAGAAGGACATTCAGGAGATGACCGGGCATATCGGAATCGGATGTATTTCCGATTTTGAGCCGCAGCCTCTGATCGTCCGCTCCCATCTGGGCACCTACGCGATCACAACAATTTCGAAAATCAACAATCTGAAAGAAATTACGGACGGACTCTTTAACAGCGGGTTTTCACATTTCCTCGAGATGAGCGGAGGCGAGGTAAATCCGACCGAGGTGGTTGCTGCCCTGATCAATCAGAGAGACAGCTTTGTCGAAGGAATCCGCTACGCGCAGGAGAAGATCGACGGGACACTGAATCTCCTGTTGATGACAAAGGACGGGATTTACTGCTCACGGGACCGGCTCGGAAGGCTGCCGCTGGAGATCGGAAAAAACGAGAACGGATACTGTGCCTGCGTGGAGAGTTTTTCCTACCTGAATCTCGGCTATCAGGCTGAGAGGGAACTCGGGCCGGGTGAGATCGACAAGATCACGCCGGAGGGATGCGAGGTTCTGGCGCCGGCCGGGAAGAAAATGCGCTTCTGCACATTTATGTGGATCTATTACGGCTACACGCCGTCGAATTACGAGGGACTGAACGTGGAACAGGTCCGGTACCGCTGCGGCGCCGCTCTCGCGGAGCGCGACATGAAGCGGGGAATCCATCCGGATCTCGTCGCAGGTGTGCCGGATTCCGGAATCGGGCATGCGATCGGATACTCGAATCATTCCGGTGTTCCGTACGCCCGCCCGTTCGTCAAATACACGCCGACGTGGCCGCGCTCCTTTATGCCGCCGTTCCAGAACCGCCGCGATCTGATCGCGAAGATGAAGCTGATCCCGATCCCGGAGCTGATCGACGGAAAGAGTCTGCTGCTCATCGACGACTCGATCGTCCGCGGAACGCAGCTGCGTAATACGACGGAATATCTGTATAACAACGGTGCGAAAGAGGTTCATATCCGTCCGGCGTGTCCGCCGCTCGTATTCGGATGCAAATATCTGAATTTCTCGCGGTCGAATTCGGAAGACGAACTGATCACGCGTCGTGTGATCGAAAAACTTGAGGGAACAAAGGAACTGACGCCGGAAATTCTTGACCGGTATACCGATCCGGATTCGGAAGAATACAGGGCGATGCTGCTCGAGATCGGGAAACAGCTGAACTTCACATCCCTGTATTACCATCGTCTTGACGATATGCTCGCCTCGATCGACATCGATCCGTGCTGCCTCTGCACGTACTGCTGGTCCGGGCGCGAGTAACGGACGCTTCGCGTGCATGGAGAAAGCGGCGGAATGCTTCCTTTCCTCCATGCACGTGCAGGGCTTCTGCCGGGGGAGGAAGAAGCCTGCAGGATTTCATAATACAGGATCGAAATCCGTTGACAATTCCGGCAGTTCCTACTAATATGAAATCAGCCAATCAAATATTTTTGTTTGCATGAGATCAGAGAATAGCAAATGTTGAGAGACCTTGCTGTGCCCTGCTCTCTTTTTTTATGCAGCCGGGCGGCAAAGGGTACGATCACGTCTTATTGTCAGGAAAGGAGACGGAAATGGTAGATGTAACCATTATCGGTGCCGGAGTGTCCGGCAGCGCGGTAGCGAGAGAGCTTTCGCGCTACAAAGTTTCGATCTGCGTCCTCGAAAAAGGTGAGGATGTCTGCAGCGGCACTTCGAAAGCAAACAGCGCCATCGCGCACGCAGGGTATGACGCGCGTCCCGGCACGCTCATGGCGAAGCTGAATGTTGAGGGAAACCGCATGATGGAGACGCTCTCAAAGGAGCTGGATTTTCCGTTTCTGAAAATCGGATCCCTTGTCGTCTGCACTGATTCCGAAGAAAAAGAAAAACTGAATGATCTGCTGGAGCGCGGACGACAGAACGGCGTTGAGGGACTCAGGATTGTTGAGCGCGAAGAACTCGTAAGGATGGAGCCGAATATTTCCGATCAGGCCTGCGCGGCGCTTTATGCCCCGACGGCCGGAATTGTCTGCCCGTTTATGATGAATATCGCGATGGCGGAAAATGCAGCGGTCAACGGAGCCGACTTCCATCTGAACACAGAAGTGACCGGCATCCGAAGAATCAGGGGCGGTTACGCGGTCGAGACAAATCACGGTGAGATTGAGACACGGTATATTGTCAACGCGGCCGGCGTGCACGCGGATGAGATTCACAATATGGTAAGTGCGGATAAAATGCACATCATTCCGCGGCGCGGCGAGTATCTGCTGCTCGACAAGAGCGCGGGGAATCACGTGCACAGCACGATTTTCATGCTTCCGGGCAAGATGGGCAAGGGAGTTCTTGTGACTCCGACTGCGCATGGCAATCTGCTCGTCGGTCCGACCGCTGTGAATATCGAAGATAAAGAGGGTACAAATACAACACGCGAGGGACTTGCTGAAGTCCTCGCAAAATCGTCCCAGACGGTCAAAAATATTCCGTACCGGGAGGTGATCACATCCTTCGCCGGCCTGCGCGCCTTCGAGGAGCGCGACGACTTTATCATCGAGGAGGTGGCGGATGCGCCGCAGTTTATCGACTGCGCCGGCATCGAGTCACCGGGACTCACATCAAGTCCGGCGATCGGCGTCATGATCGCGGAGATGATCCGGGATAAAATGGGCCTGGAGAAAAAGGAAAACTTCATCGCAAAACGGAAGGGAATTCTTGATCCGAAGAAGCTCAGCAAGGAGGAGCGGCGTGAGCTGATCAAAAAGCATCCGGCGTACGGCAATATCATCTGCCGCTGCGAGATGATCACGGAGGGAGAGATTCTTGACGCGATCCACCGTCCTCTCGGGGCGCGCTCGCTCGACGGTGTGAAGAGAAGAACACGCGCAGGTATGGGACGGTGTCAGTCCGGCTTCTGCTCGCCGCGGGTAATGGAAATACTCGCGCGGGAGGTGCCGGATATGACGATGATGGACGTGACGAAATGCGGCGGCGATTCGAAGCTGATCGTCGGCGAGATCAAGGACAGGCTGTAATCGGACAGAGGAAGGACGAAGACCATGGCAGAAAAATACGATATTGTAATCATCGGCGGCGGTCCGGCCGGACTTGCGGCAGCGGCGGCGGCATATGATGCAGGAGCCGGAAAAATCCTGATTCTCGAGCGCGACCGCATGCTCGGAGGAATTCTGAATCAGTGCATCCATAATGGTTTCGGACTGCACACGTTTAATGAGGAGCTGACGGGGCCGGAGTACGCGGACCGGTTTATCCGCAAGGTTGAGGAGCGGAAGATTGAATATAAGCTGAATACGATGGTCATGAATATGACCGCTGACCGGACCATCACCGCGATGAACCGCGAGGACGGTATGTTTGATATCGAAGCTGGAGCGGTGATCCTCGCGATGGGTTGCCGCGAACGTCCGAGGGGCGCCCTGAATATTCCGGGGTACCGTCCGGCCGGTATTTTCACGGCAGGAACCGCACAGCGTCTCGTCAACATGGAGGGCTTTATGCCGGGCCGTGAGGTGGTGATCCTCGGATCGGGCGATATCGGCCTGATCATGGCGAGAAGAATGACCCTCGAGGGCGCAAAAGTCAAAGTTGTCGCCGAGCTTATGCCGTATTCCGGCGGTCTGAAGAGAAACATTGTCCAGTGTCTGGATGATTTTGGAATTCCGCTGAAGCTTTCTACGACTGTCGTCGATATTGAAGGAAAAGAGCGCGTCGAGGGCGTGACTCTCGCGAAGGTCGACGGATCCGGAAAACCGATTCCCGGGACAGAGGAACATTACACGTGCGACACACTGCTTCTTTCAGTCGGACTGATTCCGGAAAATGATCTGTCACGCCAGATGGGAGTAGAGATGAGCCCGGTCACCCGCGGACCGGTGGTAAACGAAAGCCTTGAGACAAATCTTCCGGGTGTGTTTGCCTGCGGAAATGTCCTGCACGTTCACGACCTCGTCGATTTTGTCTCTGAGGAGGCGGGCATTGCCGGAAGAAATGCGGCGGAGTATGTGAAAACCGGGCGCGGAGCCGGAAAAGAATCCGGCATTCCGGTCATCGCGAAGGACGGGGTGCGCTACACGGTTCCGTCCTCGATCCGTCCGGAGTTTATGAACGACCGTCTCGTCATCCGTTTTCGTGTCGGCGGTGTCTACAGGAACTGCTATATCTCCGCCTATATCGGTTCGGAGCGCAAGATTCACAAAAAATGCAGAATCGTTGCGCCGGGCGAAATGCAGCAGGTGATCCTGCAGAAGAAAGACATCGAGGCGGCAGGAAGCGTGGAAAATGTGACGGTCTGCCTGGAACAGGAATAAAGAAAGTCAATACTTGAAATTGGAACAATCCTGGAGGATGATTATGGAGAAACGGGAATTGACATGCATACAGTGCCCGATGGGATGCGCGATCACCGTCGAGATGGACGGCGGAGAAGTCGTGAACATAACCGGGTATACCTGTAACAGAGGAAAGATTTACGCGGGCAAAGAGGTGACAAACACGACCAGAACCGTCACGTCTTCGGTCCGGGTGACCGGAAGCGCGAAGGAAGATATGGTGTCGGTCAAGACAAAAACGGATATTCCGAAGAGTAAGGTCTTCGAGTGCGCGAAAGCCCTGAAGGGAGTGACCGTTCAGGCGCCGGTTCATATCGGAGATGTGATCGTCCGGGATGTGGCCGGGACGGGTGTCGATGTCGTGGCGACAAGAAACGCGTAATTCTTCCGGGAAGGATAAGTGGAAGAGTGAACGAATTCCGTGAACTGCTTGAAGAAAATCCCGTGATCGCTGCGGTCAAGAGCGATGAAGGCGTCGACGTATGTTGCAGGAATGCGAATGTGCGGATCGTATTTATTTTGTACGGTAACATCTGCAGCATCACCGACATTGTACAGAAGGTGAAAGACGCGGGGAAAATTGCGATGGTTCACATTGATCTGATCGACGGGCTGTCCGGGCGGGAGATTGCGGTACAGTATATCCGCGAACGAACCCGGGTGGACGGAGTGATCTCGACGAAGCCCGCTGTGATCAGCGAAGCGAAGAAACTGGATCTGTATACGGTTCTGCGCGTTTTCGTATTGGATTCGATGGCATACGACAATATCGCGAAGGAAATCCGCCAATGCCGTCCGGATGCGGTCGAGATTCTGCCGGGCATGATGCCGAAGGTGATCCGAAAAATCACCGATCAGCATCGTACTCCTATCATCGCCGGAGGACTCATCTCCGACCGGGAGGACGTCATGGCCGCGCTCCAGGCAGGGGCTGTGTCCGTTTCTTCGACCCGTGGCCGGGTCTGGGATCTGTGACGGTTGTTTTCTTTTGGTGTGATCAGAATCTGACAGACCGTATTCCGGTCTGCCGTGAATAACCGGGTGGTACACCGCCGCAGGGGCGCTGAACAGCGTCTCTGCAGCGATGTATCCCCCGGTTTTTGATTATTCTGACCCTGACTTAATAGCACGCAAAGTGCGTAAATATCAATGTTGTACAAAATTCACCTGATGATTTTAGCAAAACTATCAAACATCGTCTTTATTTGGTTTTTGCCAGAAATTTACTTGACGATACATTGTTGATAATGTACAATAACGTTGTGTTTGAGAGAGATGTTGTTGGAAAATTTCATATGAGTGCATGAGAGATGAGAATTTGCATAAGGACCGGGCGGGCGCTTTGGTTCTGGTGCATTTTTTTTGTGTAAGACAGATTTCAAGTGAGGGAGGAAACTGAAAGATGTTTAAGTACATGAATCCGAAGAGGTTTTATCATGCGGTCGGAAGAAAAAAATTCTGGGAATTCATCCTTCTTGCCGTATTCATTATCTTCTTCTACGGACCACTGCTGAACATGCTGCTGCTCGCATTTTCAAATTCGTACGAGTACCCGCATGTGTTCGCCCAGGCATGGGGAACGAAATGGTGGGCGTACGTATTCCAGCAGAAGAGCCTTGTCTCTTCGATCGCGCAGTCATTCATCATCGCAATCGCGACGACGGCGATCTCGATGCTCTTCTGTATCCCGGCGGCGTATTCCATCGCCCGGTTCAAATATCCGGGGCGGAAAGGGTTCATGCTCTCGTTCCTTTTGACGAATGCATTCCCGAAGCTCGGTATTTATACATCCATCGCCGTTTTGTTCTATAAATACGGACTGATGGGAACCTACGCAGGCGTCATCATCATTCATATGATCAACTCGATGATGTTTATGGTCTGGCTTCCGGCCAGCGCCTTCCGGTCGGTTCACAGGCAGCAGGAAGAGGCGGCCCGTGATGTCGGAGCGGGACCGGTAAGGACGTTCTTTAAGGTCACATTCCCGATGGCTCTTCCGGGCATTGCGGTGGCAACCCTTTACACATTCCTCGGATCCATGGAGGAGGCACAGGGAACCATGCTTGTCGGACTCGGAAAGATCCAGACCATGCCGGTCGCTATGTACGGCATCGTCCTTGATTCTTCCGCAGTACAGATCGGCGCCGTCTTCGCGATTCTTCTGATCATCCCGTCCGCGGTCATGATCTTCGCGATGCGCCGCTATATCGGACCGGAAGCGATCTCCGGCGGCTTCAAGATGAAATAATCAGTTACTGATACGCAGCTGTCAACAACGCAGCCTTCAGATGAGGTGGGGATATAAAATGAATGTACCAGAACGCAAAGTAAAACTGAAAATCGCCGATATGGCAAAGAAATACCCGAACGGTGACGGTGTCGAGCATATCAACCTTGATATCTACGAGGGTGAGATCGTCACACTGCTCGGACCGTCCGGATGTGGAAAGACGACAATCCTTCGTGCGATCGGCGGATTCCATGATATTACAGACGGAGATATCCTGATCGACGGTAAATCGATCGCCGGCCTTCCGCCGGAAAAACGTCCGACCGCGATGGTGTTCCAGAGCTATAACCTCTGGCCGCACATGACGATCTACGAGAACCTTTCCTACGGACTGAAGCTCCGCAAGATTCCGAAAGCGCAGATCGATGAGGACATCAAGAAAATTCTTCAGCTTGTCTCCATGCCGGGATGTGAGAAGAAATATCCGAACCAGCTTTCCGGAGGCCAGCAGCAGCGTATCGCGATCGCGCGTTCTCTTCTTCTGAAACCGGAACTGCTTCTTCTGGACGAGCCGTTCTCGGCTCTGGACGCGAAGATCCGTCAGCAGATGCGTGAGGAGCTGAAAAAGATTCAGAGTGACCTCGGCATCACAGTCGTCTTCGTCACGCATGATCAGGAGGAAGCGATGGCGCTGTCGCACCGCATCGTTGTCATGAACAAGGGCGTGGTCGCACAGGTCGGAACGCCGACCGAGATCTATGACCATCCCGCGGACCGCTACGTCGCATCCTTCATCGGCGAGATGAACTTTATCGATATCGACGATCAGACGATCGCCGTCCGGCCGGAGAATCTGTCTCTGGATCCCGAGGCGAAGGGAGATCTGAAGGCGACGGTGCGGACGATCATGGTTCTGGGTCATTACGTACAGGTTACCGTACAGCACGGGGATACGGTGCTGAAGAGTTTCGTCGACCGTGAGGTCAGCGACAGACTGAGCGTAGGCGATGAGGTTTCTCTTGAGATCGGAACCCACCACGTATTTGCGAAAGAGTGAATATAGGCGGATGAATCCCGCTTATAGATAGAGCCGCCGGATGAAGGCCGGCGGGCACAGCATGAAAGAGAGGAAAGAGAATATGAAGGGAAAAAAGGTAGTATCACTGGTGATGGCCGGCGCTATGACAGCGGCTCTTCTTGCAGGATGCGGCAGCAGCGCATCGAAGAGCACGAGCGCGGGAAATGACGCAAAGGCAGCTTCTTCCGGCTCCACCGCATCTGCTGCGGGAAATGGCAGCGTTGAGGAGTTCAACCTCTATGCGACCGGATCGGACAATGTCCGCGCGATCTTCGAGACACTGACCGAAGACTTCAACAACAATTCCGAGTATGCAGGAAAATATAAATGCAATCTGACATTCATGCTCAGCGGAACCGGCGCGGCTTCCATGACAGACGGTCTGGTCGCTGCTTACAAGGCAAATCAGAAGGATTCCGGATACGATCTGGTCGATCTTTCCGGCGACGACCTCTCCAAGGTCGTATCCCAGATCGGCGAGGAGGCATTTGTCAAACTCGACAAGTCCAAAATCCCGAATGCTTCCGGCGTCGAGGCAAAGAGTTCGGTTGCTGCCGATTATGTGCAGCCGTACCGCGGAACGACTGTCGTTCTTGCATATGATTCGGATAAGGTTACCGATGTTCCGAAGACTTGGGATGATCTGACGAACTGGATCAAGGCAAATCCGGGAAGATTTGCTTACAACCAGCCGGGAACCGGCGGCGCGGGCGATTCCTTCGCACGTACCTCTGTTTACAATTACCTTCCGGAAGAAGCATTCACATCGGATGATCCGTCCTGGGAAGATAAGTGGGATGAGGGATTTGATTATCTGAAAGACATTCACTCCTCCATGTACAAATCCGGCGGCGCAGTTGTCTATCCGGCGAAGAACCAGGGAACGCTTGATCTCCTGAACCAGGGCGAGATCGATATGTGCCCGAACTGGGCGGATATGGTTCTTTCTCAGAGAAAGAGCGGACAGATCAAGGACAGCATCAAGATCGCACAGATCACAGACAAGCCGCTCACCGGCTCTCTCCAGTCTCTGGCGATGCCGACCTTCGGAGCACATCAGGATGCGGCGTACGCATTCATCAATTATATGCTTTCCGAGGAGGCGCAGCAGACCATGGTTACCGAGATGGCGGCGATTCCGCTGATCGATACCTCCAAGCTTGATATGTCCGGATTTGAGGATCTTGAGAATCTTGACACCACGAACTTCCGCATCCAGTCCATCGGCGCTCTTTCCACCGACTTCAACGAGAGATGGGATAACGATATCGCGACCCTCGGATAATTCGTCCGGTTTGCGGTGAAACAGTAGATAATCCGGCGGTCCGGTACCGGGCCGCCGGGGAACAACCCCGGCCGGCAGGCCGGGAAAGAGATAACGGGGCAGATAATGAGCAAAGCAGCTAAACAGAAAATCGTGGCGTACGCGATGGTGCTGCCGGCATTCCTGATCGTCATGCTGACAGTTGCGTACCCGATCGTCAACTCGATTATCCTGAGTTTCAAGGACGAAAAGACGGGCAAATTTACGCTTGACAATTATGCATACTTCTTCACAACGCCGAATCAGCTGAAGAATATCCTCTACACGCTGTTCGTTGTTCTTGTGACGGTTGCACTCGCAATCGTAATCGCGTATCTTCTGGCGCTGTATCTGAGATTTAACCACAGCCGCATCGCGAAGTGGATCGGAAATCTCTATCTGCTGCCGAGATTCGTACCGGCGATGTGCGCCGTATACGCGATGATCACAATCATCCGCGATTCCGGACTGATCAACCGGGTCGGCGCGGCGTTCGGACAGGATTGGAAACTGGGACTTATGTACCACGCGAGCGGCCTGATTGTGATGAACCTCTGGTTCAACATCCCGTTCGCTACGATGATGATCGCGGCAGGACTCGGGGCAATTCCGGATTCGATCATCGAAGCGGCCAGAGACGTCGGAGCGGGAAGAATGAAAGTGTTCCGCGCGATGATTCTTCCGCTTTCCGTAAAGGACGTCGTCATCGCGGCTACATTCGTATACATGTCAAACGTCGGGTCGTTCACAACCCCGTATTTGATGGGCGGAAACGCTCCGAAGATGCTCGGTATCGCGTTGTTTGACCAGTTTAACAAGTATCTGGATTACAACCGGTCCGCGGCTCTGTCGGTAATTATGTTCCTGCTCTGTGCGGTCTCTGCGGTTGTCTATATCCGCACGAACCTGAAGGACAGAGAGTGGGAAGCCTGACGTAAAACGGGAAATTATGGACGCAGTGCCGTTCGCATCGGGAAAACTCCCGGCGGAGGCGCTGCGTTCTTTTGGCGGAAAAGGAGAAGAAAATGACAAGAAATTTCGGACACAGAGGATTCAGTGAGTGCTATCCGGAGAACACGATGCTCGCCTTTCAGAAGGCCGCTGAGGTGAAGGGATGCGACGGCATCGAAAACGACGTACAGCTGACAAAAGACGGAGAGGTCGTTGTCTGCCACGATGAGAAGATCGACCGCACCTGCTGTGACGGCGGCACCGGCTTTATCAAAGATTTCACCCTTGCGGAGCTGAAAGCGCATGACTTTTCGTACCGGTTCCGGGGGCAGTTCGGGAAGAATGAGATTCCGACTCTGCGCGAGTACCTGGAATTTATGAAGACGAATGAGATCGAGACGAACATCGAGCTCAAGACCGGTGTGTTTGAGTACGAGGGAATCGAGCAGAAGGTGTTTGATCTGCTGAAGGAGTATGACATGATCGACCGGATTATCATCTCCTCCTTCAATCATTACAGCGTAATGCGGATGAAACAGATCTGTCCGGAAATCCGCTGCGGACTGCTGTCGGATACGTGGATCCTCGATGCCGGAAAATACGTGAAGGATGCCGGCTGTGAATACTATCATCCGTGTTTCCACAACGTGACCGCAAAACTCGCGCCGGAAATTCTTGCACAGGGTGTCGGAATCAATACCTGGACGGTCAATGAGGAGTCCGATATTCAGGACATGGTTGACCGGGGCGTGACGACGGTCATCGGCAACAACCCGGAGCGGGCGGCGGCAGTGATCGCAAGAAACTGAAAGGATACAAAGCGGGCGGCAGATACAGCGATATGGCTGGGTCTGCCGCCTCTGTATTAATTGAAACGCGAGTCGAGCACGTGCAGTGCTCCTTTCAGGTTCCGTGTCGTGATGTTCGTCACGCCGCGGTCAAGAAACGAGGCGATCTCCGTCTCGTCGTTGACGGTCCAGACGGAGATGCCGATCCCCGAATCGGACAGGATTTTCTGGAATTCCGGAACCGCGAGTTCATAGTACGCATTTACAGTCCGGATCCCGTGTTTTGTGCAGATTGAGGCGGTCTGCGCAGCCGCTTCACGGATGAAGGACGGATCTTTTTTCAGTGTCGCGTAGAGATCCCGTACATACTCCTCAATATTCAGGAAGACACGCGCATGTCCGCGGATCTCCGGACTGGAGGAAAGCGCGTCCACGTTGAAGGAACCGGAGAAAATCAGCCGGTCTTCCAGGTGGTATTCTTTTGCAAGCTGAAATACGGCGTTTTCGATTCCGTATTCCTTCAGATCGCAGTTGACGCAGACAGACGGCTTCTGTGCGATCAGGCGGAAGGCCTCCGAAAGAAGGGCGGATTGGTCTGTCACACGGTCGTGTCCGAGTGTGAGACGCTGCGAAGCCGGATCCATGCGCACATCCACTTCAAGAGCTCCGATCCCGGATGCGAGTGCGTAGCGCACGAAATCAATCGAATTGTCTTCTGTGTGATCTGCACCGGAGTGCGCGGTAATCATCGTATTCATCTGAAGTCCCCTTTTTTTGTGTTACAAGAATCTGTGATTTGTCGTATCTTATTTATAGGGCATTCCTTGTATCGGTGTCAATAAGCACCTGACGGTTTGTGATGAGACGCCGTTTTTCCGGATGACGCGTCGTTTTTTTCTATGATCGTAAAAACGATTCTGGCGGCGCCACTGTTAAGATGCTATAATGACACAAATTCAGAAAGGATTGGACAAGTAATATGAAACTACAGGATTTGTTCCGGACGCTCGGGGCGAGTGTCCGCGAATATAAGCGCGACTCGATTCTCGCGCCGGTATTTATCACGGGAGAGGTGGTTTTCGAATGCCTTATCCCGTTTATTATGGCAAAAATGATCGATCATCTGGGAGGAACGGGCATGGGTCCGGTCATCCGCTACGGGCTGCTTCTTCTCATTCTCGCGGCCTGTTCGCTGATCTGCGGTGTTCTGTCCGCCCGCTTTGCGGCGACCGCGTCGACGGGATTCGCGAAAAATCTCAGACAGGACATTTATTTCCGGATTCAGGATTTTGCGTTTCAGGACATTGATCAGTTTTCCGTGTCGTCTCTGATCACAAGGATGACGACGGATGTGACAAATGTGCAGAACGCGTTTCAGATGATGATCCGGATCGCTTTCCGCGCTCCGCTGATGCTGATTTTTTCGGTCGTCATGTGTCTCGCAATCAGCCCGCGGATGTCGCTGATCTTTCTGGCGGCGATTCCGGCTATCGGAATCATTATTTTCCTTATCATGCGGAGGGTCATCCCGTTTTTCCGGAGAATCTTCAAGAAATACGACCGCATGAACAATTCTGTGGAAGAAAATGTATCCGGGATCCGCGTCGTGAAGGCATTTGTGCGTGAGGAGTATGAGAAGGAAAAGTTCTGGAAGGCCTCTGAGGAAGTCCGTTCGGATTTCACGGCGGCAGAGAAAATCATGGCGCTTCTCTCTCCGGTCATGATGTTTTTCATCTATCTTGTGATGCTGCTTATCTGTGTGATCGGATCGCAGATCATCATTCGCACGAAGGGGGCGCTGCTCACGACCGGTGAGCTGTCGAGTCTGATGAACTACGGGGTCCAGATTCTCGCGTCGATGATGATGGTCTCGATGGTATTTGTCATGATCACGATGGCGCAGGAGTCCGCGAATCGTATCGCCGAGGTGCTGCAGCACGAGAGTTCGCTCACCTCTCCGGCAAACGGGCGCACAGATGTGCCGGACGGGAGCATCGTCTTTGATCATGTCTCGTTCCGCTACCGGAGAGATTCACACAGCAATGCCCTCTCGGATATCAGCGTGCACATTCCGTCCGGAAGCACGGTGGGCATCATCGGAGGAACCGGATCTTCCAAATCGACGATGATCCAGCTGATCCCGCGTCTTTATGATGTGTCTGAGGGTTCGGTGACCGTCGGCGGTCATGACGTCCGGGAATATGATCTCGACTCGCTCCGGAACGCCGTCGCCGTCGTGCTGCAGAAGAATGTCGTATTTTCCGGAACGATCCGGGACAATCTGAGGTGGGGCGATGCCGGTGCTTCGGATGAAGAGATACAGAGAGCCTGTCACCTTGCCTGCGCAGATGAATTCATCGATCAGCTTCCGGATGGATATGATACGAGAATCACACAGGGCGGAACGAATATTTCAGGAGGCCAGAAGCAGCGGCTGTGTATCGCCAGGGCGCTTCTGAAGAAGCCGAAGGTACTGATTTTTGACGACTCGACGTCCGCGGTGGATACGAAGACGGATGCGGCCATCCGCCGAGCGATGGCGGAAGAAATTCCGGATACGACAAAGATTATTATCGCTCAGCGTATTTCCTCCGTACAGGACGCGGACCAGATCCTCGTTCTCGACGACGGAAGAATTGCCGAGTCGGGTACCCATGAGGAACTGTTGGAAAAGCATGGCATTTATCGTGAGATTTATGATTCACAGGTGAAGGGAAAGGAGGAGTGAAGATGCCGGGACCAATGAGACAGCCGATCAGAGGCGGAAACCGCGGGCCGGGGCATCCGCGCGTTCCCGGAAAGGGAGAAAAGGTGAAGAAGGGAACCTTCGGAAGGCTTCTGCGTTACCTTTTCTCGATCTATAAAGGAAGGCTGACGTTTGTGGCGGTCGCCATCATCGTGTCGTCCGTGACCGGAGCGGCCGCGACGATGTTTGTGCAGAGGCTGATCGATACGTGCATCACGCCGGGAATTCAGAACGGGTTCGGTTCAGTGGCGGGAAGAATGGCGCGCATCCTTGTGACGATGGCGGTCATCTACGCCGTATCGGTAATTTCCGCGTTCATCTATACGCAGATCCTTGCGGTGGTCACACAGGGGACACTGAAGAAAGTCCGGGATGATATGTTCAGCCGTATGCAGGATCTTCCGATCCGCTACTTCGACACTCATCCCCGCGGGACGGTGATGAGCACGTATACGAACGATACGGATACGCTCCGTCAGATGATCGGACAGAGCATCCCGCAGCTGTTCACGGGAGCTTTGACGATCCTCTCGATCGTATTGATCATGCTGTATTACAGCATCTGGATGACGCTTGCCGTCTTTGCGGCCATCGTTCTGATGACGGCGGTCACGCGGAAAATCGGAGGCGCGAGCGCCTACTTCATGACGCGTCAGCAGAATGCCCTCGCAGCGGAGGAGGGCTATATTGAAGAGATGATTCAGGGGCAGAAGGTTGTGAAGGTCTTCTGCCACGAGGAGGAAAGCCGGAACGAATTCTCGAAGCTGAACCGGCAGCTGTTTGAGGACAGTGCGGAAGCGAACCGCGCGGCAAACGTCCTGATGCCGATCCTGGGGAATATGGGAAATATTCTTTACGTGGTTCTGGCAATCGTCGGCGGTTTTCTGATCGTGCTGCGCGCGAAGAATCTGTCGCTGCGCGGGATCGACGTGGTGACGCTCGGCGTCATCGTTTCCTTCCTCGGTATGGCGCGCCAGCTTGCGCAGACAATCTCGCAGGTATCCATGCAGGTGTCGATGGTCGCGATGGGACTGGCCGGAGCGGAGCGTATTTTTGAGCTCATCGATGAGAAGCCGGAGGAGGATCAGGGTTATGTCACACTCGTCAATGTGAAGAAGAACGCGGACGGAACCTTCCGGGAGTCGAAGTCGCAGACGGGAATGTGGGCATGGAAGCATTTCCATAAGGCGGACGGGACGACCACCTACGTTCCGCTGGCGGGCGATGTCAGGATGGAGCACGTTGACTTCGGGTACACACCGGAAAAAGAGGTGCTCCATGATGTCACACTCTACGCGAAGCCGGGACAGAAGATCGCCTTTGTCGGCGCGACCGGCGCCGGCAAAACCACGATCACGAACCTGCTCAACCGCTTCTATGACATTCCGGACGGAAAGATCCGCTACGACGGGATCAATATCACGAAGATCCGGAAACCGGATCTCCGCAGATCGCTCGGTATGGTTCTGCAGGATGTCAATCTGTTCACCGGGACGGTGATGGACAATATCCGGTACGGCCGTCTCGATGCGACCGACGAAGAGTGCATCGCGGCCGCGAAGCTCGCCAATGCCGATAGTTTCATCCGCCGTCTTCCGGACGGTTATCAGACCGTGCTCACGGGAAACGGATCCCAGCTCTCACAGGGACAGAGACAGCTTATTTCCATCGCGCGGGCTGCCGTCGCCGATCCTCCCGTCATGATCCTCGATGAGGCGACTTCGTCGATCGACACCAGGACGGAGGCGCTTGTTCAGCGGGGAATGGACAATCTGATGAAAGGCAGGACGGTTTTTGTCATCGCACACCGTCTCTCGACCGTTCGGGACAGTGATGCCATCATGGTTCTTGACCACGGGCGCATCATCGAGCGCGGAAGTCATGAAGATCTGATCGCGCAGAGAGGTACGTATTATCAGCTTTATACCGGTGCCTTTGAGCTGGAATGAACGGTTCCGGAGCAATCCGGCCATACCGGAGCGGACGGTCCGGGGCGGGGATCGCATGACGCGGCGATTTTCCCGAATGGCGGTAGAAAAACCGTGTACGATGGAGTACAATAAATGCGTGATTAAGCTGCACGGAAGTCCGCTTACTGTTAACAATCAGAGAAATTCCGACGTGAGGAGAAGAAAATGGAAGTCACAAACGATATTCAGTATATCGGAGTCAATGACCATGAGATTGATCTGTTTGAGGGACAATACCGCGTTCCGGACGGCATGGCGTACAATTCCTATGTGATCCTGGACGACAAGATTGCGGTGATGGACACGGTCGACGCGCATTTCGGCGCGCAGTGGCTCGGGAATCTTGAGGAAAAGCTCCGGGGGAGAAAACCGGATTACCTTGTTGTACAGCACATGGAGCCGGATCACTCCGCGAACATCGGACGGCTGGTTTCGGCCTATCCGGAAATTACGCTGGTCGCGGACCAGAAATGCTTCGGGATGATGGATCAGTTTTACAGAATTCCGGAAAGCACGAAGCGTCTTGTCGTCAAAAACGGGGAAAAACTTTCGCTGGGGAAGCATGAGCTGAATTTCGTGTTCGCGCCGATGGTTCACTGGCCGGAAGTCATGGTCACGTATGAGAGTACGGACAAGGTGCTGTTTTCCGCAGATGCGTTCGGAAAGTTCGGCGCAAATGATGTTAAGCAGGACTGGGCGGATGAGGCGCGCCGTTATTACATCGGCATCGTCGGAAAGTTCGGTCCGCAGTCGCAGAAGCTGCTTCAGGCTGCTGCGGGGCTCGATATTCAGATCATCTGCCCGCTGCACGGGCCGGTTCTGAAAGAAAACCTCGGCTATTATCTGGATCTCTATAACAAGTGGACGACGTATACGCCGGAGACGGAGGGCGTCCTCATCGCATATACGACAATATACGGCCATACGAAGGCGGCTGCGGAGATTCTTGCACAGGATCTGAAAGAGCGCGGCGTCAAGAACGTAAAGGTCACGGATCTCGCCCGCACAGATCTTTCGGAGGCGGTCGCGGACGCGTTCCGTTACGATCGTATCGTCCTGGCGACCACCACGTACAACGCGGGGATTTTCCCGGCGATGCGTGATTTCATCCTCCATCTGACCGACCGGAATTTCCAAAACCGAAAGATCGGAATCATCGAGAATGGAACGTGGGCGCCGACCGCTGAAAAAGTGATCCGCGGATTTTTCGAGAAGAGTAAAAACCTGACGTATCTCGAGAACCGTGTACAGATCCGCTCCGCGGTCAATGAAGAGACGAAGGAGCAGATCGCACGCATGGCGGATGAGCTCGCCGTCTGACAGGCCGCGTGGGGCAGAGAAACGAAGAAACCGCCGTCCGGACACGTACTGTGTGTCCGGGCGGCGGTTTTTTTCGGTTTTGTTTCGGTATCGCCGGATTATTCCTGCGGCGTGTTTTTGAGCGCTTCCGCGATCGCCGCGAAGAGGCGGTCCGGTTCGATCGGTTTGACCAGGTGCGCATTCATGCCGGTCCGGAAACTTTCCTCGAAGTTTTCGCGGAAGGCGTTCGCGGTCATCGCGATGATCGGGATCGTCTTTGCGTTCGGATAATCGTACATCTCGCGGATCCTGCGGGTTGCCTCAAGTCCGTCCATAACCGGCATCAGGATGTCCATCAGGATCAGATCGAAGCAGCCGTTGTCCTTCCGGAAGCAGTCGATCGCTTCCTGACCGTTCATAGCGGTTACGACATCCATCCCCTTGCTGGTAAGAAGCTTTTCGCCGATCTCGAGGTTGATCTCGTTGTCATCGACGAGAAGAACGCGCCGGCCGTTCAGATCCGGGAGCGGAATGGAAGAGGATCCGGAAAATGCCTTCTGTTCATCGGCGAGCGGTATCGTCAGCGCGATGGAGATGCGGGTGCCCTTCGCCTCATCCGATTCTGCGGTCAGTGTGTCGGCGCCCATCGCGCGCATATAGCTTTTCAGAATGATCAGATCGATGTCGAGAGAGCCGGGATTCGAGTCGATCCGGTCACGCAGGTAATCGTACGGTCGGAACAGCGCCCGGAGGCGTTCCTGATCGATTACGATTCCGCGGCTCTCAACCGCGAACTCCAGCGTGATCGCTCCGCGGCTCCGGAAGAGCTCGCGCGAAGTGAGTGCGATGCGGCCTCCTTTTACCGTATAGCTCACACCGCTCTGAAGCATTTTTACAAGAATCTGCTGCATACAGTGCGGATCGGCCATGATCGTCAGATTTGCGATCCGGTCGGTATCCCGTGAGTAGAGCAGCCCTTTTTCGTAAATCGTCGGCTGGATCATACCGTCGATCCGGCGGAAGAGATCCTGCAGAAGGATCGGCTCCGGATTCAGTGTGATCTCGTGCCGTGAGATACGCCGCAGATCGAGCACATCGTCGATCGTCGAACTCATATACGTTCCGGACATCGATATTTTATGCAGGTATGCCTCGATCGCGTTTGTCTCGTGCGGATCTTCGTCCTGCGCGATCCGTGTCAGCCCCATGATGGAGTACAGAGGCGTGCGGATGTTGCGGCTGAGCATATTGAGAAACGTGGTTTTTTCGTTCAGTTCATCATTGGCTTTTCGAAGAGCGCTCTCCAGATGATCGGAATAGCGGGATGCCTTCTGGAACGCATCCGATATGTCGCTGATGCCGCAGATCACCTCATCTTCCGTGAGCCGGCAGTAGGTGACCTTCTTCAGCTGGATCGAGCCGTTTTCCCCGTGCACGATCAGATTCGTGTGGTAAAGAGGACTCTTCTGCAGCTCTGCGTCGATGGCGTCAAGCGTCATTTTTGAGAACGTCTGATCCGGGTCCGGGTCCGCGGAAACGTCCAGGATATACTTCCGGATCATCGATTCATATGCATACCGGATTCCGGAGGTCTTTATCCAGATCGCATCCTTCGAATAGAGCGTCTCCGCCTTTCCGGTCATCATATCCAGGATGATCAGATCGTCAAATTCGCTCGCGATAAAAACATCGAAAAGTTTTGCTTTTTCTTCGCTTGAAAGATTGAGTATCATATCGTTCACCCCGGTTTCTCGTCAAAATCCCCTATTGCAACTCATTATATCATAGAAAAAAAATGCTTGTAAACAGATGAAAACACCGAATTTGATTCTGAAAAAATGTACGAGCAGACGGAAAAATACCAGAAGTTTGCAATAATACGCAGAATTCACTTTAATTCCCTTTACAGATTGAGTACAATATACAGATAAACAGTCATAGACTTTTTTCATGTACCATTGTTTCGAGGAAAGGACTGCGTTCTATGTATCAGAAGACACAAATGTCTGTCAGCGTTCAGCCTACCTGCGTGGTAGGAATCGGTGCGTCGGCCGGCGGACTCGAGGCACTGCAGGAATTTCTGACATTTCTGCCATCCAACACAGGTATGGCGTTCGTTATTATCCAGCATCTTGCTCCGGATCACAAGAGTCTTCTTGCCGAAATTCTCGGGAAATACAGCTCCATGCCGGTGATGGAGATTCAGGACGGCATGACTGTGGAGCGGAATCACATCTATATGATTCCGCCGAAATATAATGTCGAGATCGTGGCGGGCGTCCTGCGTCTGCATGAGTATGATCCGCGGCTGATCAATCATCCGATCGATGTGTTTTTCCGGTCGCTTGCGTCTGCGTATGAAAACCGGTCCGTAGCCGTTATTTTATCCGGCACCGGTTCGGACGGCACGAACGGGATCCGGTCGATTAAAGAGCAGAACGGAGTCATCATCGTTCAGTCCCCGGAATCGGCCAAATTTGACGGGATGCCGAGAAACGCGATTTCGACCGGATTCGTCGATCTGATCCAGAAACCGGATTCGATCGCCCGGGAGCTTGGTCATATCGCGGCGTCGATGACCGATGAGAGCACAAGAAATCTGCTCTCGGATCAGGATCTGATGTCTCAGGTCTTCTCGATCCTGAAGAACGTCACAAATATCAACTACACCTATTATAAAAAGACGACGATCCTGCGCCGCATCGAGCGGCGTCTTGTCGTCACGCATAACCGGAACCTCCGAGAGTATGTAAATTATCTGAACAATAACCCGGAGGAGGCGAAACTCCTCGCGAAGGAGGTCCTGATCGGGGTGACGAGTTTCTTCCGCGATCCGGATTATTTTGAAGTCCTCAAGGAGAGCGTGATCAAGACGCTTCTCCGTGACTCGCCCAGGGAAAAACAGATCCGCGTCTGGGTCGCGGGCTGTTCGACCGGAGAGGAGGCGTATTCGATCGCAATCCTCATCGAAGAGGCGATGGAGGAGCTGAACATCCGGAGAGATGTCAAGATTTTTGCGACCGATCTGGATGCGGATTCCATCGCGGCCGCCGTGCGCGGCGTCTACGGCGACAATATCATCGAGGATGTGTCGGTGGCCCGCCTTTCAAAGTATTTCAGCCGCAAGGGAAATAAATATGTCATTCACCACGACATCCGGAAGATGATCATATTCGCGCAGCATAATGTTTTTCAGGACCCTCCGTTTGGAAGGCTGGACCTGATCAGCTGCAGGAATGTGCTGATCTATTTCCAGGCGGTGCTGCAGCGCAACCTGTTTTCTATCTTTCATATGGCTCTGAATGATCACGGGTATCTTTTCCTCGGAAGATCCGAATCCGTGATCGATTACGACGATGTATTCCGCGCATATTGTGCGAATGAGAAGATTTTTATCCACAATCAGTCCGGCAAGGCGCCGGAGCACGAGCGCGTCAGTTATTCGATGCAGAATGTGGAACACAATATGGAGCCGATCGAGATCCAGCGTCTGGAGGAGGACGCGGAAGTCCGATATCAGTCCAATGAGCTGGACACGTCGGTTCTCGAGACACTGATGCCCTCGAGCGTCCTCGTGGACGGCAAAAATGAGATGACGCGGACGTACGGGGACTGTACGAAGTTTCTTTCGATCCCGACCGGAGCCGCGACGCTGGATATTTTCAATCTTCTCCGGAATGATCTGAAGATTGCGGTCTCCACCGCACTCCGGGATTCCAGGGACAGCGCGTCGAAGGTCAGTTACGATATGGTTCCGGTTCAGCTGGAGGAAAAACCGGAATATATCTCGATCATCGCGCAGCCGATTTTCGACAAGCACGGCCAGAAGACGGATTACACGGCGATCTCGTTCCTGCGCGGAAAACGCGAGATCCCGGGCGATATGAAACAGTATCAGATCGATATTGCAGCGTCGCAGCGCATCTCGAATCTGGAGCATGAGCTGCGTGTCACGAAGGAAAATCTGCGGCAGACGGTCACCGAGCTGGAGTCGGTGAACGCGGAGCTGCAGGCGGCGAATGAAGAACTTCTGACGGCAAATGAGGAGCTGCAGTCCTCAAACGAAGAGTTGCAGTCCGTTAATGAAGAGCTGTATACGGTCAATTCCGAGTATCAGTCGAAGGTTTCCGAACTTGCCGGGCTGAATGATGATATGGCGAACTTTCTTTCGACGACCCTCGTCGGGATACTGATGGTGGACCGGGATCTCAATATCCGGAAATTTACCGAGTATATCTCGACGGAGTTCAATGTGGTCGATCAGGATGTGGGCCGTTCGCTGCGTTACATCACCTATAATTTCGCGACCATCGATCTGATCGCAAAGTGCAGGAAGGTGCTCGACACGATGACGCCGATTGAGCAGCACTGTGCGTCGGTGTCGGGAAAGACGTACCTGATCCGCATCGCTCCGTATCTGGTTCATGAAAATACGCTGGCGGCGAAGGACGGGGACGGGGATGCGGTCTCGCGGAAGAATCTGCGCGGACTGGTCATCACATTTGTCGATACGACGAAGCAGATCGACGATCAGGAGCAGATCGAAGAGATGGCGAAAGCCCTCCGTCAGGCTACCAAGTCCAGTCAGGAGAAGGAGACGTTCCTCTCGCATATGTCGCATGATATGCGGACGCCGATGACAGCGATCTCCGGACTGACGCAGCTGAGTCTGCAGGAGCCGGGCCTGCCCGATTCCGTGCGCGACAATCTTGAGAAGATCGAGACGTCGAGCCAGTATCTGATCGGTCTGATCGAGGAGATTCTGGAGATGAGCCGGATCAACGCCGGCAAGATCGTATCGGTCAGCTCGGCGGTCAGTGAAGAAAAAGTACTGGATTCCGTTGCGGCGATCATCAGCGAGCGCGCCCGCAGCGAGGGAATTTCCTTCTCGCTTTCGGTGAGCGGATCGAAGGGACGGTACGTCCTCATGGACAGCCATCATGTCGAGCGTATTTTGATGAATCTTCTCTCAAACAGCCTGAAGTTCACACCGGAGGGCGGCACGATACTTCTGGGCGCGACGGTCCGGTACGAGGGCACCCGTTCGTACCACACTTACGTGGTGAAGGACAATGGAATCGGGATGAGTGATGCCTTCCAGAAACGGATGTTCCTGCCGTTTGTTCAGGAAAATTCGGACGGCGGATACCATGACGGGACCGGCCTGGGGCTGTATATTGTCAAGAATCTCATCGAACTGATGGGAGGAACGATCCGCTGTGAGAGTACACTCGGACACGGAACGGAGTTTACGGTCAATCTTTCTTATGAGCTGGCGACCGAGGAGCAGATTCAGCTGCAGACACACCGGACAGGAACCTTCGAGGATCAGGTGCTCTACGGGAAGAACGTCCTCCTTGCGGAAGATAATCAGATCAACGCGGAAGTGATCATCAAAATTCTCAGCGCGAAGGGGATCCACGCGGAACTTGCCAGCGACGGCCAGGAGGCGGTCGATATGTTCCGGATGCAGGGGCCGTTTCATTATCAGGCGATTCTGATGGATCTGATGATGCCGGTTCTGAATGGCCTGGATGCCGCGAAGAGAATCCGGGCGACGGGCAGTCCGGATGCGGAGACGATTCCGATCGTTGCGCTGACCGCTGATGTGACGGAAGATCTGGAGATGCGCTGTCAGGAGGCGGGTATCAACTGCGCGGTCGGGAAACCGATCGATTCGGCGAAGCTTTTTGCACAGCTCGCAGAGGAGTTTCAGCGGCAGATTCATAGCGGGGAAGGAACCCCGGCCGGGAAGGACGGCAATAAGCGGGACGAAACGTAAACAGGGATTTGCATATTCAAATAGAAAGTGGAAGGGATCGCTTTGACTGAGATTAAGAGACAATTGAGGGAGTGGGGGGCTGACCCTGACACTGCGATCGAACGCATGATGAATGATGAGAAATTTTACAGAAAAATGCTGAAGAAATTTGCGGAGGAAGACGAGCTTTGCGAGCTTGGAATTATCGCGAGAGAGGATCCGAAGGAGGGATTCCGGATCGCCCACAATCTGAAGGGAACCGCCAGAACCCTCGGTCTGACGCCGCTGTATAATGCAGTCTGTGATGTCGTCGAGGATCTCCGCGAAGAGCCGAGAGACACGCTAGAAAAGGATCTGGAGCGGTTCGCGGATCAGCGGGAGCGGTATCTGAGGATTCTCGGGTTATAAAAAACAGGGACTGCCGGAGCGACGGTTCTCCGGCAGTCCCGCTCTGAAGATCAGATACCGGCACCGCGCAGGATGGCATCCGCCTTCGCGTACGCTTCCTCGTTCCACGGATAGGAGGATTCGGTCACGCCGGCGTCGTCCAGGAGGGACTGTGCGTCTCCGTCCTTGAGGGTGTGGATCGTCTCGCCGAGTATCACCATCTGATCCGGGAACTCCGCGCGGTCTTCTTCGGAAAGTCCGTTCATGTACTGTGCGGTCTGGGTCTCGAGATATTCCGTGCTGATGTCGGTCGCCATCGTGAAGTCGAGAACATCGGCGGCGACGATCGCCGCTTTCAGAGAACTTCCGGCGGTTCCGACCTCGACGTCGGTCTGAATCTCCGTCAGGATCACGGAGAGATCCGGCGCGACCCCGGTCACATTTGCGTCCGGTCCGACCGCGGACTCCGATGAGACGGAAACCGCGGATTCGGATGAAACGGATTCGGAGGAGACGTCCGGCTCCTCCGTGGAAACGGAGCGGACCGCAGAAGAGCCGGAGGATTCAGAGATAACCGCACGGCTCTGTGCCGCGCTGCCCCCGGAAACGGACGAGGCGCCGGAAGGCGCGCCGCCGCAGGCGGAAAGTGCGAGTGCTGCTGCCATAAGGCCGGCTGCTGCGATGGATTTGTACTTCGTCATTATGATTCACCTCACAAAAATATCAGGATTTCCAATCTTCGTTTCCGATATTGTAATTCATCACGCCGGAGGGCGCAATCCCCGCCGGCGGGCGCCGCTGCATAAAAAATCCGGAGAATTGGCAAAAATGCCGAAATAACACGAGTGACGGCGCCGGTTTTATGATATAATTATTGCCATATTACTTAGAAAGGAGACAGATATGGCTGAGAATCTTTTTACGAATGATGTGATTATCTCCTGGCTTCAGTATTTCGCACAGAATACGAATGTGGATCTGGAGCGCGTAAAGATGCTCGATATCACGAAGAAAAACAAGAGCGTCATCCCGACGGTCGAGTCACACAAGGCGACGCTTGTTTTCACAGAAGCCGGTGATCCGGATATATTTTACCGCATGTGGAACGCGGGACTCGGAGAATGTGAGGTCTGGTACAATGACGGATCCGAGCCGTCCGGAGAGATCCGTCACGACAAACTGAAGAGCATGATCGACCGCGGGATCAACGCGTCGGCGGGCATGCTGATTCTCAATGACAACGCGCGGAACACATATAAAATCGGTATGGATAATGAGAACTTCCGACGCGGATCCGTGCGCTACGTAGGAAGCGAGATCCGTTCCGTTATTCTCAACAAGATGCAGGTCGGTCTGCAGGACGACATCCTTGTCATAAGCGGCGAGAGTATTGCGGTCGAGGCGGCGATCATCGCGCAGGAGGGCAGTGTGACGGCGGTCGAGTACAACAGTGACGACCGAAAGACGCTGGAGGAAAACATCGATCATTTCGGAACCCGGAATATTCAGGTCATCGATCATGTCGACGATGAGACGATGAAGGGTCTGCCGGTGCCGTCGCTGGTCTTCATGGTCGCTTCGGCGAGCATGGAGCAGGAGCTCGCGTGCCTGACGCGTCTGAATCCGAACATCAATGTCGTGATTTACACGCTTGATTTCGGCGTCGCCGCGAATATGGATCACGTTTTTGAAAAATATCACATCATCGACAAAGAGGTGATTCAGATCACCGTCCAGAAGCTGAATTCGAGAAATACATTCGAGGCGCAGCCGGCGCCCTGGATCATTTCCGGAAGAGCGGCACGGAGGCGCTGAGCCTCATAACAAAGGAGGGCAGGGAAATCTGTCCGGAAAAAATAAAACCGAGGGGGAAAGCAAGGAAATGGCAAAAGAGAAAAAAGGCGGCTTCAGTGGCCAGTTCGGATTTGTAATCGCAGCGGCCGGAAGTGCGGTGGGAGTCGGGAATATCTGGAGATTCCCGTATCTGGCGGCGCGCGACGGAGGCGGCCTGTTCCTGATTATCTATCTGATTCTGGTGGTGACGTTCGGATTTACACTTCTGACGTCAGATATCGCGATCGGAAGAAAGACGCAGAAAAGTTCAATTTACGCATATGCCCAGATGCGTCCGAAATGGAAATTTCTGGGAGTGATCACATTTCTCGTACCGGTTCTGATTATGACGTATTATGCGGTGATCGGCGGATGGATCACGAAGTATATTGTCGTTTATCTGATCGGAGACGGAGCCGCGGCAGCGGGGGACGGATACTTTACGGCCTTCATCACGTCGAAGGTATCTCCGGTTGTGTTCGGCCTCATCTTCATGCTGGTGACGGCGTTTATCGTCTACAACGGCGTGGAAAAAGGAATCGAGCGCTGCTCGAGGTTCATGATGCCGATTCTGTTTGTGATGATCATCATCATCGCGATTTACGCGCTGACCCTCTCCCATACGGGCGCGGACGGCGTGACACGGACCGGTCTTGAGGGATTTGCGTACTACCTGAAACCGGATCTTTCCGGTGTGACTCCTTCAAGATTTTTCTCGATTCTGCTTGACGCGATGGGACAGCTTTTCTTCTCCCTGAGTGTCTCGATGGGAATCATGATCACGTACGGATCTTACGTAAAGAAGGACGTCGATCTGAACCAGTCCGTCACACAGATCGAGATCTTCGATACCCTTGTCGCATTTCTCGCCGGAATGATGATCATCCCGTCGATTTATGTATTCTCCGGACTGGACGGTATGAATGCAGGCCCGAGCCTGATCTTCATCTCGCTGCCGAAGGTCTTCACGGCGATGGGAAAGATCGGTCCGGTGATCGCGGTTCTCTTCTTTGTGATGGCGGCATTTGCGGCTCTGACGTCCTGCGTCTCCGTCCTTGAGGCGATCACGGCGAACTGTATGGAGATCACGCACAAGCCACGTAAAAAAGTCACGCTGGTCCTCACGGTGATCTACTGCGTGATGACGGCGATCGTAGCGCTCGGGTACAGCATCTTCTATTTTGAGATCAAACTTCCGAACGGAGTGACCGGACAATTGCTCGACATCATGGACTACGTCAGCAACAACCTGCTGATGCCGATCATTTCCCTGCTCTCGACGATTCTGATCGGATGGATCGTCGGACCGAAATGGGTCGCGGACGAGATGGAGTATGGCGGAAAGAAGTTCCGCCGGAAAAGAATGTACTATGTCATGATCCGTTTTGTCTGCCCGATCATGATGTTCATTCTCTCCCTCCAGTCCACCGGACTGCTGGCGAAGATCTTCGGATGGAACTGATCATCCGAAGGGCCGGTGCCGCTTCCCGGCATGGGCAGTTTTCGTAAGAGACAGAAATAACGAGAAAAAGAAGGAACTGCTTCGGGTTCAGCAGGAGGAAAATCATTTCCCTGTACGGACATCGAAGCGGTTCCTTTTTGTCTGCAGCTGTGATCTTCGATATGGAAAGTTTTCATCGACGATTTTCCGGATCACAAGCTGTCTGTTTCGCCAATCCTCGTATGGCAGAAGATTATTCGAAAATCTGTGCGGTCTTTTTGAAAGGCGGTGTGTGATGATATAATGAAGGCACCAATCAAAGGAGGTGTGATGCGGATGACGGCGGATGAAAGGTATGAGTACTGGCTGAAGAAGCTGCCGGTGGATTCTCCTGCGCGCCTGGAGCTTCTTGGAATCGCGGGAAATGAGGCGGAGATCACGGATCGCTTCTATCAGGAGATCGCATTCGGAACGGCGGGGCTTCGGGGAATCTGCGGAGCCGGAACCAACCGGATGAATGAATTCACAGTCGGCAGGGCGACGCAGGGAATCGCGGATTACATTCTGACGGAGCCGGGCAGGGCAGAAAAAGGTGTGGTGATCGCCTACGACTGCCGGTACCACTCGAAAGAATTTTCGGAACTGGCTGCTGAGATCTTCGCGGGAAACGGCATCCGCGTGTATCTGTTTCCGGAAATGCGGCCGACGCCGGAGCTTTCGTTTGCGATCCGGCAGCTCGGCGCCGTCTCCGGTGTCAATATGACAGCGAGCCACAATCCGAAGGAATACAACGGCTACAAGGTTTATTGGGAGGATGGAGCACAGATCTCGGGCGCGGTTTCGGATGGAATTCAGGACCGGATTATGAAGCTGGATCTGTTCGGACGCTTTCCGGGGGTTCCCCTCGATGAAGCGGTCCGGTCGGGGTGTGTCGTCATGCTCGGAGCGGAGATGGACCGGCACTACCTCGATTACGTCGAATCGATGGCGCAGCACGGAGGAGATTCGCTCTGGCTCGACGTACCGATTGTGTATACGCCCCTGAACGGCGCGGGAAGCATCCCGCTTCGGACGGTCATGGAGGAGCGCGGATTTACGAATTTCTCTCTTGTGCCGGAGCAGGCAGATCCGGATCCGGAATTTACGACGGTCGGCTACCCGAACCCGGAGGATCCCCGTGCGTTCCGTCTTGCTGAAAAGCTTGGGCATGAGAAACATGCGGCTGTGCTGATCGCGACAGATCCGGACAGCGACCGGATGGCTGTCGAAATCCCGGACGGAATGGGCGGGTGGACTCCGCTAAACGGAAATCAGACCGGCGCCCTTCTGATCGCTTACCTTGCGGAAAGTCAGAAACAAAATGGGACGCTGCCGGAAAAACCGGTCATGATCAAATCCATCGTGACCGGCGATTTCGGCCGGGCAATCTGTGATGATTACGGGATCCGTGTCGTGGAAGCGCTGACCGGTTTCAAGAATATCTGCGGGAGAATTCCCGAGATGGAGAAGGAGGGTTACACGTATTTCTTCGGTTATGAGGAAAGTATCGGATGTGCGCCCGGCTCCGGCGTGCGGGACAAGGACGGCGTCTGCGCCGGCATGCTGGTCGCCGAGATGGCGGCTTTCTGCGCGGCAAAGGGGAATACACTCGCAGGGTATCTGGAAGAGCTGTACAGGAAATATGGATATTTCGCGGAAAAGCAGATTTCGATCGTCCGGAAAGGGAAGAGCGGAGCGGAGGAGATTCGTGCGATGATGAGCCGGTTCCGGACAGAAAAACCGGAGCGGTTCGGATCGTTCCGGGTGAAGGAGGTCATCGATTTTCTTCACGGCCATGAGGATATCCCGCCGTCCGATGTCCTGATTTTCCGGATGACAGACGGAAGCTGGTTTGCGGTACGGCCGTCCGGAACGGAGCCGAAAATTAAATTTTATTATTATACGAAGGCAGCAGATAGGGAAACCGCACGGGACCTGGCGGAACAGCTGGCCGGGGCGGTGGAGAGCGGGCTGAAGGGATCAACGAATTGAACCGGCCGTCGTCTGCATTCTGCGTTTGTGTCCTTTGCTGAAATTTGTTAGAATAGGCACATGACTGAATTAATTGATAAATATAAAAAATTAAATACGATTCTGCGTGACATGGGATCCGTCGCGGTGGCCTTTTCCGGCGGCGTGGATTCTACTTTTCTCGCACGGGCTGCGCACGATGTGCTCGGAGACCGGATGATCGCCGTGACGCTTCTGGCGATTCCCGGTTCGGAACGTGAGGTGCAGGATGCCGTGGCATTGTGCAAAAAGGAAGACATTCCGCAGATCACGATCCGGCAGGATGCACTGTCGATTCCGGGGTTTGCGGAAAATCCGCCGGACCGGTGTTATATCTGTAAACGGAGCCTCTTCTCCCGGGTAATTGATTTTGCGGAGAAACAAAACATTCGGTTTGTGGCGGAGGGTACGAATGTGGACGACGGGGCGGATTACCGGCCGGGGATGCGTGCACTTTTGGAACTCGGTGTCCGCAGTCCGCTCAGAGAGGCGGGACTGACGAAGGCAGATATCCGGGAACTTTCGAGGCAGCTGGGTCTTCCGACCTGGAACAAGCCGTCGGCTGCCTGCCTCGCGTCCCGGTTTGCCTACGGGGAAACGATCACGGAAGAGAAAATACGGATGGCGGCGAGGGCAGAGGAATATCTGCACGGACTCGGGTTTGGTCAGCTTCGCGTAAGAATGCATGGCACAATCGCGCGGATCGAGCTGATGCCGGACGAACTTGACCGGCTCATGAACCGCACGCTCAGGGAGAAGGTCTTCGAGAAGTTCAAGGAGATCGGTTTCTCCTATGTTACCGCAGATCTTGCGGGATACCGGATGGGAAGCATGAACGAGGTGCTGAATCGGGAGAAGAACGGTGCGCTGAATCGGGAGAAGAACGGTGCGCTGAATCGGGAACAGAACGGTGCGCTGAATCCGAAAAAGGATAATGCGCTGAATCCGGAGATGGTGGATGTGCAGGAAGGACAGGGCCGCTGATGGATACGAGGGAGCTGCTGGAACAGGTTAAAAACGGACGGGTTTCGATCGATGAGGCGGAGCGTTATCTCGGAAGAAAGCCGGTCGATGATCTCGGATTCGCAAAGCTGGACCTGAACCGGGAGACACGGTCGGGGTTTCCGGAGGTGGTCTTCTGCAGCGGAAAGAAGGATGAGTTTCTCGCGTCTATTTTCCGGAGACTGTACGAACAAAACGGCGAGGTGTTCGGGACGAGAGCGGACGCGCATCAGTATGAGGTTGTCAGGAAAGTGCTGCCGGAGGTCGAATACGATGAGACGTCACGCATCCTGAAGATTGAGAAGAGTGAAAAGAAGCATGTCGGCATGGTGGCGGTCTGCACGGCGGGGACGGCGGATATACCGGTTGCGGAGGAAGCGGCGCAGACGGCGGAGTTTTTCGGGTCGCACGTCGACCGCATCTATGATGTAGGTGTCAGCGGCATTCACCGTCTGCTCGCGAAAACGGATACAATCCAGAGGGCGAATGTGGTTGTCGCGGTCGCGGGTATGGAGGGAGCGCTCGCAAGCGTGATCGGCGGACTTGTCCGGAATCCGGTGATCGCCGTTCCGACATCGGTCGGGTACGGCGCGAGTATGCACGGGCTTTCCGCTCTCCTTACGATGATCAATTCCTGCGCAAACGGCATCGCGGTCGTCAACATCGACAACGGGTATGGCGCGGGTTACGTCGCGACCCAGATCAACCGGCTTGCGGCGGGAGTGGGCAGAGAATAAGCCGGCCGGATTCTGAAGGAGAGGACAGAGAACAGGCAGGCCGTTTCGAATATACAAAGGGAAAATGACTTCATGGCAAAAAATACATTATATCTGGACTGCGCGTCCGGAATCAGCGGTGATATGTTCGTCGCCGCGCTTCTGGATCTCGGCGCGGATGAAAAAAAAGTGAGGCGGGCGCTCGCGGGGATACCGGGCGGACATTTTGAAATCCGGATCAGCCGTGTCGAAAAAAGCGGGATTGACTGCTGTGATTTTGACGTGGTACTTGATGCGGAGCACGAAACGCATGATCACGACATGGAGTATCTCTACGGGAAGTCCGGAGATGGAAATGAGTGTATCGGTGATCACCATGGCGAAAAGCACCATCATGAGGGTGATCATGATCACGAGCACACGCACCGGACGCTTGCTGAGGTTCTGGATATTTTGGACGGCTGTGAGATGACAGAGAATGCGCGTGCCCTTGCGGGGCGGATTTTCCGGATTCTTGCGGATGCGGAAGCGAGGGCTCACGGCAGGACGGAGCAGACCGTCCGCTTTCATGAGGTCGGTGCGATCGATTCCATCGCGGATATCGTGGCGGCGGCAGTCTGTTTTGATGATCTTGCCGTCGAAAAGGTATACTGTACGCCGCTGTTCGAGGGGAGTGGAATGATCCGTTGTGCCCACGGATTTCTCCCGGTCCCGGTTCCTGCCGTAGCGAATATCATCGCAGCGGGCAGTCTGAAGTTGAACATCGATCCGGACACGCAGGGAGAGTTCGTCACGCCGACAGGGGCGGCGATCGCATCGGCAATTGTCACGGAATCTTCGAAAGCGGGTTCGTTTTCTGTGAAGAAAATCGGGCTTGGTGCGGGGAAACGGCTGTACAGCCGGCCGAACTTTCTAAGAGTGCTTCTGATTGAGGAGGAGAAGGGCTTGTCCCCGGAAGGAGAAGGCGGCGGTACGCCGGAATCGGTCTGGATGCTGGAGTCGGATATTGATGATACGGAGGGTGAGGCGTTCGGCTATCTTCTGGAGCGGCTCATGGACGAGGGAGCGCTCGATGCGCATTTTCTTCCTGTATATATGAAAAAAAACCGGCCGGCTTACCAGCTTCAGGTCCTCTGCACAGAAAAGCTGCGGAAAAAACTCGAGCAGATCATCTTCCGCGAGACGACGACGATCGGAATCCGGCGGGTGAGAATGGACCGGACCGTGCTGACGCGCACGGAGCGCGAAGTAGAGACGGGATACGGGACATCGCGCGTAAAAATCACCCGGGTCGATGGAAAAGAGCGGATCGATCCGGAATACGAAAGCGTCTGTGAGCTCTGCGCGAAGACGGGATTCTCATTTGCGGAATGCAGAGCGATCATCCTTCATGCGGCAGAATGATCGGTTCGGATAATTTCTTTGCTGCTGATCAGCAGCTTAGCTGCAGCTGTCTTATCTGAATCAGCTGCATAGAGCGGGGATGATGAGTTAAAGAAGAACAGATCCATGCATTTATAGAGGGTTTTCGTTCAATTAGAACAGAAAAAGAGGTTTCCTTTCGGAAACCTCTTTTTCTAGGAAGGAGAACCCGATTTTCATCGGTATATGAAAAAGAAAGAACAAATCTTTGGTACTTGCTTCATTTGATGGTTTTAGTATAGGGGCGAATTGTGTTACGTGAATGATGAAATTGTAAACAAATCATGAATGGGGTGTTATTAAATTTTGTCCGGGGCGGGTAAGAATCCCGGAATATGATTGACATAATGTAGTGATCGTGATAAATTAGAGGTAGACATAATGAAAGGGGGCGTTCCGCTATGCCTCGTGAGCTGGGAATGATCATCGGCGGAAAGTATAGAATCTGCAGGGTGATCGGAAGAGGCGCCGCATCGTGTGTCTATCTCGCGGAAGACATCCGGCTTGGCGCGAAATGGGCGGTCAAGGAGGTTTTTCCCGGGAAAATGGCAGATGAGAAACGTCTCGCGGGAGTGATCGCCGAGGCCTGTCTTCTGAAAAGTCTGAATCATCCTGCGCTTCCGCGTATTGTGGATCTGATCTATGGGGAGCAGTCAATCCTGATCATAATGGATTTTATTGACGGACGGCCGCTTGATCGTGTACTTGCGTCGGAAGGGCCGCCGGATGCCGTCACAGCGATGGATTGGACGGTCCAGATCGCGGAGATACTGGATTATCTGCATAATCAGGATCCGCCGGTGATTTATCGGGACCTGAAGCCGGCAAATCTGATCCTTGACGGAAGCGGAAGGATCCGGATGATCGATTTTAATGCCGCGCGCCGCTACCGGCCGGGAAAGACGAGAGATACCGAGCCTTTGGGAACACGGGGATATGCGCCTCCCGAGCAGTACGGGACAGCCCAGACCGATGCGCGGTCGGATCTTTTCGCGCTCGGCGTGATGATCGGACAATTCTGCGGTTCAGATAGAACCGGGATTCTTTTTGAAGCCTCCAGAAGGTGCAGTGAGAACGATCCGGATGATCGTTTCCAGAGCGCCGCGGAGCTGATTTCATTTCTAAAAGGGAAAGACGGCCGGACTGTTTTGAAAAGACGGCCGGTTTCAATCCGTCTTGTTTTGCTGACGCTGGCGGCGTCGGCGGTATTTCTGATCGGCGGAATATTCTTCCGCGCATTATCCGCATTTACAATCGAATCCGCTTACAGGCACGCTCTGATCATGGACAGGACCGCAACTCCGGAGGAGAGGGAGGAGCGTCTCTATGAAGCGATCCGCATGAAACCGGAAAATCCGGACGCATATCTCGCACTGATCACATTTTATGAAAACCGGAGATCCATCAGCGAGAAGCAGAGCCGCCGTTTGAGGTCGTGTCTTCTGGAACATGCATCGGCGCTGAAAATTCCGGACATCGCCGGCCATTCCGAATTGCAGGTCAATCGCGGTTTGTCGGGAATGCAGGTCCGTGACGCTGGTTCAGAAACACAGTTCCGTGACGATGGATCGGGAATCCGTGAAAAATCCGCAGAGAAGAAGATCCCGGCGCGCTCCGGTGAAATACTTTACCGCGCGGCACTGCTCCATTTTTTTGCATATCGTGGAAGCGGAGGATCCTTATCGGATGCGGCCGGACGTGCGCTATCCGCAGATTTTTTCTTTTCACCGCTGGCCGAATCATCCCCCGCGGATCAGAAGGCCGGCAGGATCATCCGGCAGTCCGTCTGTTTTCACCAAATCTGTTCCTTCCTTTCGGAATATGTCTCCAACCTGTCCTATCTGTCCGCCCCGGATGCTTCCGCGTTTGCAGAACTTCTTTCCGCCGCGGAAGGGTGCGTTGACTCAGTCGTATCCGGGGAAATTGCGCCGACTCAGTATGCCGCGCTGTCGCTTCTTTCGGAAATTTCCGGAGTACTGTGCGAATACCGGGAAGGTATCGCGGCAGATAATGAAAATGCGGTAAAACTGCAGGCGCTTATGGACAAGATGGAGAATGATCTCTCCTGTGTACAGCCGGATACCGGGAGAAACCGGGCGCTTCTTGAGAATGTGGAAGAAACAGTCCGGGATATTGTGTCTGAAATGGGGGAAAAGTAAGATGGCAGATACGTTTCAGAGTCTGTCGGAGGTATTTACGGAGATCGGAGTCGCGCTGCTTGCGGTGTCCCTCGTGCTGTATCTCAAGTGCTGCGGGAAGAAGCGCGGCGCCTCCGGTCGGGACAGGAATGTTAATGAGGAGGGTAGCGCGAATGAAAGCAGGAAAATACGGAATACGGGCGGCGGCAGCCGTCATAGGCATTCTCGTATGCGGAAATATCCCGGAAACCACGTGGGGACTTACGCGCAGCGGGATATATCCGCAAAGAGTGGAGAGCGGAAGACAGGAGGATTCTTCGGACAGAAAGCGGGAAGAAACACAGGAGAGCAATCGGGAGGAGGTTGAGGAAGGGATCAGTGATGAGGATGGGGAAAAATCGGTTCGGACAATCCGGATCCATGTGGAGCTTAAGAAGGAATACGGTCAGAAAGACCCTGAACCGGAGACGGGTTTCCGGGAAGCGCTCCGGGAATGTATGATCGGAGAGCTGACATCGGAGGAAGCAGAGAATCACTCGCTGATCGAAAAGCTTCTCGATGCAGTCCACCCATCTTACACTCCGCTTTGTTCTGCGGACGAAGATCCGGGAGAGATTGGAGATTGCGGGGAGTTCCGGACCGGAACGACACCGGTTTCTTATCGTTTTCAGGATGTGATTGTGCCGGAAAAGGAGGACGCAGGTGGAAGAGGCGGATCGGTCTGTTACCATTTTGAGGCGGAGGGTGAATCGATTCTGCGGGTCGTACGGACCTTCCGCCCGGTGGAAGGGGTGTCCTACTGGGTCACCGGTCTGAATGGATTTTCAGAACACCGGACCGGGATGGAGGGAGAAACGTACCGCGTGACCGCGGCGGACTGTTATGAAGTGAGCAGCGGCGACGGACCGGGCGCGGTTTGGAAGAAGGAACTTGTTTACTGCGGACTGCCGGGTGAGAACACCCACACGTTTTATATCCGTGACCGGACCGGTTCCGGCGGAGGAAGGATCTCAGAGATGTGCAGGCTGACGGTTAAAATCCGGCCAAAAGACAGGACTGCCGTCCGGAAACCTGATCCGGCGGAGGACAGCGAAGCGGAGCAGATCGGTGAGAGGAAAACGGAAGAGGGAGTGAAGAATCGGGGAAGAGAAGAGCCGGAGTTGCGGGAAAGAAAAGAGACAGCGGTGCAGGATGGAGATGAAGCGGAGGAACGGGAAAGAGAAGACGCAGAGGAGTGGGAAACAGAAAGGCAGGACGTACGGGAAATACCAGAAGCGGCGATCCGGGATAGTGAAGAACCGGGGGTGCAGGAAAGTGAAGAACCGGGGGTGCGGGAAAGTAAAGAACCGGGGGTGCGGGATAGTGAACAGCCGGGGATCCGTGAAGCGGCGAAACCGCAGGTTCATGAAACTGCAGAAGCGCCGGGGAAGAAGGAGAACTCCGTAATGGGAGAACTGCGGCCGCTTTATATCAGCGGCCGTGAAACGGATCGGATCAGGGGTTCGTACGTACAAACCGTCCGGGACGGGATCCGATTCACCGGTTATCATACAGAAGGCGTCTCGGAGAAAAAGTCCGGGCTTCGCGTCACGCGGGACGGGGTAATGATCGGCGATCCTGTTCTTCTCCGGAAAGCGGCTCGGGATGCGGCTCCCGAAAAAAATGACGGGAGTCCGGGACAATTTATTCTTCCGGAAAGTCTGTTTTCCCGGGAGGGAGTTTACCGCATTTCATTTGTGAACCGGGATGAAACCGGAGCTGCGAAAGATTCGGACGGAGACCTCCCGCTTGTATTCTGCGTCGATCGAACAGCACCTGCGCTTTCGGAGGTCCGGCTTCAGAACAGAAGAAGCGGATCGCAGCTGGTGCTTGAGGCTTTTGATACAGGAGGAGTCCGATCGGTCCGGATTTTGCAGGATGGACGATCCGTACTGGAAAAGAGGTTCCGGAATCCGGATCCGCGCGCCGCCGTCAGCGCCCGTCTTGAGGTTCCTCCTTCCGGTTCGGTGATCCGGATCGTTCTTGAGGATACGGCGGGAAATATGAAATCAGAGGAATATCAGGCAGGCTCAGACGGAACGCTTTCGCGGAGGGATAGAAACGCGGCAGCTGCCTCCGGCGGAGAAATAATTGATCGGAAAGAAAAGGAAGGAAAGAAAACGGAGGTTCCGGGGATTGTGATCGCAGCGGCGTTTGCGGTGGTGCTGATGGCCAGAGTGACGCGCCGGGGAAGGCGGAAAGAAAAGGAAGAAGATTAAATCATTAAAAATATTTAATTTGTTTGTTGACAAATCAAATTTCTCTGATATGATAGGAACAAGGTTGATAATTAAAAAAATTTAATTAAAAAACAGGAATAATTTGACGGAGGATTCAAAAATGGATTTTGAGAAACTCAAAGAGGTTATCGTCGATACACTTGATTGCGATCCGGATCAGGTAACGCCGGAAGCTTCGTTCAAGGATGATCTCGGTGCCGATTCGATCGATTTTGTCGAGCTCCATATGGCTCTTGAGGATGAGACGGGCCTCACCATTCCGGATGAGAAGCTGGTCGACTTCAAGACGGTTCAAGATGTAATGAATTACATCAAAGAAAACGCGTAAATGACAGAAAACCCCGGGGCTATCACTTCCGGACCGCGTCAGGGAAGCGGCGGAAGCGGCAGCCCCGTCTGTTTAGGGAGTGATGTTTTATGAAATCTTTTTTTGATGTTTCCCAAAATTTTGTCACGTGCCCTTCCTGCAGGCGCAGAAGTCTGAAGAGCAGGTGGAAAGAGAATCTCTACATCTGTCCGAACTGCGGAAAATACCGCCCGATCAGCGCTCCGTTTCGTCTTTCGCTCATCCTCGACGAAGGATCGTTTCATGAGATGGACCGGGACATGGTTTCCGCGGATCCGCTTCATTTTGAAGGGTACGCGGAGAAGGCGCAGAAGCAGCGCGAGAAGACGAATCTGAATGAATCGGCAGTGATCGGGACGGGAAAAATAGGTGGTTTTGAAGTGATGACGGCCGTGTTGGACAGCCGTTTTTTCATGGGCAGCATGGGCGTTGCCGTTGGCGAAAAAGTGACGCGCGCCGTCGAATATGCGACCGATCATCATCTTCCGCTGATTATTTTTTCGGCGAGCGGCGGAGCGAGGATGCAGGAGGGGATTTACAGTCTGATGCAGATGGCGAAGACAGCCGCGGCGGTCCAGAGATTTTCCGAAGCGGGCGGTCTTTACATCAGTTTTCTGACGCACCCGACGACCGGAGGCGTGACGGCGAGCTTCGCGACGCTCGGGGACATCACACTCGCGGAGCCGGGCGCGCTGATCGGATTTGCCGGACCCAGAGTCATCGAGCAGACGATCGGACAGAAGCTTCCGAAGGGATTTCAAAGAGCGGAATATCTGCAGCACCATGGGTTCGTCGACAAAATCGTCGAGCGGAAAGATATGCGCAGAGTACTGCATCAGCTCCTTTCGCTTCACCTTGAAAAGGATAAGGAGGGACTCGAGGGATGATTCAGGACGCAATGAGGCGGGTGGGACGGATCAGCCGGATTGAGGCGGATATCCGGTCCAGGTACGGTAAATCCGGAAAAGCCGCGAAAAAGCTGGAAAATCTTGAGAACAAAAAGAGAACAATTCTCAGCGGGGTCCTTCCGCTGACTGCGGAGGACAAAGTTACGATCGCAAGAATGCCGGATCGTCCGCATGTCGACGATTTTATCGGCGCGCTCTGCACGGATTTTTTCCGGCAGAGAGGAGATCATCTCTACGATGAAGATCGCAGCATTCTCGGAGGAATTGCCCGCTACCACGGAATACCGGTCACGGTGCTGGGTCACCGCAAGGGTTCCACGATTGATGAAAATCTCCGCTACAATTTCGGAATGGCGCGGCCGGAGGGATACCGCAAGGCACTGCGCATGATGGAGCAGGCGGAAAAATTCGGCCGTCCGATTCTTACATTTGTCGATACTCCGGGAGCGTTTCCGGGCCTTGAGGCCGAGGAACACGGTCAGGGAGAGGCGATCGCCAGAAACCTTGCGGCGATGAGCCGGTTTCATGTTCCGATCATCACGGTTGTGACAGGAGAAGGAAACTCGGGCGGCGCGCTCGGGATCAGTGTGGCGAACCGGATTCTGATGCTGGAAAATGCGGTTTACTCGATTTTAAGCCCGGAGGGATTTGCGAGTATTCTCTGGAAGGATGCGGATCGGAAGGCGGAAGCGTGTGAGCTGATGAAAATGACGGCTCCCGATCTCGTGGAGGCGGGCGTTGCGGATGGGATCGTCGATGAGCCGCCGCTCGGAGCACAGATGGATCCGCAGGCGGTTTACAGAGCGCTGGATGAAAAACTATTTCCAGTGCTGCGGGAACTGATGAAGATGAGCCCGGAAGAACTTCGGGAGGATCGTTACAGAAAATTCCGCAGGATCGGTCAGATGTCCGTCTGACCTGCGGGTGACGATAATAACGATCAGAATAGAAATGGGGACGGACATGGAAAGTCTTGAATTAGTATCAACCGGTGGAGCGCTTCCGAAGCGTTCGGTTCACAACGATGATCTGGCGAAGATCATGGATACGAGTGACGAATGGATTTTTACCCGTACCGGGATCCACTCCAGATATTTTTGCGGGGGAGAGGAAACGGTCACTTCCCTCGCGACGGAGGCTGCGCGGCAGGCGATGGAGCGCGCGGGAGTCACGGCGGATGAGATCGGATGCCTCGTGACGGCGACCTGCTCCGGCGATTATGCCACGCCGGCGGTATCCTGCCTCGTACAGAGTGCGCTGGGTCTTGCGGATGATATCCCGGTGACGGATGTCAATGCGGCCTGCACCGGGTTTATCTATGCGGCGGAGGTGGCCAGGGGGTTTCTGCAGGAATCGGAAAAACAGTACGCCCTTGTCATCGGCGCCGAGCAGATCTCGCGTTATCTTGACATGACCGACCGTTCGACGGCGGTGCTCTTCGGAGACGGCGCGGGTGCGGCGATTTTCAGGAGGACTCCCGGATCCTTATATCACCATGTACTCGGCGCGATGGGTGGACTTGAGATCAATGTTCCGGGAGCCGCATCCGGTATGCCGGAGAAGGTTTCGATGGACGGCAAAGCGGTATTCCGGTTTGCCACAAAGGCGATGCGCCGCGGCATCGGGGTTCTGATGGAAAAGTCGGAGAAGGCGTTTGACGAGATCGACTGGTTTGTCTGTCATCAGGCGAATTCCAGGATCATTGATTATGTCGTTCATAAAATGAAGGCGCCGGAGGAAAAATTTTTCGAGGACATGGAACGGTTCGGAAATACGAGCGGCGCGTCGGTGCCGATCGCACTGAATGATATGAATGAGCAGCATCTTCTTTCGGCGGGGCAGACACTTGTGCTCGTCGGATTCGGGAGCGGCCTCACATGGGGAGGCCTGATGCTGAAATGCGCGCCGGATTTCCGGGCGGAATGATGCGGGAGGATCCATCATGAAAATGTTAAATGAGATACTTGGAATCAAATATCCGGTGATACAGGGCGGCATGGCCAATATTGCGACCGGCGCGTTCGCGGCCGCGTGTTCGAACGCGGGCGCGCTCGGTCTGATCGCGACCGGCGGCGTCAGCCCGGAGGGATTGAGAAAGCAGATCGCAGAGTGCAGAGCGGCGACGGATCAGCCCTTTGGGGTAAATATTATGCTGATGCATCCGGATGCGGATGAGCTTGCGAAAATTGTCGTCGAGGAGCGTGTTCCGATCGTGACGACGGGGGCGGGAAACCCGGCAAAGTACATGGATTCATGGAAAGATGCCGGCATTCTCGTGCTTCCGGTCGTGGCGGCGCCGATTCTGGCGGCCCGTCTCGAAAAAATTGGCGCGGATGCGGTCATCGCGGAGGGGTGTGAGTCCGGAGGCCATGTGGGTGAGATGACGACGATGACGCTTGTACCCCAGGTATGCGACACGGTTTCTATTCCGGTCGTGGCAGCGGGCGGCATCGCGGACAGGCGGCAGATGAAGGCGGCGTTCGATCTGGGGGCATGCGGCGTTCAGGTCGGCACCTGTCTGCTGGCGAGCGAGGAGTGCCCGATCCATGATAACTATAAGCAGGCAATCATCAAGGCAAAGGGAAGCGATACGGTCGTGACCGGAAGAATCGCCGGCACGCCCGTCCGGATCCTGAAAAACCGGATGAGCCGCGCTTATCTGAAACAGGAGAAGGAAGGCGCGACGCTTGAGGAGCTTGAAAAATACACGCTTGGAAGTCTCAGAAAAGCGGTCTTTGACGGAGATACGCAGAACGGAAGCCTGATGTCGGGACAGGTCTGCGGACAGGTGACAGAAATCCGCCCGGTCGCGGATATCATCGCGGATCTGTGTCAGGATCTTCCGATTCAGTAAAGGAGCGGCAATATGAAAACAGGATTTCTGTATGCGGGCCAGGGAAGCCAGTACAAAGGCATGGGCCGCGATCTCTATGAAAAATATCCGGCATTCCGGGAAGCGTTTGACGCGGCGGAACTGCCCTTCGACCTTCACAGTGTCTGCTTTGATGATCCGGATGATCTTCTGGGGCAGACAGAGTATACGCAGCCGTGCATGGTGGCATTCGCCTGCGGCGTGACGGCGGTTCTGCGGGAAAACAAGGTGCTCCCGGATGTGGCCGCGGGACTTTCACTCGGTGAATATTCGGCGCTCGAGGCTGCAGGAGTCTTCGATGCGAAGACGGCGATCACGCTTACTGCTTTCCGCGGCCGGGCGATGGCAGAGGCGGGCCGCGGGATACAGACCGGGATGCAGGCGATTCTCGGCATGGATGAGAAGACGCTTCAGGCGTGCTGCGACGAGGCTTCTTCGGAGGGCGTCGTCACGATCAGCAATTATAACTGCCCGGGGCAGCTGGTGATCGCGGGAGAAAAGCAGGCCGTGGAGCGCTGCGCCGCCCTTGCGGGGGAAAAAGGCGCGAAGCGGTGTATCCCGCTTAAAGTCAGCGGGCCGTTTCATACGAAGCTGATGGCGCCTGCCGGAGAAAAACTTCGGGAATATTTCAGGACGATTCCGTTCGGAACGATGCAGTTTCCGGTTCTGTTCAACACGCTCGGGCACGAGATGGGCAGTGAGGATACGATTCCGGATCTGCTGGTAAAACAGGTTCAGACGAGTGTTCATATGGATGCGGCGATCCGCAGAATGCTGGAATTTCAAGTCGATACCTTCGTCGAAATCGGTCCGGGAAGCGCACTGTCGGGGTTTGTCAAAAAAACCGCCCGGGCGGAAGGAAAGAAGGATATTACAATATACAACATCCAGAGCGCGGAGGATCTTGAGAACGTGCTTAGCGCGCTGAAAAAATGATGCCGCGGAAGAGTCAGATTCAGGAGGCTGTGACAATGAGCAGAATACAGGAAAATGTGCCGCGGACAGCGCTTGTGACCGGAGGTGGACGGGGAATCGGCCGGGCAATCTCGGAGGCACTTTCGGAGGTGTGCGGAAATCTCTGCATCAATTACACCGGAAATGCGGAAGCAGCAGAGGAAACAGCGCAGCGCTGCCGTGCGGTCAACCCGGATCTTCATGTCATCACGGCGGCGGCGGATGTCTCATCCGCCGATGAGGCGGATGCGCTTGTGAAACGGGTCATCGACGAATTCGGACGTATCGACATCCTGGTGAACAACGCGGGAATCACGAGGGACGGACTGCTCCTGACGATGAAGGAGGAGGAGTTCGACCGGGTGATCGCGGTCAATCTGAAGGGAACGTTTAACTGCTGCCGCGCGGCGGCAAAAAAGATGGTCCGCCAGAGATACGGAAGGATTATCAATCTTTCGAGTGTGACCGGAATCCACGGAAATGCCGGGCAGGTCAATTATGCGGCGAGCAAGGCGGGCATCATCGGGATGACGAAAAGCATGGCGAAAGAACTCGCCGGAAGAAATATCACAGTCAACGCGATCGCGCCCGGGATGATCGAGACCGATATGACGGCGGTGCTTTCCGATCAGGTGAAAGAAACGATTCTCTCGCAGATTCCCATGCGCAGAGCCGGGAGTCCGAAGGATGTGGCGCAGGCGGTGAAATTTTTCGCGTCGGATGATTCCGGTTATTTCACGGGGCAGATTCTCTGCCCGGACGGCGGCATGGGGATGTAAGCGGCGATTTTACGGAGGTAACGAAAGCGATGAACAGAAGAAGAGTAGCGGTGACCGGACTTGGAACCGTCAACCCGACCGGAAAATCGGTTGCGGAGAGCTGGGATCATATTCGAAACGGAATGAGCGGAATCGGCGAGATCACACTCTTCGATACAACCGATTTCAAGACGAAGGTGGCCGGCGAGGTCAAAGATTTTGATCCGTTTGAACGGATCGAAAAAAAATCCGCGAAAAGAATGGCGCGATTCGCTCAGTTTGCGGTCTGGGCGGCTGACGAAGCGCTTGAGGACAGCGGTATTCTTGAATCGGCGGATGTCGACAGGAACAGAATCGGCGTATTGATCTCCAGCGGTATCGGAGGCATCGACGTGATCGAGAACGAGCATGACCGCGGAGAGGCGAAGGGATTCGAACGGGTCAGCCCGTTCTTTGTCCCGATGGCGATCGCAAATATGGCAAGCGCCCACGTGGCGATCGAAAACGGCCTGAGAGGAATGTGTTCCTGCGTCGTCACCGCCTGTGCGGGAGGCAGCAATGCGATCGGCGACGCCTTCCACCGGATCCGCGACGGATATGAGGACGCATTTGTCTGCGGCGGCGCGGAGGCGTGCATCACCGATCTCGTCGTCGGGGGATTTTCGAGTCTGAAAGCACTCACCCAGAGCACGGATCCTGCGCGCGCCAGTATCCCGTTTGACGCGGATCGGAGCGGTTTCGTCATCGGCGAGGGCAGCGGCATCCTGATTCTCGAGGAGCTGGAGCACGCGAAACGCAGAGGAGCCCATATTTACGCGGAAATCGTCGGATACGGCGCAAACTGCGACGCGTACCATATGACAGCACCGTCTCCGGATGGAGAAGGCGCGGCGGCCTGCATGGAGCTGGCTCTTGCGGACGGCGGTGTGGGAAAGGAAGAAGTTGATTACATCAATGCGCACGGAACCTCCACACACCTGAATGATCTCGGCGAGACGCAGGCGGTGAAACGTGTTTTCGGCGGGAGAGCATACGAAATTCCCGTGTCCAGTACGAAGTCCATGACCGGGCATCTTCTGGGAGGCGCCGGAGCGATCGAGGGCGTTTTCACGGTAAAAGCGGTCAGCGAAGGATTTATCCCGCCGACGGTCGGGCTGAAGAATCCGGATCCGGAATGTGATCTTGATTATGTGCCCAATACAGGGAGAGAACGGGAAATCCGCTGCGCGATGAGCGATAATCTTGGCTTTGGCGGCCACAACGCGTGTGTCGTCTTCAAAAAGTACGAGAATTGACAGAGCGTGAAATGGGGGTGCGGATATGCTCGGAAGCGAGATCAATGATTTTTATAATAAATTCAGACTGCATTTCTTTATGAAGGTGTTTTCGAAATTCGAGAATCGTGAGGCGACGCTGACCACCGTGGAATCCTTCAGTATGGAGGGGATTATGGCGCTCGGAGAGCCGACGGTATCTGAATTTGCGAGAATGATGGGGATCTCGGCGCCGAACGCGGCGTACAAAATCAACAGCCTGATCCAGAAGGGGTATGTGGAAAAAATCCAGTCGGAAAATGATCACCGTGAGTATCATCTGAAACCGACACAGAAATTTATGAATTATTACAATCTGAATTTCGAATATCTCGATAAGATCACGAAACGGATACGCGAGAGGTTTTCCGAAGAGGATTACGAAAAACTCGAGTCGATGATGCACATCATCAACACCGAACTGATGCCGGAACTGGATCTCGACCGCTTTAAGGGTCAGGAGTAAAAAACAGACGGGACTGCCGCGATGTGGAAGTCCCGTCTGTTTGTTTACCCGGCGGCGCACGTCTCCGGCCGGCGTCAGCGGGGATAGGTTCCGTTTTTGAAAACCGTCATCATCTCACTTGTCAGGGCGATGTGTTCGATATCGTCCGGAACGTCTTCGGGGCCGAACCAGCCCGCTTCGGAGAGCTCATCCTCCTGCAGAGTCAGGCGGCTGTCTCCGTCCAGATCGCAGAAAAATCCCATCAGAAGCGAGTTCGAGAACGGCCAGGGCTGGCTCTTGTAGAAGCGGAGGTTTTTGACGCGGATTCCTACTTCTTCCATGACTTCCCGGTGAACCGTCTCCTCGACGGACTCCCCGATTTCGGTGAAGCCGGCGATCAGTGCGTAGCGCCGGTACGAACCGCCCGCGTATTTGCTCATCAAGATCCTGCCGTTGTTGATCACGCCGACGATGACGCCGGGGCTGATCCGCGGATAGACGGTCAGACCGCATTTCGGGCAGCGGACCATCCGTTCCTTATGATCCTTCTCCATTTTCCCGCCGCATCTTCCGCAGTACACATGAGCTCCGTACCATTCATACAGAGAATGACCGGTCACGCCTGCGAAGGAACGCACCATCGGCTCCGCGGTGCGGAAGATTTTCATCGGCTGAAAAGAAAAGCCCTCCGGAATGAATCCGTCCCGGACTTCGCCCAGAAAATAAGCTTTGTCGTCGATTGAAAACAAGTACGTGTAACCAATATCGGCGTCCCTGAAATCTGCGACGGTCGGATAGGTGAGATGCCCGTCCCCGTCGTACCGCACGAGGGTGAGAGAACCGTCGTACACGAGTACCCGCTCCTCGGCGTGCGGCACCGTGTTCGGCTGCTCGTCGTGAAATTCGTTGTGAAAAATCTTCGGTGAAATATCCTGTATCATCCCAGTTTCCTCCGGCTACTGCAAAAAATCTTCCGGTTCTTTTATTCCGGGTACACGAGGCGGTCCGGCCCGATGTGATCCAGAACCGTGAGGTAACGGCGTGCGTAGTAATGCGCCATATTGAGGTTCATATCAAGATAGTTTCCGCAGTCCTTCGCGGAAGCCCCCGGAATTTCGCCCTCGAAATCACGGATGAATTTAAACATTTTTGTGACAAGCGGCACGATATCGGCGCTTGAAAGACTGCCCGCGAGGAGAAGGTAGAAGCCGGTGCGGCATCCCATCGGCCCGAAGTAGATGACGCGGTCTTTCCACACCGGATCATTACGAAGAAACGTCGCGCCGAGATGCTCGATGGCGTGAACCTCAGCGGTATTCATGACCGGCTCGTCGTTCGGACTCGTGATGCGCAGATCGAATGTTGTGACGGCGGAATTGCCGACCAGATCCTGCCTTGATACGTAAACACCCGGCTGGAGTTTCAGATGATTGATAGTAAAGCTTGCGATTTTTTCCATGTTGCAGACTCCTTTCCGGATCATCATAACAGAAGCGGGGGAGATTTGACAGAATTTTCTTTTTCGATTGAGAAGGAATATCCGATATGTTAGTATAAGAAATTAAGCGTTCATGATTAACCGGCGCCGGATCGTTCCGCTTGAGAAATGATTCCGCGCGTTATTGTAAGACAGCTTGATTTTTTGAGGGTAGGAGAAGACATGCAGATAATGATTGTGGGATGCGGAAAGATCGGAAGAGATCTCGCCGAGACCCTTTCAATAGAGAACAACAATGTCACAATCGTTGACAAAAATGAACAGGTTGTGCAGAATATGTCAATTTTGTACGATGTGATGGGAGTTGTCGGAAACGGTACAAGTTACAGTACACTTAAGGAAGCGGGTCTTGAGGATACGGATATTCTGATCGCGGTCACGCAGAGTGATGAGGTCAATCTTCTGACCTGTGTTATGGCCCGGCAGAAGAGCAAATGCCATACCATCGCCCGCGTGCGCAATCCGATTTATTCCGAGGAGCGTCATTTTCTCCGATCGGAGCTGCAGCTTTCCATGACGATCAATCCGGAGCTCGAAGCAGCCCGTGAGATGGTGAGTATCCTGAATTTCCCGAATGCGATGGAGGTGGATACCCTCGGAAAATCGGACATCCGTATGTTTCGTTTCCGTAATCCGAAGAATTCCATGCTGAGCGGAGAGCCTCTCGGCGTTGTGTCGCAGAAATTCCGAGGCACGATTCTTGTGTGCATCGTCGAGCGCGGGGACGATGTTATCATACCGAACGGCGACTTTGTGCTTCAGGAAAATGATATTGTCGGCATCATTGCCAAGGTGAGGGATATTGAAAAATTCTTCAAGGCGATCGGGATGCCGTTCCGACCGGTGAAAAACTGCATGATCGTCGGAGGGGGAGGCATTTCCTACTATCTCACGCGGCTTCTCACGATGCACGGGATCAAGGTCAAGATCATCGAGCAGAGTCTTTCCCGCTGCGGAGAACTCAGCAGAGAGTTCCCGGAGGCCACCGTCTGCTGCGGAGACGGTACGGACCGGACGGTTCTGGATGAGGAGTGCGTCGAGAGCATGGATTCATTCGTCGCGTGCACCGGCATCGATGAGATCAACGCGATTCTTTCGCTCTATGCACAGGGCAAGGTGCGGAAAGTGATCACAAAGATGAACCATGTGGATTTCAACGACGTGATCGACGATCTGAATCTGAGCACCGTCGTCAATCCGAAATCCATCATCACGCAGAAAATACTGCAGTATGTCCGGGCAACCCGCAACAGCCTTGAAAGCAACGTGGAAAGCCTGTACCGTCTCAGAGGCGGCCGCGTCGAGGTCCTTGAGTTCCTGATCAAAGGGAAGAGCGCGGCGGTCGGCGTGCCGTTCGCGGAGCTGAATCTGAAGAGCGAGGTGCTCGTCGCCGGTATCGTCCGGAACGGAAGCCTGATCGTTCCCGGGGGATCGGACTGTCTGCTCGAGGGGGATGCGGTGATTATCGTCACGACGCACAGCGGATTCGGAGATATCACGGACATTCTTGCGGAAACATCGCGGGGTGACAGAAGATGAACAAGCGGGTAATTGGTTGGATTATCGCGTGGGTTTTGAAACTCGAGGGCTATCTGCTCCTGTTTCCGTGCCTGATCGCCTGCATTTACCGGGACAGAGAGGGATGGGTGTATCTCGCGTTCGCGATCATCGCGATCACGGGCGGTTATCTCCTCTCGTTTCGCGCCCCGAGAAATATGGAGATTTATCAGCGCGAGGGAAATGTCGCCGTCGGCCTCGGCTGGATCTGCATCAGCCTTTACGGCGCCCTCCCATTCGTGATGACCGGAGAAATCCCGAAGTACGTCGATGCGGTTTTTGAGATTGTTTCCGGATTTACGACGACCGGATCTTCGATCCTGAAGGATGTCGAGGCCCTTAGCCACACATCCCTTTTCTGGCGCAGCTTTTCGCACTGGATTGGCGGGATGGGCGTGCTGGTCTTTATCCTGATGCTGCTTCCTGCAAGGGGCGGTTCGCACATGAATCTGATGAAAGCGGAGAGTCCGGGCGTCGAGGTGTCCAAGTTCGTCCCGAAGGTTAAAAATAATGCAGGGGCACTGTATAAGATTTATCTTGGCATGACCGCGGCGATGATCGTCGTGCTCCTGATTTCGGGCATGAACTGGTTTGACAGTCTCTGCATCACCTTCGGAGCGGCCGGCACCGGAGGTTTCGGCGTTCTGAACTCCAGCTGCGCCTCCTACACCGCGCTGCAGCAGTGGATCATCACAGTGGGGATGATCGCCTTCGGTGTAAATTTCACTTTTTATTTCCTTCTTGTGACAAAACACGGGAGAGAAGCAGTGAAGATGGAAGAGGTGAGGGCTTACATCGCGATCATCGTCGCGTCCGCCGTTCTGATCGCGGTCAATATTCACTGTGAATTTCCGGGGTTCTATGAAAGCTGGGGAAAAACCTTCCGCGACGCGTTCTTTCAGGTGGGAACGATCATCACGACGACCGGATACAGCACGACCAATTTTGACCTGTGGCCGGCTTTCTCGAAAACGATCCTGTTCTTTCTGATGATCTTCGGGGCATGCGCGGGAAGTACCGGAGGCGGCATCAAGATCAGCCGGCTGATTCTCGCGTTTAAGACGATCCGTTCTCAGCTGTACCAGATCGTGCATCCGCGCGGCGTCCGGCAGGTGACTATGAGCGGACAGATCGTAAATCCGAAAACGATCCGTTCCTGCTGCTTTTTTCTTGTGTCATATTTTGCAATTTTCGGCTTGTCGATCTTTTTGATTTCAATCGACGGCCACGATTTTGAGACGAATATATCCGCTGTTGCGGCGACGCTGAATAATATCGGACCGGGATTCGGCGGTGTCGGTGCGACGTGTAATTTTTCATTCTTCAGCACATTCTCGAAAATTGTACTGATTTTTAATATGCTGATCGGACGCCTTGAGATCATCCCGATTCTGATCCTGTTCTACCCCCGCACGTGGAAGAACAACGGATGAGCGGAGTATGATCGGTTGAGCGGGAGGCTTGTGTGTGCTATACTTACCCCATAATTTAAGGGTTGGTATGTCACATATTCTGAGAGGAAAAATCCGATGGCAGATCATTACGTCGCGTACGCGGGAACCTATACGCTCGGCAGCAGTATCGGCATTCATCTTTACGATGTGGATGTGAATGAAGGGCGGCTTGAGGAGCGCAAGGTGTTTCCGGTCAACAATTCATCGCATCTTTGCATTTCCAGAAACGGAAAATTTCTGTATTCCATCGCCGACGAGGGGGTGGCGGTTTTCGCGATCGAAAGTGACGGCAATCTGGAGAAGATCAACCAGATTGATATCCGGGGCATGCGGGGCTGCTATCTCTCCGTCGATCCGACCGGCAAATACCTGTTCGTCGCCGGTTATCATGACGGCAAGGTGACGCTGATTCACACCCATCACGACGGGCGTCTCGGCTCCGAGGTGGACGGCGTGTTTCACCGCGGCATCGGAAGTGTCGTTGAACGGAATTTCCGTCCGCATGTTTCCTGTGTCTGTCCGACACCGGACGGCAGGTATGTGTGCGCCGTAGATAACGGCATTGATCAGGTAAAAATATACCGGATTTCAGAGGAAGGAAAGCTCAGACTCGCGGATATTCTGAGATGTCAGCTCGGGTCTGCGCCGCGGATCATGCGCTTCAGCGCGGACGGACGGTTTGCGTATCTGAGCTGTGAGCTCGCAAATACGATCCGGGTTCTGAAATACAATCCGGACCGTCAGGATGATATTTTTGAGGAAGTCCAGGCGGTCAGCACCACATCCATCAACGTCGATGCGGCGCACGACGCGACATCCGCCATCTGCTTCGCGAAGCAGGGTGAGTATCTTTTCGCCGCGGTGGCCGGGGACAATGTCGCGACGATGTTTCATGTGGACAGAGAGACGGGGATGCTTGAAAAACGATTTTCGCTTCCGGTGAGCGGCGAATATCCGAAGGACCTCCGGGCATTTCCGGGCGGGAACTTCATCGCTTCGGTCAATCATGAGTCGGGGTCGATCACGACATTCCATGTGGATTACGAAAAGAACATCATGCTGATGAAGGGAAAACCGGTCCGGCTGGACACTCCAAACTGCATTCTTTTCACCAGACCGGCCGTCTGATTCGACAAAGTATCGAATGATTAAAAAAAACACAATTTTGACAAGAAGTTCACTCTGATTTGTGTTGTATTTTTGAAAATACAAAGTTAAAATTAAGTATATATGGGAACACAACGTGATATAATTATCGCGCTGTAAATGTGCCGGTATCGTCCGGTTCATAGTATAGTGATACAATGATTTGCATGAAGGAGGAAACATGATGGCCAGAAAAATGAAGACCATGGACGGCAACACCGCCGCGGCTCATGCATCGTATGCATTTACCGAAGTGGCGGCAATCTACCCGATTACCCCTTCCTCACCGATGGCGGAGGCGACCGATGAGTGGGCAACCCAGGGCAGAAAAAACATTTTCGGACAGGAAGTCCAGATCACAGAGATGCAGTCTGAGGCCGGTGCTGCAGGTGCGGTTCACGGATCTCTTACGGCAGGTGCTCTGACAACGACCTATACAGCTTCTCAGGGACTTCTTCTGATGATCCCGAACCTGTACAAGATTGCCGGTGAGCTTCTTCCGGGCGTATTTAACGTATCTGCGAGATGCGTGGCGACGCATGCACTGAATATTTTTGGCGATCATTCCGACGTATACGCATGTCGGCAGACCGGATGCGCGATGCTCTGCGAGTCTTCCGTACAGGAAGTCATGGATCTGACTCCGGTCGCTCATCTTTCTGCGATCAAGGGCAAGGTTCCGTTCATCAACTTCTTCGACGGATTCCGCACATCCCACGAGATTCAGAAGATCGAAACATGGGATTATGAGGATCTCAAAGAGATGGTTGACATGGATGCAGTCAACGCATTCCGAAAGAACGCGCTGAATCCGGAGCATCCGTGCGAGAGAGGTTCCGCTCAGAACCCGGATATCTTCTTCCAGACATCCGAGGCTGCAAACCCGTATTACAATGCAATCCCGGGCATCGTCCAGGCTTACATGGACAAAGTAAACGCAAAGATCGGAACCGATTACAAACTGTTCAACTACTACGGCGCTCCGGATGCCGAGCACGTGATCATCGCGATGGGTTCCGTCTGCGACACCATCGAGGAGACGATCGATTACCTCAATGCGGCGGGCGGAAAATACGGTGTCGTCAAAGTCCGTCTGTACAGACCGTTCTGCGCAGAGGCACTGATCGACGCGATCCCGGATACCGTTAAGCAGATTTCTGTCCTTGACAGAACGAAAGAGCCGGGTTCCATCGGCGAGCCGCTGTACCTGGATGTCGTTGCAGCTCTCCGCGGATCCAAATTTGACGGTGTGAAGATTTTCACCGGACGCTACGGCCTTGGTTCCAAGGACACGACTCCGGCGGATATCGTCGCTGTGTACAAGAATACTGAGAAGCAGCGTTTCGTCATCGATATCGTCGATGATGTCACAAATCTGTCCCTGCCGGTGGGCGAGCCGCTCGTCACGACTCCGGAAGGAACGATCAACTGCAAATTCTGGGGCCTCGGCGCAGACGGTACCGTCGGTGCGAACAAGAACTCCATCAAGATCATCGGCGACAACACCGATATGTATGCACAGGCATACTTTGATTACGACTCCAAGAAGTCCGGCGGCGTGACGATGTCCCACCTCCGCTTCGGAAAGAAGCCGATCAAGTCTACTTACCTCATTCATAAGGCAGACTTCGTAGCATGTCACAATCCGTCCTACATCACGAAATTCAACATGGTGCAGGAGCTGGTTGACGGCGGAACCTTCCTTCTGAACTGCAAGTGGAATCAGGAAGAGCTCGAGGAGCATCTGCCGGGTCAGGTGAAGGCGTATATCGCGAACCATAACATCAAGTTCTACACGATCGACGGTGTCAAGATCGGTATCCAGGTAGGAATGGGACCGACCCGTATCAATACGATCCTGCAGTCCGCGTTCTTCAAGCTTGCAAACATCATCCCGGAGGAGAAAGCCATCGAGCTGATGAAGGCTGCTGCGAAGAAGACATACGGCCGCAAGGGCGATGATGTCGTTCAGAAAAACTGGGCGGCGATCGATGAAGGCGCAAAGCAGGTCGTCAAGGTCGAGGTTCCGGAGAGCTGGAAGACCGCAGAGGACGAGGGACTCGAGTGGAAGCAGCATACCGCAGGAAGCAAAGATCAGCTTGATTTCGTCAACCTGATCCAGAACAAGGTCAGCGCTCAGGAGGGCAACACCCTTACCGTCAGCCAGGTCGCTGCGTATGTCGACGGCACGACTCCGTCCGGCACGGCTGCATTCGAGAAGCGCGGCATCGCGGTCAATACTCCGGTATGGAACTCCGAGAACTGTATCCAGTGTAACCGCTGCTCTTATGTCTGCCCGCACGCGGCGATCCGTCCGGTTGCTCTGACAGACGAAGAGGTCAAAGGACTTCCGGAGGGAACGACGGTTCTTCCGATGACCGGTATGCCGGACTACAAGTTCCGCATCGTCATCTCCTCTCTGGACTGCACAGGCTGCGGCTCCTGCGCGAACGTATGCCCGGGCAAGAAGGGTGCGAAGGCTCTGGAGATGAAACCGCTCGATCAGACACTTGGCAATCAGCCGATCTTCGATTATGCGGTAACGCTTCCGGAGAAGGCAGATGTCATCGCGAAATTCAAACAGAATACGGTAAAGGGAAGCCAGTTCAAGAAACCGCTGCTTGAGTTCTCGGGCGCCTGCGCAGGCTGCGGTGAGACACCGTATGCGAAGCTGATCACTCAGATCTGCGGCGACAGAATGTACATCGGAAACGCGACAGGATGTACCTCGATCTGGGGCAACTCTTCTCCGTCCACACCGTACACGAAGGACGACAAGGGTCACGGACCGGCATGGTCAAACTCCCTGTTCGAGGATGCGGCTGAGTTCTCCTATGGTATGCTTCTTGCTCAGAATGCACTGCGTACCCGCCTTGCTTCTGAGATTGAGAAGATCAAGGCAGATGCTTCCGCGGATGTTGCGGTTGCATGTGATGAGTATCTGACCACCATGAACGACGGCGCGGCAAATGCTGCCGCTACCGACAAGCTCGTTGCGGCTCTTGCGAACGTAGACAGCGCGGAGGCAAAGGATGTCCTCGACAACAAGGAATTCCTTTCCAAGAAATCCCAGTGGGCGTTCGGCGGAGACGGCTGGGGCTACGATATCGGATTCGGAGGCCTTGATCATATCATCGCCAGCGGAAAAGATATCAATGTCATGGTCTTCAACACGGAGGTTTACTCCAACACCGGCGGTCAGTCCTCCAAGGCTACGCCGACCGGTGCGGTCGCTCAGTTCGCTGCAGGCGGAAAAGAGACGAAGAAGAAAGACCTCGCATCCATCGCAATGAGCTACGGTTATGTATACGTCGCTCAGATCGCTATGGGAGCGGATTACAACCAGGCAGTCAAGGCGATCGCCGAGGCTGAGGCTTACCATGGCCCGTCACTGATCATCGCTTACGCTCCGTGCATCAACCACGGAATCAAGAAGGGCATGGCGAAGGTTATGGACGAGGAGGCTCTTGCAGTCAAGTCCGGATACTGGAATCTGTTCCGTTACAACCCGGCGCTGCTTGAGGAAGGAAAGCCGGCGTTCACGCTCGACTCCAAGGCTCCGACCGAGTCTTATCAGGACTTCCTGATGGGCGAGGTTCGTTACAACTCTCTGAAGAGAGCAAATCCGGAGAAGGCAGAGCGTCTGTTTGCGAAGTCCGAGAAGGAAGCGAAGGATTACTACAGCTACCTGAACAAACTCGTCAAGCTCTATGGCACAGAGGAATAATTTTTCCCGGGACATCATCCCCGGATGAGGATGGGAAAGTTTCGGAGGGGGTCTGCCGCGTCAGCGGCAGACCCCCTCGTTTCGTCACAGGCACAAAGTTACGTTGGAGGAAGCATGAAAAGAACGAAGAAATTGACGGCTGCGGCGGTGATATTGACGGCGGCGCTTGCTCTTTGCAGCTGCGGGACAGCCGGAGGAACCGCAGAAGGTTCGGCGGTGAGCGGCGGAACCCGGGCGGAGACGGGCGCGTCTTCCTCCGCGGGGAGTGAGGTGACGCGGGAACTGTTCGCGATGGATACGTATATGTCGGTGACTGCGTACGGAAGGAATGCGGATCGGGCGGTTCACGACGCGATTCAGGAAATCAAAGATCTTGACGCGATGCTGACGACCGGTGATGATACGAGTGAGGTCGGAAAGATCAATGCGAACGGATCCGGAATTCTTTCGGAAGACGGGAAAAAACTGATGAAACGCTCTCTTGAGCTCTATGAGAGCACGGACGGGACATTTGATATCTCGATCTATCCGGTTATGGAATTGTGGGGATTTCCGACGAAAAATTACCGTGTCCCAGATGATCAGGAGATCCGGAAGGCACTGAAGCTGGTCGATGCGTCAAAAATCCGCTTCGATGAGAGCACCGGAGAAGTTTCCTTTGAATTGAGCGGCATGAAGATCGATTTCGGCGGAATTGCGAAGGGATATACGTCGTCGAAGGTCATGGATCTCTTCCGGCAGGAGGGGGTGACGAGCGGCATCATCAACCTCGGAGGAAATGTTCAGGCCCTCGGAACGAAACCGGACGGGAGTGACTGGAGAATCGGCATCCGCGGTCCGGGAGAAACCGACGCGGATGCAAAGGACTATGTGGGCATATTGACGGCACACGACAAAGCGGTGATCACATCCGGCGGCTATGAGCGCTATTTTGAGAAAGACGGAAAGAGGTATCACCACATTATCGATCCTTCCACCGGATATCCTGCGGAATCCGGCGTCGTGTCATCCACGATCGTCAGTTCGGACGGAACGCTGGCGGACGGTTTGTCAACGACCCTGTTTATCCTGGGGCCGGACAGGGCGGCGCAGTACTGGCGGGCACATTCGGACGAGTTTGACTATGTTCTGATGACGGAGGACGGATCCCTTCTCGTGAGCGAGGGTCTTGAGCATAACTTTACCTCCGACCGGAAGATCACGATCGTCCGGCGCGACGGATGAGGGAAAGTGTGGTAGAATAGTACAGAAAACCGGCTGACTGTAAGATGGAGATAATTATGGCAGTAGATCATTCATTTTTGACGAAACGTTTTCTGAAAACAGAGACGCTCTTTGCACTGTACTCAACCGCTACGAATTTGCCTTTCATAGAATGTGATCAGACCACGTTCCTCGATCAGATTTTTGTATTTACAAAACAGGAGACGCTTCAGCAGTACGCGAAGATCTTTACGAAGGAACATTACGGGCTGCGCGCGCTGCAGTTTCCAAATGATAAGTATCAGATTCTGTTTGATCAGATGTATGCGATGGGCGCGGATACGATTCAGTTCATCGATGAAGGGGCGCCGGTCGCACTGAGCCTTGCGGAGGTGGGGGAACAGTCCGATTACCCGGAACTGCCGGGCGGCATCCCTGCGACCAATCCGGAACTTGAGCTGACGGCCGCCTATTTTATGCAGGACGCGCGGCGCAGGATGGAGCGGACCGATGAGGACCAGAAACATCTTCGCGAGCTCGAGGAAGAGATGGCTGTAAATCTTATCCGCTCGAAGCTGATCGTCGCGTTTGAGACGAGTCAGGTACAGGGAAAATGGAATCCTTCCGACACGAGTCAGAAAGTCGGGGTTCCCTATATCAAAAATAAGGAAGGAAAGGTCTTTTATCCGGTCTACACGGACTTCTTTGAGTTTCGGAGATTTAACTCCGGGAACCGGAATCTGAAGCTTTCGATCACGGCGGTCGATTATGACGCGTTGCCGAAGCTTCTGCACAAGCCGGCTGAAGCGTTCGTGATCAACCCCGCCAGTCTGAACCTGATTCTGAATCCGGATCAGCTCGCGGAGATGAAGAGAAGATATGCTCCGGACGCGCGGTGAGATCCGGACCGATATCGGATCTGACCGGCGGAAGTCTGCAGAAACGAAAGGATTTATGTATGAAAATACCAGATACTTATGAACTGATCCGCCGCGAATCGATCCCGGATGTGCATGCGGAGGGATATCTGCTCCGGCACAGAAGAAGCGGTGCGCGTGTGGCGCTGCTTGCGAACGATGACGAGAATAAGGTGTTCAATATCGCGTTCCGCACTCCGCCCGCCGACTCGACGGGCGTCGCGCATATTATTGAGCATACGGTCCTCTGCGGATCGGAGAAATATCCGCTGAAGGATCCGTTTATCGAACTGGTCAAGGGTTCGCTGAACACATTCCTGAATGCGATGACATACCCGGACAAGACGATGTATCCGGTGGCAAGCTGCAACGATGCGGATTTCAAGAATTTGATGGACGTCTATCTCGACGCGGTGTTTCATCCCAATATTTACCGGGAGGAGAAGATTTTCCGCCAGGAGGGGTGGCATTATCAGCTGGAAAACAGGGATGATCCGATCACGTATAACGGTGTCGTCTACAATGAGATGAAGGGTGCGTTTTCCTCCAGTGACGAGGTTCTCCAGAGAACGATCATGAATACGCTTTTTCCGGATACATCCTATGGCGTTGAGTCCGGGGGCGATCCGGAGGTGATTCCGGAGCTGACTTATGAACAGTTTCTGGCTTTCCATAAGAAGTATTACCACCCGTCGAACAGTTACATTTACCTGTACGGAAATATGGATATGACCGAGCGGCTGACCTGGCTGGACGAATCCTATCTTTCAAAATACGGGGCGGCGCCGGTGGATTCGGAGCTGAAAAGGCAGGAACCCTTTCAGTCGCCGCGTTTTGTGGAGGAATTTTATCCGGTTCTTGACGATGAAAAGACAAGCGGGCGTGCATATCTTACCTGGAGTATGGTGACCGGAGATGCGCTCGATGTGACGGCGAATGTGGCCTTTTCGATACTCGACTATGTGCTGTTCTCCGCCCCCGGGGCGCCGGTCCGTCAGGCACTGCTGGATGCCCACATCGGTGAAGATGTGTACGGTTCGTTTGAGGACGGGATTCTGCAGCCGTATTTCACGATCACGGCAAAAAATGCGGACGAGAACCGGAGAGATGAGTTTCTGAAAATTATTCATGATACGCTCAGTGAACAGGCGGATCAGGGAATCGACCGGATGGCTCTCGCTTCCGGAATCAATTACTTCGAGTTCCGTTTCCGGGAGGCGGACTATTCTTCGTTCCCGAAGGGACTGATCTACGGCCTGAATCTGTTTGACAGCTGGCTCTATGACGACGATGAGCCGTTTGCATACCTTCATCAGCTCTCTGTGTTCGATACGCTGAAAAAGAGAGCGGAAGAGGGATATTTTGAAGACCTGATCCGGAAGTATCTGCTGGACAATCCATACAGCGCCTCCGTCGTTCTGTCGCCGAAAAAGGGACTCGAGCGGGAGCGCGGGGAAGCTGCGGCGAAAAAACTGGCGGATCTGAAGGCATCGCTGTCCGGGGAAGAGATTGACCGGATGGTGGAGGAGACCCGCGCCCTCGCGGCGTATCAGGAAGAAGAGGATCCCCCGGAAGCACTGGCGTGCCTCCCGCATCTGACCCGCGGCGACATCGGAAGAGAGACGCCGCTGAAGATCCGCTGCAGGGAGATTGAATCAGACGGCACGCTGATTCTGCATCAGGATTTCTTCACGAACGGGATCGCGTATCTGACCGTACTGTTTGACACGGCGGAGGTGCCGGATCATCTGGTGTCGTATCTGGGGCTTCTGAAGTGTGTGCTCGGCATGGTGGATACAGAGCGGTATTCATACGGGCATCTCTTCCATCTGATTAATGCGAATACGGGAGGAATTTCCTGCGGCATCCAGAGTTTTCCGGCGCCGGAAGAAATCGGGGCGTTCCGGGGCTGTTTCGGGGTACAGGCAAAATATCTCTACCCGAAGCAGGAATTTGTATTCGACATGATCCGCGAGATCCTCCTGACTTCGAAGCTGGATGACAAAAAGCGTCTGCGCGAGATCATCGCCTCGCAGAAGGTTTCGATGCAGAGTTCGATGCCGGCGGCCGGTCATGGGACCGCGGCAAGGAGGGCTCTTTCCTACATCAGCGCCGCGGACGGATGGCAGGAGAGAACGGACGGGATCGATTTTTATCACATGATCGAAGAGATCGACGCACATTTTGACGAACGGGCAGATGAAGTGATCGAAAACCTGAAGGCGCTGACCGGCATTCTCTTCCGTCCGGATAATATGATCGTCAGTCTGACCGCAGATACCGACGGGCTTGCTGGTGCGGATGCCGCCTGCGGATGCGGCCTGGAGGGGCTGAAGAAGGAGATCCGCGCCTTTCGGAACAGCCTGGCTTTGAAAGCGGGCACTGCGTCGGAATGCGCGGGGCGGGGAATGCTTCGGCTGCCCCGGATCCAGAATGGAAAATCAGAGAATGGATCTGCTTTTTCCTGGAGAGAGGAAGCGAAAAACGAAGGCTGGGTGACACCCGGACAGGTTCAGTACGTCGCGTCCGCCGGAAATTTCCGACAGAAGGGATTTTCGTACACCGGCGCGCTCCGGATTCTGAAGACGATCCTTTCGTACGATTACCTGTGGATGAATCTCCGTGTCAAGGGAGGCGCATACGGATGTATGGCGTTTTTCCAGAGGAACGGCGACGCGGCGCTCATGTCGTACCGCGATCCGCACCTCGCGGCATCCCTGGATGTGTACCGCGCGCTTCCGGATTATATCTCCGGATTCTCGGCGGACGAAGAACAGATGACAAAATACATCATCGGGACGATCAGTGAGATCGATACGCCGGTGACTGCTGCGGCGAAGGGAAATCTCTCGCTGGCTGCGTGGCTCTCGGGACTTTCGGAGGAGCAGCTCCAGAGGGAGCGGGAGGAGATTCTCGACGCGGATGAGGACACGATCCGGAATCTCGCGGCGCTTTCTCATGTCGTGGCGGATACGGAAAATATCTGCGTGATCGGAAGTGAAGAGGCGGTCAGCCGCGACGCAGATGTATTTAATACGGTCGGACCGCTGATCCGTTCTCATGTCTGAGCAGGAGAATTACGATATGAAAGAACACACACAATTGCCGGAGAGCGGGATTCCTGCGGAAAAATCCGGTTTTGTCGCTCTGATCGGACGGCCGAATGTCGGAAAATCGACGCTGATGAATCATCTGATCGGGCAGAAAATCGCGATCACATCCAGAAAACCGCAGACGACCCGGAACCGGATTCAGACGGTATATAATTCTGAGCGCGGACAGATCGTATTTCTCGATACGCCGGGCATTCACAAGGCAAAAAACAAGCTCGGAGAGTATATGGTTTATGCGGCGGAACATACGATCCGCGATGTTGACGCGGTTCTCTGGCTCGTCGAACCGGACGCATACATCGGAGCGGGCGAACAGCATATCGCCGGGATGCTGAATCATTCAAAGCTGCCGATCATACTCGTCATCAATAAGATCGACCGCGTCAAAAAGACGGAAATTCCGAAGACGATCGAACGATACAGGGATCTCTGTCATTTTGAGGCGATCATCCCGGCATCTGCGAAGATGAGCATCAATCTCGACACGATCATCGATACGATCTTCCGGTATCTTCCGTACGGCCCGCGGTTTTTCGATGAGGATACGGTGACGGATCAGCCAGTCCGCCAGATTGCGTCGGAGCTGATCCGTGAGAAGGCACTGCGGAGCCTCGGCGAAGAGGTGCCCCACGGGATCGCGGTCACCATCGAGCGGATGAAGACAAGGCCGGGCGGAACGATCACGGATGTGGATGCGACGATCATCTGCGAGCGCGATTCGCACAAGGGAATTGTCATAGGAAAGGGCGGATCCATGCTGAAAAAGATCGGAAGTGAAGCACGTCCCGGGATCGAAGAGCTGATCGGGACGAAGGTCAGCCTCAAACTCTGGGTCAAGGTACGCAGAAACTGGAGGGACAGCGATATCCTGATCAAAAATTACGGGTACGATAAGAAACAGATCGATGAATGACGCGGTGGAATTTTCCGGGATGGTTTTATCTTCCATGCCGGTCGGAGAAAATGACAGACGGCTCGTGCTGATGACGCGGGAGGAGGGGAAGATCACCGCTTTCGCGCGGGGAGCGAGAAGACCGAAGAGTACGCTGCTCGCGGCGTCCAATCCCTTTGTGACGGGGCGGTTCCGTCTCATCCCGGGGCGGGACGCATACCGCCTGATCGGCGCGGATGTGAAGGATTATTTCACGGATCTGGCCGCAGATATTCCGGGAATCTATTACGGCTTTTATTTTCTGGAGATGACCGGATATTACGGACGCGAGGGGCTGGACGGGACAGAGATGCTGAATCTTTCGTATCTCTCGCTGAAAGCCCTGCAGAATGATCATCTGGACGACCGTCTTGTGAGACGGATATTTGAGATGCGCCTGATGGCGATCAACGGCGATTATTCCCCGGAAACCGCGGACGAGAAGATCCGTTATACCTGCCGTTTCATCGTATCCGCGCCGCTTGAAAAACTGTATACCTTTGCCGTGGCGCCGGAGATTCTGCAAGATCTTTCCGATCATATCGACCGGTGCCTGGCCCGTGTGATCGACCGGAGGATCAAAAGCCGGGAGATTCTGGCGAAGTTTGTCGGAAATTGAGGAAAACGGCGCTCCGGGAGATGCTTAAGTTCCGCTATTCGCCGGAAAGGATCGCTTGACGGAAGAATTAAACTTTACTATTATTATGGAGATTCGGACGAAGGAATCTGTAATTACGGAGGAGACGGATGAGTAAAGAACTCGCGAAACAATACGATCCGAAGGGGATCGAGGACCGCCTGTATCAGAAATGGATGCAGGGCGGATATTTTCACGCAAAAGTAAACCCGGATAAAAAGCCGTTCACGATCGTGATGCCGCCGCCAAATGTCACGGGGCAGCTGCATATGGGTCACGCGCTTGACAATACGATGCAGGATATTCTGACCCGGTATAAGAGAATGCAGGGTTATGAGGCGCTCTGGCAGCCGGGAACCGATCACGCGGCGATCGCGACCGAGGTCAAGGTCACGAATATGCTCAAGGATCAGGGCATCGACAAGCACGAGATCGGGCGTGAGAAGTTCCTTGAATATTGCTGGCAGTGGAAAGATGAGTACGGCAGCCGCATTCTGAAGCAGCTGCAGAAGCTCGGATCTTCTGCGGACTGGAGCCGCGAGCGCTTTACGATGGACGAAGGCTGTTCCAAAGCCGTCGAAGAGGTATTCTGCCGCCTCTATGAAAAGGGATGGATTTACAAGGGAAACCGTATCATCAACTGGTGTCCGAAGTGCCAGACTTCCCTGTCTGACGCGGAGGTCGAGCATGTCGATCAGGACGGTTTCTTCTGGCATATCAATTATCCGATCGTCGGTGAGCCGGGCCGTTTCGTCGAGATCGCGACGACCCGTCCGGAAACGCTGCTCGGCGATACGGCCGTCGCGGTCAATCCGGATGATGAGCGGTATCAGGATCTCATCGGAAAGATGCTGAAACTTCCGCTCACGGACCGTGAGATCCCGGTCATCGCCGATGAGTACGTCGACAAAGAGTTCGGAACGGGCTGCGTGAAGATCACGCCGGCGCATGATCCGAACGATTTTGAGGTCGGAAAGCGTCACAATCTCGAGGAGATCAATATCCTGAATGATGACGCGACGATGAATGACCGCTGCGGAAAATATGCGGGGATGGACCGCTACGAGGCCAGAAAAGCGATGGTCAGCGATCTGGAGAAACAGGGGCTTCTTGTGAAGGTTGTTCCGCATACCCATGCGGTAGGAACGCATGATCGCTGCCACACGACGGTTGAGCCGATGATCAAGCCGCAGTGGTTCGTCCGCATGAAAGAGATGGGCGAGGCGGCGCAGAAGGCTCTCGATACCGGGGATCTGAAGTTTGTGCCGGAGAGTTACGGCAAGACTTATACACACTGGCTCGACAACATCCGCGACTGGTGCATCTCCAGACAGCTGTGGTGGGGACATCGGATTCCGGCTTATTACTGCGATGACTGCGGAGAACTCGTTGTGCAGCGGGGCGGCGCGCCGTCGAAGTGTCCGAAGTGCGGCGGGACGCATTTCACGCAGGATCCGGATACGCTCGATACCTGGTTTTCTTCCGCACTCTGGCCGTTCTCCACGCTGGGCTGGCCGGATAAAACACCGGAGATGGATTATTTTTATCCGACGGACGTTCTGGTAACCGGATATGATATCATCTTCTTCTGGGTGATCCGCATGGTTTTCTCCGGAATCGAGCAGACAGGGAAGACCCCGTTCCATCACGTGCTGATACACGGACTGGTGCGCGATTCACAGGGCCGGAAGATGAGCAAATCCCTCGGAAACGGCATCGATCCGCTCGAGGTCATCGACCAGTACGGAGCCGATGCGCTGCGCCTGACGCTGATGACAGGGAACGCTCCGGGCAATGATATGCGCTTTTACTGGGAGAAGGTCGAGGCAAGCCGCAATTTTGCGAACAAGATCTGGAACGCTTCCAGATTTATCATGATGAATCTCGGAGACGCGGTCCTTCCGGAAACGATGGAGGCATCCGCCCTCGCCGCGCCGGATCGCTGGATCCTCCACACGGTCAACAATCTCGCCCGGGAGGTCACCGAGAATATGGATAAGTATGAACTCGGCATCGCAGTTCAGAAAATCTATGATTTCATCTGGGAAGAGTTCTGCGACTGGTATATTGAGATGGCGAAACCGCGTCTGTACAAAGACGACACGGATGAAAAGCTGCCGGTGCTCTGGACGCTCCGTACGGTTCTTTCTGAAGCGCTGCGCCTGCTTCATCCGTTTATGCCGTTTATCACGGAGGAGATCTACTGCACGCTGAATCCGGACGAGGAGACGATCATGATCGCTCCGTGGCCGGAATATACGAATGAGTATGAATTTCCGGAAGAAGCCGAGGGCGTCGAACTGATCAAGGATGCGATCCGCGGAGTCCGGAACATCCGGACGGAACTGAATGTTTCTCCGGGCAGGCGTCTGACTCATCTCTACATCGTATCGGAGGATGAGAGAATCCGCTCGATGTTTGAGCGCGGGATGACGGTGCTCGTGGGGCTGGCTCACGCGGAAAAAGCGATCATTCAGGAAACGCGGGACGGTATCGGCGACGATGCGCTCTCCGCGGTCCTTCCGGGCGCAACGCTTTACATTCCTTTCGGCGATCTTGTAGACCGCGACAAGGAGTTCGCGCGTCTGACGAAAGAGAGCGAACGTCTGAAAAAAGAGGTGAAGCGATGTGAGGGAATGCTCGGAAATGAGCGATTCCTCACGAAGGCTCCGGCCGACAAGGTGCAGCAGGAGAAGGATAAGCTTGAAAAATATCGCCAGATGCTGGATCAGGTCGGGACCAGACTCGCGCAGATGCAGAAATAAGGATGCGGGCGTCGCGTTCGCGGAAGAGGGCGGGAGTTCATGAAACAATTCATTAAAACTCTGAAACAGATGGACAAAAGCAGGCTGGTTCTCTGGATGAACCGGCTTGCGGTTCCGCTGCAGTTTCTTGCGGCCTGCGGCGTGTATTTTGTGATCGAGTGGATGTCACGCCACTCCTTCACAAAGGCCTGGAGTTTTCTGACGGCAAAGCCGCTGGTCTTTTTGTATAACGCCCTGATCATTTTCGCCTGCTCGACGATTGCGTTTTTATTCCGCAGGCGTTTTGCGGTCCGGATCATGGTTTATGCCGTCTGGCTCGTGTTCGGCCTTGTGAACGGCATCATTCTTCTGAATCGTGTGACCCCGTTTACCGGTCCGGATCTCCGTCTTCTGAAAGACGGCGCGAAAGTCGTCGGAAAATATATGTCCCTTCCTGTGCTGATTCTTATCGCGGCGCTCATTCTGTTCGGATTATTTATGCTGGTCCGGCTTTTTATCCGTGCGCCGAAGTACACCGGAAAGCGGAATCTCCTGCTTGACTTCGTGATCGTCGGGGCATCCGCCGCAGCGCTTTTCGGGTGTACAAAAGCCGCTCTTTCGGCGCGCATTATATCCAATTATTTCGGAAATATCGCATTCGCGTACGAGGATTATGGATTTCCCTACTGTCTTTCGGTCACACTGCTTGACACAGGCATCAGTCAGCCGAACGGTTACTCAAAGAAGCTGGTCAGCGATATTGTGAAGAGCGAAGGCGATGCGAAAGATACCTCAGACGGAAAGACCAATGTTATCTTCCTTCAGCTTGAATCGTTCATGGATCCGGAACAGGTTGAATTTTTGAACATCTCGGAGGATCCGATCCCCTATTTCAGACAGCTCATGAAAGAATACTCGTCCGGATATTTCCGTGTCCCGGTCGTCGGGGCAGGAACCGCGAATACGGAATTTGAATGTATATCGGGTATGAGTCTCCGTTATTTCGGCGCCGGTGAGTATCCCTATAAGACGACCTTGAAAAAAGAGACGTGCGAGAGTATCCCGTACGATCTATCCGCCCTCGGATACAAGACCCATGCGATTCATGACAATGAGGCCAGTTTCTATTCAAGAGATACGGTCTTCCCGATGCTCGGGTTCGATACCTTTACGTCCGAGGAATATATGACGAAGACGGATGATACGACCGAGACCGGCTGGATGAAGGATTCCGCTCTGACACAGGAGATCATGAAGACGCTCAAGTCCACAGAGGAGCCGGACTATATTTACACGATTTCGGTACAGGGCCACGGTTCGTATCCGACCGAACCGACGGTGGAAGATCCGAAGATCCGGGTGACCGGTGCGGAGGGACGTGAGCAGAATAACAACTCCTGGGAGTATTACTGTGAGCAGATCAACGAGATGGATCAGTTCGTCAAAGAACTGACGACGGAGCTTTCGAATTACGACGAGCCTGTGGTTCTCGTGATGTACGGGGATCATCTTCCGACAATGGGTCTTAAAGCCGGGGATCTGAAGGGGCGGTACCTCTTTCAGACCCAGTACGTGGTCTGGGACAATTTCGGACTCGGAAAAAAGGATGAAAACATCGCGTCGTATCAGATCGGATCGGAGGTTCTGAACCGGATCGGAATCCATGACGGAACACTGGTCCGTTACCATCAGACGCGGAAAAACACGAAAAAATATCAGTCGGATCTCGAGGTTCTCCAGTACGATATGCTTTACGGGAATCACTACGTTTATGGCGGTGAAAATCCCTATGAAAAAAAGGATATGCAGATGGGCGTCGTACCGATCACGGTGAAGTCGATGAGCCGGGTCAGCGGCGGAGCGTACGTTATCACGGGATCGGATTTTACGGATCACAGTGTGGTTGAGGTCAACGGGGAAGTACAGGATACGACATTCCTGTCTCCCGAAAAACTCTACGTGACGGATGTGGAGATCAGTCCGGACGATACGGTCGACGTCGCGCAGCAGAGTGCGTCTTCCTCGAAGAAGATACTGACGAAAACGGAGGAACAGACCGCTCAGCATTATTTTGAACAGAACGGGGGCACCGCGGCGGAAGACGAAGAGGCGGCGCGGCAGGCCGCATCTTCGTCCCTGCTGCAGTAAGTGGAAGTGGGGTCTTTATGACATACCGGGAAGCGGTTTCTTATATAGAAGAAATACCGAAATTTACGACGAAGCCTGGGCTTGATCATACGCGCCTTTTTCTGAATGAATTGGGAAATCCGGAGAAAGAGCTCCGGGTGATTCACGTGGCGGGGACGAACGGGAAGGGTAGCGTCTGTGCCTACACGGAATCGATCCTCCGCGCAGCCGGTTTTTCTGTGGGATTGTTCACCTCACCGCACCTGATAAAGATCAACGAACGGATTCAGATCAACCGTGTACCTGCAGACGATGGCCAGTTTCTGGCCGCGTTTCAGACGGTCATGGAGGCCGTGAAGCGCCTGCAGGCAGAGAATATTCCGCATCCCACGTATTTTGAGCTCCTTTTTTTGATGGCAATGGTCTTCTTCCGGGAGAGGAAGCCGGACTGGTGCATCCTTGAGACGGGGATGGGAGGACGGCTTGATATGACGAATGTGATCGACCATCCGTCTGTCACGGCGATTACGTCCATCGGCCTTGATCATACCGAATATCTCGGCGATACGATCGAAAAAATCGCATCAGAGAAAGCCGGGATCATCAAGCGCGGTGTTCCTGTTATTTACGATGCGGGGCGCGCGGAGGCGGCGGAGGTGATCCGAAGGCGCGCACGGGAGCAGGATGCGCCGGCGCGCCCGGTCACTCCGGGCGAGGTTGAACGGATCGCTCAGGACCGGAGCGGAATTTCGTTTCGTTTTGACGGGGAAGAGTATCGGATCTGCACGGCCGCACGTTACCAGATGATGAATGCGGCGATCGCGCTTGTGACGGCAAAGACGGCGCTTACCTGCGCGGAAGGCGCCGGACGGGGCGGCTGTCCGGAAGGCGCAGGCCGGGCTTCCGGAAGCGGACTTGTACAGGCGGTCCGGGAAGGACTGGCGCGCGCATCATGGCCCTGCAGAATGGAGATTTTTCCGGACGGCGTGATTCTTGACGGTGCGCACAATGAGGACGGCATCGAAGCCTTCATACGGACGGCGGTTCATTTCCACAGGGAGAACAAGGTCACGATCCTTTTTGCCGCGGTATCGGACAAAGATTATCCGGCGATGATCCGAAGGATCGTTCGTGAGGTGAATCCGGAGCATGTCACAGCCACGTGTGTGGAAGGGAAGAGGAAGGTGCCGGCGAAACGTCTCGCGGAGCTGTTCGCAAAAGAAGGATGCAGGGATGTGACCTTTGCGGAGAGTGTTGAAAAAGCCTTTCGGATTGCATATAGTAAGAAAGAAGACGGAATACTGTTCTGTGTCGGGTCACTGTATCTGGCGGGAGATGTCCGCAGATTCATGACCCGCGCAGGTCAATAAAGGGGAGCGTTATGCTGAATTACGAAGAGGAGTTAAAGAAATTTGAACCCTGCCTCGATGTCGATGAGGTGGAGGAGGCGGTCTACAGCCGCGATCTGACGGATGTCTTTGATCTGATCAGGGAGATGGAGAAAAATCAGCGTCTGAGCCGCTACGATGAGGATGATGAGTAAGGGGAGCGATATGGCGGACGAAAGAATACGAAAAAAGCTGGAGCGCTTTTCCGATGCCTACTACAATCGCGGCCTTGACTGCGCCCAGATCCGGGATCTGTCCGGTGCCGCAGACATGCTTCGGACGAGTCTGCAGCTCAACAAAAGAAATATTCAGGCGAGAAACCTTCTGGGACTCGTCTATTTTGAGATGGGAGAAGCAGTCGCGGCCCTGAGCGAATGGGTGATCAGCAAGAACATCCAGAGTGAGGATAATATCGCGGAGGAATTTATCGGAAAGCTGAAGGCAAATCAGAGCAGGCTCTCCGCAATCAATCAGTCGATCAAAAACTATAATCTTGCACTGCATCAGTGCCGTCACGGAGATGAAGATGTCGCCGCGATCACGCTGCGGAAGGTTGTCGCCCAGAATCCGAAGTTCATCAAGGCACAGCACCTGCTGGCGCTGATCTATATCCGGAACGGACGGTATACGAGAGCGAGGAAGATTCTCAGGAAAGCGCTGAAGATCGATCAGACAAACTCGACGACTCTGCGTTACCTCAAGGAGATCGACGAGCAGACCGGCACGGCAAAGAAGATGAACCGCCGCGAAAGAGGGGGAGAATCTGCCGGAAATGAGCGTGAGGTCGATGAGACGGTCGTTCAGCCGCTCAGATACCGTCAGTCCTCTCCTGCGATCGGTCTGGTCAATATCCTGATCGGGATCGCAGTCGGCGCGCTTGCTTCCTGGTTTCTGATCGCGCCGTCTGTCCGGGAATCGACGAATACGACGGCAAATCAGAAGGTTGTGGAGTACAGCAATACGATGGCGTCTCAGAAGGATCAGATCAATACGCTGCAGCAGCAGGTTGAGGAGTCGAACAGCACGGTGCAGAACGCACAGCAGCAGATCCAGGATGCGCAGAATGCGTCGTCAAGCTATGAAAATCTGCTGAAGGCGTATATGTCTTATCAGGAGGGATCCTATACGGCGGCGGCCACGACGCTCCAGAGTGTCAACGCGGATCTGCTCTCGTCCGATTCGAAGTCCATTTACGACGAGATCTACAGCGATGTGCAGAATGTCATGTTTAAGCAGCTGAAAAGTCAGGGGCAGGAGGCGTTCGACCAGAAGAACTGGCAGGAGGCCATCACAGATCTCGAGAAGGCGCTGGAGATCAACAGCAAGGATTATACGGTGCTGGATTATCTCGCGCTGGCGTATCGCGCGAACGGAGACACAGACAAGGCGGTCGAAACATTCCGGAAGATCGTGGAACTGTTTCCGGATACACGGCGCGCGACCTCTGCCCAGGCTTATATTGATCAGCTCACCGGAAAGTCCTCCGGCAGCAGCAAATCAAACGGAACCGGAGACGACGAAACGGATACGACGGGTGCCGGAACGGCGGGAAATGGTACAACCGGAACGAAGCGGAGCGGTACGACAGATACCGATACGGACACGGCCGGAAACGGTACGGCAAAGCGGAGCGGTACAACCGGGACAGCCGCGGCCGGAATGACGGAAGACGGTGATACGGACGGAAATACCGCGGGAGGCAACGGTGATTGACAGAGAGGAAATAAAACAGGAATTAATCAGAATCGCGGGGGCTGAACGGGTCACTGCGGACGAAATGATGAGCGGTCATACGACGTTCCGTATCGGCGGGCCGGCGGATTTTTTCGTGACGCCGCGCGATGTGGATTCACTTCGCGGCGTACTGCAGTTCGTCCGCGGGCATGAAATCCCGCATTTTATCCTCGGAAACGGGAGCAATCTTCTCGTCAGCGATGAGGGATACCGCGGGGTTGTGATCCGGATCGGAAACGGTTTCGATGAGCTTGCGGCGGAAGGGACCGGGATCCGTGCCGGCGCGGGGGTTCTCCTCTCACAGATCGCCGCGGCGGCGCGCGGCGCGGAGCTTACCGGCATGGAATTCGCCTCCGGGATTCCGGGGAGTCTCGGCGGTGCGGTCGTCATGAATGCAGGCGCGTACGGGGGCGAGTTGAAAGATATCGTCCGGAGCGTCACGGTGATGACGGAGGAGGGCGAAGTTCTCGTGATCGGGAGACCGGATATGGATTTCGGTTACCGGACGAGCATCGTCAAAAAAAAGCACTGGACCGTTCTTGCGGCGGATCTGCTCCTTCAAGAGGGGGATCCGGCCGCCATCGACGCGAGGATGAATGAGCTCAGGGAGGCGCGCACCTCGAAGCAGCCGCTGAATTATCCGAGCGCAGGAAGCACATTCAAGCGCCCGGAGGGATATTTTGCGGGCAAACTGATCATGGACAGCGGCCTCGCCGGCTGCAGGGTCGGCGGCGCGGCGGTCTCGGCAAAACACTGTGGGTTTGTGGTGAACGAGGGGGGCGCCACGGCGTCCGATGTTTACCGGCTGATCCGGAAAGTCCGCAGAGTTGTATATGAAAAATACGGGGTCATGCTTGAACCCGAGGTGAAATTTGTCGGAAATTTTCCGGATCTGAACGCGTGATTTCAGGAGAAAAGCGATGCAATGCGTGATCGTGACAGGAATGTCCGGTGCGGGAAAAAGTACCGCACTGAAGGTGCTTGAGGATGACGGCTATTTTTGCGTGGACAATCTGCCGATCCAGCTGATTGAAAAATTTATCGAACTTGCCGGGAACAGGAAGGAGGAAGAACAGAACCGGATCGCGATCGGCATCGATATCCGGAGCGGAGAGGATCTTCCGCTGCTGCTTCCCGTACTCGACAGACTTCGCTGCTCCCGTGTGTCGCTCAGAATCCTCTTTCTGGAAGCGTCGGATGACACGATCGTCCGGCGTTTTAAAGAAACCCGGAGAACCCATCCGCTTACACGCGGCGGCAGGATCGGAACGGCGGTTGCGGCGGAGCGCGAAAAGCTGCGTTTTTTGAAGAACCGTGCGGATTATATCATTGATACAAGTCAGCTTCTTACGCGCGAACTGAAGATCGAACTGGAGAAAATCTTCGTCGAGGGCCGTTCCTTCCGGAATATGATGGTGACGGTTCTCTCCTTCGGTTTTAAGTTCGGCATACCGAAGGATGCGGATCTGGTCTTTGATGTCCGCTTCCTGCCGAATCCGTATTACGTCGATTCACTGAGAAATCTGACCGGAAGAGATGAGCCGGTTCGTGATTACGTTATGGAAAATGATACGGCGCGGGAATTCCGCAGCCGCCTTGTGGACCTGATCCGTTTTCTTATCCCGAATTATATCCGGGAAGGGCGGAACCAGCTGATCATCGCGGTCGGCTGCACCGGAGGCAGACACCGTTCCGTCGTGTTTGCGGAAGAACTCTACCACGCCATACTCGAACTGCCGGACTGCGGCGTCCGGATCGAGCACCGCGATATGGAACATGACAACGCGAGGAAGCACTATGACGCGTGATGGCACAGAACGAAGAAAGGACGTGATCGCATGTCGTTTTCCGGCGACATTCGTTCAGAACTGGCCAGACAGATCGGCGGCGCCCGTCACTGCCAGCTCTCGGAATTGTTTGCGATGATGGAATATTCCGGTGTGACGACAGATCCGGGGGAGACGCTGCAGACGCTCGTATTCCGGACGGAGTACACGCTTGTCGCGGAAAAGTACTACCGGTTTCTCAAGAAACTCTTCGGTACGGATCCGGAGATTGAGGTGAAACAGGGCAGCAGGAGAGGAGCGCACCGGTATCTTGTCACACTTTCTGACGCCGGAGCCATCCGTAAGATTATCGAGGCATCCAATAAGCCGCAGATCCGGCGTGACTGCTGCCGCAGAGCCTTCATCCGCGGCGCTTTTCTTGTCTGTGGCTCAGTCAGTGATCCGAACCGATCCTATCATCTCGAATTTGTCTGCGCAGACAGAAAAGCTGCCGACCGTCTTCTTGAGGCAGTTGCGGGGACGGGGACGCATCCGAAGATGATCCGGAGAAGAAACGATTTTGTCGTATACTTAAAAGAGAGCGCGGAGATCACGGATCTGATCGGACTGATGGGCTCCCGCGTCGGTCTGATGAATCTGGAAAATATCCGGATTCTGAAAGAAATGCGCGGAAATGTGAACCGGAAGGTGAACTGCGAAACCGCGAATATCAATAAAACGGTCAGTGCCGCTGTCCGTCAGATCGAGGATATCCGGCTGATCGAGGAGCGTATCGGTCTGGATACTTTACCAAATGGACTTGACGAGATGGCACGAGTTCGTTTACAATATCCTGAGGCTTCTCTTCAGGAACTTGGAGAGCTTTTGGATCCGCCCGTAGGAAAATCGGGGGTAAACCACAGGCTCAGGAGACTGGGCAATATTGCCGCCAGATTACGCGGTGGTATGGAAGGAGATTAAAATGGTCAGACAAAATGTGACGGTAAAATTGGCAGGGGATTTCGAGACGAGACCCATCGCA
>CADBRN010000021.1 GCA_902797025.1 uncultured Lachnospiraceae bacterium
GCCTGCGGTGGCCTTTTTGTGATGCCTCCATTTCTGACTACCAACTCCTCAAACTTATACTTGACTTTTTATTAGTAGACTTCCATTGAATCAATCCGTAATGAGAATCTTCAAAGATCACCACAACAAAATTCAGTCCGAGACGCACAGCCGTCTCTAATTCCTGCGAATTCATCATGAATCCGCCGTCGCCTGTCACAGCTAAAACATTGCGGTCCGGATAAACAAGTTTTGCAGCGACCGCTCCCGGAACACCGATTCCCATACTCGCAAATCCATTGGAAATAATGCTGGTATTCGGTTCATAGCACTCATACTGCCGTCCGATCCAGACCTTGTGCGCGCCGACGTCGGAGATCAGAATATCATCCCGGTTTTTTAACGCGGTCCGAATGTCATGAAGGATGCGTTGCGGCTTCATGGGAAAGGAATCATCTCTGCAGACATCCGCGATAGAATCCCGATACATCCGCCGGATCTGAAATGCCCACTCCGGCTCTTCTCTCGGTTCCGTGTACTTCAGGATTTCTTCCAGCGCATGCCCGTTGTTTCCCCTCACTTCAATATCACATTGATAATATTTGTTGACATCTGCCGGCAGATTGTCAATCTGGATAATCCTGTGGTTTCTTGCGCCATTCCACTTTGCCGGATTTAACTCCGTGATATCATAACCGATACAAATAACCAGATCCGCCTGGTCAAACAGAAGATTCACGTAATCCCGTCCGGGAATACCGATGGTCATCATCGCGTACGGATTATCACAGGGCACGACGCCCTTCGCCATCATCGTTGATACAGCCGGGATCCGGAGCATGGTCGCGAACCGGGTGATGACATCCAGATCATGACCATACGTGGTGTAATTTCCGATCAGAATCAATGGTCTCTTCGAGGCATTAATCAGTTCGGCCGCCTTCCGGATATTTTCCGATTTCGGTTCTACCGCACGGAACTCCTGCCTTCGCAGCGGATGTTCTTCGTCACTGACCTCCATTTTCGCTACATCGACAGGAATCCCCATATGGGCGGCACCGCGGCGCCCGCCGGCTCCTTCCGCGTATTTGAACACCTGACGGCAGATCTCATTGACCGTATCCGGACGAATCACCATTTTAGTGCGCAGGGTAATTGACTCGAATATTTTTGTCAGGTCGATGAGCTGATGACTGGTAAGATGCATTTGCTCGGAATTGACCTGCCCAGTGATCGCCACAACAGGCGAACCGTCCAGATAGGCATCCGCGACTCCGGTCACCAGATTCGTGGCGCCCGGCCCCAGCGTTGCAAGACAAACCCCCGCGTGTCCGGTTAATCTCCCGTAAATTTCCGCCATAAATGCCGCGCCCTGTTCGTGGCGCGTAACGACGAACTGAATCTGATCGGAGCGGTCCAGCGCCTCAATCAGCTCCAGATTCTCTTCTCCAGGAATGCCGAAGACGTACTTCACTCCTTCATTTTCAAGACATTCAACCAAAAGCTGTCCCGCTGTCTTCATTTTGATCCTTTTTCACCTCATACAAAATGAATTCCACTCTTGTCATCCAGTATCCTGTGAAGCGATGCAATCGCGGAATAGGGCGTGTATTTTCCGGTCACACCGCCTCCTGCTTCGCTGCTGACCTGTATATCAAAGTGGATTCCTTCCCCGGCCACTTTAATGTGATGAGAATTGGTACTGACAGACGGATCGGATATAATCCGCGAATGAGTCCGGTCAAATCCGATCCCGGCCAGTGCCACCGTGGCATGAACATTCACATTTCTTGGAAAAAGTCCGCACGCTTCACGGGTCCTTCCGTCAAACAGGACGGTCCGGACCGTATCGGTTCTGCCGAGGCTTTTCGGATTTTTCACCGTCTCAATTGTCACTTCCCGGATGACTCCCCGGCCGTCAGCAATTCCGTCCACTCCGAGGATCGCTCCGTGGGGAAGATAAACCCTGCGGCCATACGTTTTCATCAGCTCTCTGACATGTTGATAGAAAGAGTCGTCTGAGAAAGCTGTGACGGAAAAGGTCAGCAGATCCGTATGCTTCAGAACTTCGTCGATATTTTTCTTCAGCACATCGGCCGTGGCGCATTCGACCACAAGATCCGTCGACTGCAAACACTCCTCACACGGTTCACTTACAGCAGGAATGTCAGGGAACGATTCTGAATGCCAGAACGGGTCCTGTACGAAGGGCACGGTGTGGATTCCCTCCGAGACAAGATCATTCAGCATTCTCATTCCGATTTTTCCGCATCCTAAAAAACCGACTCTGCTCATTTTCTGTACCTCTTGATAATCTGTAGTGCGCGCACAATCGCGTCATGTGCTTTTGCGGGATCCTGTGAAAAATTCAGGCGGAAGCAGTCCGTGAACTGCGGTCCGAACTCGGTTCCCGGTGTAACCGTCACGTTTGCCTGTACGCGCAGAATTTTTGTCAGATCGGTGATATCGACATTCAACCCTTCGACTCTCGGGAAGATATAACTGCCCCCTTCCGTCGGCCGTACGGAAATCCCTTTCTCCACCCGGAAAAGCGAAAGCAGATCATCCCGGATCGCCTGATGAGCGGTCACCCGTTTCTCCATAAATCCTTCCGGCTCGTGGAACCATACAGGGAAGACTGCCTGACAGTACCCGGCGCAGCGAAGCGACACGATCGCCTGCAGCTTCTCCATTCTTGAGATGATCATCGGAGAGCCGAAGGCGGCGCCCAGACGGAACCCGCTCAGCGACTCAGTTTTTGACGGCCCGATGATCGTCAGCAGATTATCCGGATCCATCAGCCCCTGCTCGCGCAGGTGCGTGTACATGCGATGATCGAAAATCTGCCGTGAATATAATTCATCGACGATTACAAAGACTCCGTACTTTGCCGCCAGCTTTGCAATCGCCCGGATCTCTTCACGGGTGTAGATGACACCCGTCGGGTTGTTGGGATTTGAAAACTCAAGCAGCTTCACCCCGCTCTTAAAGGCTTCTTCCAGCACGCCCAGATCAATGCCGGCGCGATCGAAGGATTTCATATAATCCATCGGAATCGGGACCAGCTCCCCGTCAAAAAATTCGACCAGCTTGCGGTTTGCAAAATAGTCTGGCTCGATTATTGCAACTTTATCGCCTCTTCCGATCACGGAACCCATCGCGAGGAACAAAGCTCCCTGCGTTCCCGGCGTCAGAATCAGCATGTCCGGTGTGACCGGCGCACCGGTAAACGATTCCAGATCCTTTGAAAGCTGTTCCCGGATTACAGCCTTTCCCCGGTACTCCGTATAAGCCTGCGCGCCCCCGACCTCATATCCTTTCTGAAATGCTTCGAAACTTCCCGGAAGCGGTTCAAAGGCGTCCACATCTCCGTGGGAAAAATCGACCAGAACGCCGTCGATCGGGTCTCCGATCAGGGCAAGATGATCCGTCTTCTGACGAATCTCCTGTCCGGGAGCGTTATCAACACCCAGTTTCGCAAATTTGGCCGTGATATAATCCATGATCATTCCTCCAGTTCTTTTTTCACCCGCTCTGCCGCATACAGAAAAGCGGCGATATCCGTTTCCGCCACATAGCCCATCGTCCCGACACGGAATGTGGTATCATACAGGTCCGCCTGACCGTTATAGATCTGAATCCCGTATTCTTCCGCCAGTTTTTCAACGAACTGCGGAGCTTTCTCGTAGAAAAACGTGTTGACCGATTTCGACGCATAAGAAGGATCCTTCGCAAACCGCTTCAATCCCATTTTCGCAAGTCCTTCGGTTACCATCCGGGAAAGCCTTGTGTTTCGTGCGATTACCTCATCGATTCCTTCTTCGACGATCATCCTGACCGACTCGTTCAGGCCGATGACGGAGTAGATAGCCGGAGTCCACGGATGCTGCCCGTTCACGCCGAACGCCCTGGCTTTTTTCAGATCCAGATAATACGTCGGGAGTGTCGACTTCTCCGCCGCCTTCCATGCTTTTTCACTCAGACAGATCACGGCGGTTCCGGGCGCTCCCATCAGTGCCTTCTGTGAGCTTGCGAACGCCACGTCCACATGCCACGCATCAAACTCGAACTCCAGCGCGCCGAGGCCGCTCACGGTATCTACCACCAGAAGCGTGCCGGTATCCTTCAGTGCCTCGCCAAATGCCTGAATATCGTTCGTCACACCGGTGGCACTCTCGTTGTGAATGACGAAGACCCCCTTCGTCCGTTCCGTCATTTTCGCCATAACCTCTTCCACCGTTGCAGCCTCGCCCGGAGCCTTGACGACCCGGATGACATTCAGACCGAACGTCTCCGCCATCTCCGCCATCCGTTCACTGAATACGCC
>CADBRN010000022.1 GCA_902797025.1 uncultured Lachnospiraceae bacterium
CGCAGTGGGAGGGATTCGAACCCCCGTGGGGTTGCCCCCAAACGGTTTTCAAGACCGCCTCGTTATGACCGCTTCGATACCACTGCAAACGCGCTGCTTTTTCAATGCGCCCTTGTATTTTATCAGCTCCGTTATTCCTTGTCAATTCAAATCCTTTACAATTCTCCGGCGCATTTTCCGGCACTTCTGCAGACTGGTTTCATCCGGACTTCTCTTTCGCTCCCGGATATCCAAACCATTCCGCATCAGCCCCGTCCTTCGCATCTGCCACTCCGGCCGCACGCCAGCAAAGCTTCCGCGACCGGCAGGTCCTCCGGCGTGGTGACTTTTATATTTCTGTACGAAGCTTCGATCATGCGAACACGGCATCCGCTCATCAGGCGCGCCACCATCGCGTCATCCGTGATACGAATGCCCCGCCGCTCCAGGTCATCCGCTTCGTCGACCAGACGGCGATGCGCTTCCCGGATCATTGTAAACGGAAACACCTGCGGGGTCTGGACGATCCAGGTGCCGGAGCGGTCCGGGGTCGACTCTTCAAACCCTTTCGCATCCGTGATCCGGATCGTATCCTTGGAGGGCATTCCCGCGGCGCACGGCTGCCCCATACGGACGCATTCATATAGCCGCCGGATCGTTTCCTGATCGAGAAACGGCCGCGCGCAGTCATGAATAAAGACATAGCTGCAGGGCCAGCCGATCGCCTCCAGTCCCCTTGCGACGGAGTAATACCGCTCGCTCCCGCCGTCAAAAACGCCGCGCAGTTTTCCCGCAAGGCCGGCTTTTTCAATGAGTTTCCGGCAGTAATCGCCGTCTCCCTCCGGCGTCATTAAAATGATATCCGTGATAATCCCACTTACATCCATTGCCCGCACCGAATGAAGAAACAGCGGCTCACCGCCGAGTTCCAGATACTGCTTCCGGATTTTTGTTCTCATCCGTTTTCCGCTGCCGGCCGCAAGAAGCAGCGCCGTACATCTCTCTCCCATTTATTCAGCCTCCCCCCATCACCGGTGATCTGCTCCCTCGCGAGAGCCCGATTACCAGATCTTCCCTTCGGCAGAAAAATCCGCCTCTATCTTGTACCCTATATAATAGAAGAAACACATTTTTTTCGCACACGAACGGCACCGGATCTCTGTATTTTCAACCGGTACATGATATAATAAACAGCAGTGAAACAGCGATCGTGATCTCGTTGTCACATCCTAATATATCACATTTCACAATTGACTGCTTAAACAGAAACGGCACCGGACAGGAGAAATACATATGGATGATAGGAACAGACATGACGGCCACCCGGAAAAACCGGAAGGGCCGGCCGCAGCTCAGATGCTCGAACTGATGAATTCGAACCACGCCCCGCTGCGCGGCTGGGGACTGCCGCACATCACCTGGACGAAAGGGATGCGCATTTTGGATGTCGGATGCGGCGGAGGCGCGGCCATCGCCGATATGCTGAAGCTTTCACCCGAATCAACGATTGACGGCATCGATTACTCCGACGAAAGTATCGAAGCCTCCCGCCGACTGAATTCGGAACATCTCGGTTACCGCGTCGACATCCGGAAGGCAGACGTAACGTCTCTTCCGTTTGTCGACAACACATTTGATCTCGTAACCGCGATTGAAACCGTCTACTTCTGGCCGGAGATCAGCCGGGCATTTCAGGAGATCCGGCGCGTTCTCAAACCGTACGGCATTTTCGCAATTCTCAACGAAGGGAGCGATCCGGACAACACATCATGGCCCGATGTAAACGGCTTCTGCAAAATTTATCGCCCGGAGGAACTGACCGGACTGCTCCGCGCCGCAGGCATGAACGCCGTCCGCTATTACCGCGGAGAGGGACAATACATCTGCGTGCTCAGTAGAAAATAACTCCGCAAAGAACGGCCGGCCGCCCGCGGGAAAGATATGCGGGCAGCCGGCACTCTCATGAAAGGAGCCACCTTTTACTCTTTTTTCAGATCCGGAAGATAATCCAGACCCCGCTGAGCCGGGATCTTCAAAAGTTTTTCCGTCACATCTACGATCGTCTGATCGCCGTACCGGATATCCTCAAGTGTTCCTCCCATGTCAAACAGCACCGTAAAAAACAACACCAGCGCGGCCGGGCTTTTTCTTCTGCCCTCTTTTGTAAGAAAAACGCCATAGCCACACCTTTCAAAAATGTCTCAAATTATTTTGCAAACGTTTCCTTCTTTTGAATGGTATCATCTCTCATTGTATGCGTGTTAATTATCAAAATATTTTTTCATTAAACCGATATTTTCTCAAACTTACTTGTGGAAACTGCATAATTGCATTCGCCGTTGATATACTGTATAGTTAGTTTGTTGAAAACGTTTTCGAATTCATTCCGTGTTGTATCGCTTATTTTTCGCACACCGCTTGTAGCGGTCCGCTGAATGAATTATCAGATTTTCGGAAAGGAGTGCGATATGGGAAATCTTACAATCAAGGACATCGCAAAAGTCGCCGGTGTAAGCTACTCAACCGTTTCCCGCGCACTGAGCGGCGCCCCCGGGATAAGCAGCGCCACACGCGAGCGGATATTAAAGATCTGTGACGAGAAGGGATACCGGGCGAACGCGCTCGCCCGAAGCCTGATCAACAAGAAAACGAATGTTCTGGGCCTGATCGTGCCGGAAGTGACAAATCCGTTTTATTCCGAACTTTCCCTGGAGATCGAGACGTACGCGAGAGAGCTCGGATACAATATTATGCTTTGCAACAGCCTGAACGATCACGAACGGACCGATGAGCTGTTCAACTTTCTTCTGAGCCACCGTGTCGACGGAATTCTGCACGCGAGCTCCCGTATCTATTCCGCTGATATGCTGAAAAACTACAGCTCGTCCATCCCGTTCATCCTGATCGGGACGGCGCCGGCGGAGTGCAACTCCATTCTCAACACAATCAGCACGGATAATTATGAGGGCGGACGGATCGCGGCAAAATATCTGCTGTCGCTGGGGCACCGGGACATTTTTTATATGGGATATCGCAAAGGAAGTACTTCCCATCAGCTGCGTCTTCTGGGATTTAATTCGGTCATGGAAAATGCGGGCCTGAAGCCCGTAATTCTCGAAAATCCGTCGAACGGCTCAAGCATCTCCAGAGGATATGATCTGTGCCGGAAGATTTTTTCGAAGCCCTTCCGCCAGACTGCTATGTTCGCAGCGACCGATTCGATGGCGCTCGGCGCATTGCAGGCTGCCGAGGAGTACCACATCTCGATCCCCGGCGATCTGTCTCTGCTCAGCTACGACAATACGATTTTTTCTTCTCTTCCGGGAATTTCACTGTCCACGGTCGATCAGAGAAAGCAGGCGCTCGCCCACGCCGCAGTCGATCTTATGATGCACCTGATCGAACACCCCTACAATGATCAGCACACCCACCAGCTGATCTCGCCGTCCCTCGTTCTCCGGAATTCCTGCCGGGAACTGACATCCGGCACCTGACCCTTCATTCCGGAGGTTTTAAGATGTACAAGATCGAAACGCACCTTCACACCACCTACGTATCACACTGCGGATGGCTCGGCGCCCAGGCGCTGATCCGTATGTACGCCGCCGGAGGATATTCAGCGATCTGTGTGACCGACCATTATAACCGTGACACGTTTGACTATCTGGAGATGGATCTCTCTTCCCCGGGCAGCAAAGCGGATGCGTTTCTGCTCGGATACCGGCGGCTTCTGCGGGAAGCAGAACGATACGGCATCCTCATCTATGAAGGAGCCGAGCTTCGTTTTGACGGATCCGATAACGACTATCTCCTGTACGGATTTCACCACAGCCTGCTCGCCGACCCCGATCGGATCATGCGCGAAGGCCTCGGGAAATTTTCCGAAAAATGCCGGGCCGACGGCGCCCTGCTGATCCAGGCGCATCCGTTCCGTAAAAAATGCACCCCCGCGCCTGCCGAATATCTCGACGGCGTGGAGGTGCTGAACACAAATCCGCGGCATGACAGCCACGACAGCCTCGCATTTTCCTACGCGAAAGAAAATCATCTTCTCATGACGGCAGGTTCGGACTGCCACCGGCCCGGCGACGAGTGCCGGAGCGGTATTCTTTCCGAAACGCTTCCGAAGGACGGCTTTGCATTCGCACGTCTGATCCGTTCCGGCAAGTATCAGCTGATCCGGCCGTGATCTGCCAGGCGCTGATCCGCTCCTGCTCCGTTACCGTTCCCCGAGTTTCAGGTTCGGCACGGCATTCAGATCCCAGCCGCTGCGCGTGCCCTTTCGATACTCATAGTACGCAGCGCAGCCGATCATCGCGGCATTGTCCGTGCAGAGAATCGGAGACGGGTAATAAAAATCAATTCCATTTTCGGCGCACGCCTGCTTCATCGAAGCGCGGAGCGCCGAATTTGACGCGACGCCGCCGGCGATCGCGAATTTCTTTATGTTCCGGTCACGCGCTGCCTGCATCGCGTTCGACACAAGCACATCGACCACAGCCTGCTGGAAGGATGCCGCGACATCCGCCTGAACATACTTCTCTCCCTTCATTTTGCACTGATTGAGATAATTCAGCACCGCGGATTTTAAGCCGCTGAAGCTGAAATCATACGGCGCGTCCCCGATGTGCGCCCGCGGGAATTCGACGGCGTGCGGGTTTCCCTGCTTTGCGACCCGGTCGATCTTCGGACCGCCCGGATATCCGAGACCGATGGCGCGGGCCACCTTGTCAAATGCCTCGCCGGCCGCGTCGTCCCGTGTTCTTCCGAGGATCTCGAACTCCCCGTAATCCTTCACGATAACGAGATGGGTATGCCCTCCGGATATAATTTCGCACAGAAACGGCGGCTCCAGCTCCGGGTGCTCGATATAATTGGCCGAAACGTGTCCCTCGATATGGTGCACGCCGACGAGCGGTTTTTTCGCCGCGTAAGCGATCGCCTTCGCTTCCGCAACGCCGACGAGCAGGGCTCCGACAAGCCCCGGACCGTATGTCACACCGACCGCGGTGATATCATCGAGCGTCACCCCCGCCTCCCGGAGCGCCATCGTCACAACCTGATTGATTTTTTCGATATGTTTTCTGGAGGCGATCTCCGGCACGACCCCTCCGAAGAGCGTGTGAAGATCGATCTGTGACGAGATAACATTGGAAAGAACCGTCCGGCCGTTCCGGACGACGGATGCCGCCGTCTCGTCACATGAGCTTTCGATCGCAAGTATCGTCACGTCTTCCATTTCTCCTCTTAATCCTCCTCAAAATTCAGTTCCGCGGACATTCCGTCTTTTCCGACACACGTTGCCGGAAAGATCTTCCGCAATTCCTTTTCGTACTGTTTCGGCCGCATCATCGACGGCGAATAATGTGTGAGCCACAGTTCTTTCGGATTTGTCTCCGCCGCGATTTTCGCGGCCTCCTGCATGGTCATATGGCGATGCTCCACCGCCTTCTGATGCTTGTCCGGCTCTCCGTACATTCCCTCGCAGATCAAAAGATCCGATCCCGCCGCGTGTTTCCGGATCGAATCCGCCGGGCGCGTATCCGTCGTATACGTCACTTTCAGACCCCTCCGTTCCGGCCCGAGCACCATATCCGGCGTCAGAATCCTCCCGTCCGCCTCGATCGTCTGACCCTTCTGAAGCGGATTCCAGTATTTCAGCGGGATATCCTGCTCCTTCGCCCGCTGTGCGTCAAACTTTCCGATTCGCGGGATCTCGATCGTATATCCGTAGCATACCATATTATGGCGTACGCGGAACGCGGTCAGGTGATATCCGTTCACAAGAAAAGTCTGCTCATTTTCCGTAATTTCCTGAAAGCGGATTTCAAAAGGAAGTTCCGGCGCGATCACGCGCAGCCCTCCGACGACACGCGGAAGTCCCTTCGGTCCGATGATCGTCAGCGGTTCACTCCGTTCAGCGTTCGCCATCGCGAGGAGTATCCCCGGAAGCCCGCTGATGTGATCGGCATGGAAATGTGTAAAGCAGATCGTATCGATCGGCTTAAATGTCCAGCCCTTTTCTTTGATGGCCACCTGCGTTCCCTCGCCGCAGTCAATCAGGAGACTGCTCCCGTTGTAGCGCGCCATCAGCGACGTCAGCCACCGTCCGGGAAGGGGCATCATTCCGCCTGTTCCTAGCAAACATACGTCCAGCATACATTTTTCCTCAAATAAATCCTTCGAATGATCGTAAGTCAGTATATCATGATGCGATTCAAATGGAAACAAATTACTTTTTCACAAAATAGATCGCATACAACTATTGACATCCAAAACTGGAATGATATAATTGCCTTAATTAATAATTAGCACTCGTATCTATTGAGTGCTGACAGTAAAAGCAACAGAAACTGCCTACAAGGATAGCTAAATAAGATGTTTATACAGGGAGTGTAATATATGAACCAGACGATCAATATGATTATTCCGATCTATGATACGATCATTCTCCCCGACGTAGACTATCAGCTCGGGGTGGGGGAACTCACAGAAGAAGAAAAAAGCCGCATCAAAATCGACGGCAACAAAACGATTCTCCTTCCGATGAAAGCCGAGAAAAATCCGGCCGAACTCACACTCGACGACTTCTACGGTCTCGGGGTTCTCGCCGACATCATCGAGATTCAGGAGGGAAACGGCGGCACGCGCCTGCACGTCAGCACGCGTGAAAAAGTGCTCGTGACCGACCTGCAGGCGACCGGCGAGCTGCTGGAGGGAACATGGGTTCCCCGGGAGGAGATTGTCGACATCACCCGGGAGGGGGAAGAGGAACTTCTGGAGAATCTGAAGAAGACGGCTCTCGAAATCTCGACTCATATCCAGGGCGGAGCCCTCGCTCAGGGCTATATCAAGAACTGCGGGTCCATCACGGAATTCGCCACGATGTTCTGCCAGTTCTTCGGTATGACGGCCGACGAAAAATATGAGCTCCTGAAGACGGATTCGCTGAAAGAGCGGGGAATGCTCGTCCGCGATGCCCTCATGAAATTCAAAGGCACGATCGACCTGCAGATCGATCTGAACAAGCGCTACAACGACGGCGAAGGCAATATGTATAAAAAAGCGGCGATCCGGAAACAGATCGGCATGCTCCAGAAAGAGCTTGACGATATGGACCCGGAGTCTGCCTCCGAGGAGGACGAGTACCGCAGAAAAATCGAAGAATCCGGCATGCCGGAAGAGGCCCGGAAGGAAGTGGAACGCGTGCTGAAGCGTTACATGGAATCTCAGCCGAACGATCCGGAGCGGAACTCGATGGAAAATTATCTCGACTTCGTCACCGCGCTGAAATGGAAGCTTGAGGACAGCAGCCCGGTCGATCTCGCCCGGGCGAAAAAAGTACTGGACCGCGATCACTACGGTCTTGAGAAGATCAAGGAACGTATCCTGCAGCAGATCGCCGTCATGACGCTGAAAAATGAACAGGGCGGTTCGATCATCCTACTCGTCGGCGCGCCCGGAACAGGCAAAACCAGCCTAGGCAAGAGTATCGCCGAGGCGCTGAACCGGAAATATGTCCGTGTCAGTCTCGGCGGCATCCGCGACGAAGCGGAGATCCGGGGGCACAGACGCACGTACGTCGGCGCGATGCCGGGCCGTATTATGGAAGGCATCAAGCGTTCCGGCGCGATGAATCCGGTCGTCGTGCTCGATGAGGTCGACAAGCTGATCCGCGGATTTGACGGCGATCCGTCCTCCGCCCTGCTGGAGGTCCTCGATCCGGAGCAGAACAACACATTCACGGATCATTATATGAATATCCCTTATGACCTGTCGAATGTTTTCTTCATCTGCACGGCAAATACGACCGATACGATCCCGCAGCCTCTGCTGGACCGTATGGAAGTCATCCAGCTGCCCGGCTACTCCCCGATCGAGAAGCTGCAGATCGCAAAGCGCCATCTGCTGCCCCGGGCAATGGCCGACGCAGGCATCGGCAAAGCCCGGCTGCACGTGACCGACGGCGCATTTAAGCGGATCATCAGCGAATACACGATGGAGTCCGGTGTCCGGGGACTGAAGAAGCAGCTCGACGTGCTCTGCAGAAAGACTGCGGCCGAAATCGTCGCAGCGGACAGCTCTGCCGCGGATACGCATGGGAAACCGTCCGCCGCGGAAAAAGGCGATGCAGCAGAAAAAGAATCGAAGGAGCCGTTCTGCGTCAGCGTGACGGAACGCGATGTTCCGAAGTTTCTCGGAAACAAGTCGATCCTCCATGACCGGATCCTGAAAAAATGCCCTCCGGGCGTCGTCACAGGACTGGCCTGGACTCAGGCGGGCGGCGAGATTCTCTTCATCGAGACAACCGCGATGCGCGGAAGCGGCCAGATCATAATCACCGGACAGCTCGGCGATGTTATGAAGGAGTCCGCGACGATCGCACTCTCGCTCGTGAAATCGATGTATGTATCCGATGATTTTGACTTTAAATCATGCGATATCCACATCCACGTCCCCGAAGGCGCGGTCCCGAAAGACGGGCCTTCTGCAGGCGTGACGATGTTTACGGCGCTCGTCTCGCTCGTGACGGGAACTTCCGTCAGTCCCGATCTTGCCATGACCGGCGAGATCTCGCTGAGGGGACAGGTGCTGCCGATCGGCGGGCTTCCCGAGAAACTGATGGCCGCGCAGCGCGCCGGCGTTAAGAAAGTGCTGATTCCGAAGGAAAATGTGCGCGATCTGGAAGACGTCGCGGAAGAAGTCCGCAAAAACCTTACGATCGTCCCGGTTGGAACGGTACAGGAGGTGATCGAACAGGCTCTTCAGATCCGGCTGCCTTCAAACGTCAGCCCCGTCTTTCTGAAAAAGAAACCATCCGAAAAAAAAGCCTGATATCTGTGATATAATTCCTTCAGGGCGCGGCGGTTTTCCCGCCGCGCCCTGATCGCGCCAAAACAGAAACCGATCAGAAAGGACGGTGTGATGAGCAAAAAACAAATATCGCCGATCGGCACGATCGAGTCTGATTTCCCGGAAAAATTCGGCATCCCGCGTCAGAGCGGAATTGCAAAGACAATCTCGCGTATCCGCTTTCTTCCGGAATTTCGAAATCCAGATGCGTTCCGCGCCCTCGACTCTTTTTCCTATATCTGGCTGATCTGGGGCTTTTCCGAAAACGAGAACCGGATCTGGCATCCGACCGTCCGCCCGCCGCGCCTGGGCGGCAACACCCGCGTGGGAGTCTTTGCGAGCCGCTCGCCCTTCCGGCCGAACGGTCTGGGACTTTCCAGCGTCCGCCTTCTTCGTGTCGACACAAAATCTCCAGGCGGCCCGTTTCTCATCGTGGAAGGGGCGGATCTGATGAACGGCACGCCGATCTATGATATCAAGCCGTATCTGCCGGACTTCGATCTTCACGATGACGCAAAAGGCGGCTACACCGCCTCCGCCTCATGGAACCGCCTCCGGGTTTACGCCCCCGGAGATCTTCTCTCGCAGATCCCGGAAGAAAAACGCGCCGGCCTCTGCGATATCCTCGCCGAAGATCCCCGGCCGCCGTACCAGAATGATCCGGACCGGGTCTACGGCCTCTGCTACGCGGGGTTCTGCGTGCGTTTTACCGTTCGTGATCAGATTCTGACCGTGCGGGAAATCCGCCCGGAGAAGACACTATGATGTACGAGAATGCCGCCGTCCTTCTTTCTGTGAAACCCGGAAGCCGCATCGTTGACCTGGGCTGCGGAAACGGCGCGCGGACGGCGAAGCTCGCCGGGGCTGGTTATGATGTGGTCGGTGTCGACGATTCACCCGGGATGATCGCCCTCGCCAGAAAAAATTATCCCGATCTGCCATTTATTCTCGCAGATGTGCTGGATTTCCGGCCGGACCGGCCTGCAGACGCGGTCGTCTCTTCCGCGGTGCTGAACCGGATCCCCGCCGAAGATCAGGATACGCTTCTCGCAAATATCGCCGCATGCCTCCGCGTGGAAGGGGAATTCGTCTTTGAGACGGGCGGCCGCGGCAATCACGCTCAGATCCACGGAACGCTCGCGGATCTCTTCCGGGAGCGCGGCCTTGAATACCGCACATCCTATTATTTTCCGTCGATCGGCGACTACACGCCGAAACTCGAGCGCGCCGGAATGGCTGTCGATTTCTCTGCGCAGTTCAAACGATCGGCGCCGCAGAAATCCGAACACGCCATCATCGACTGGATTCTGACATCCGACCGTGAACCTTTCGGCGATCTTCCGGAGACAGAGATCCGCTCCATCGCCGCGGAGGCAGAGACGCGCCTCAGGAGCCGGCTCTTCCGGGAGGGCGTCTGGTATCTCGATGATGTGCGTCTCCAGATGAAAGCGCGCCGCCGCGCGGATCCGGATTAACCGGCTTCCGCACGGCAGCGCGTTTTTTTTCTTACAAGTTATCTGATTCGTGAAACGTTCTCACATTTCCTGGGAAGCCGCAAGCGCAGCCACCGCCCCGTCCGCAGCCGCGGTCGTGAGCTGGCGAACCGTCTTCGTCCTGCAGTCGCCGGCCGTGTATATGCCGGCTGTCTTCGTGTGGCAGTCCTCGCCCGCTTCGATGTATCCTCCCTCCGACAATTCGACGAGACCGGAGAATGCGCCGTTATCCGGCATCTGACCGATCGCGACGAACAGGGCAGCCGCCGGAATCGTGCGGACCGCACCCGTGTTTTTGTCCGTTACCTCAACTCCCTCGACCTTTTCATCTCCGAGAATTTTCGTGACGCGGCTGTTCAGAACGAACTCCACATTTTCCATCGCTGCAAGTTTATCCGCCGTCTCCTTCGCTCCCCGGAATTCATCGCGTCTGTGGACGAGATAAACTCTGCTGCAATAGTTTGCGAGAAAGGCCGCGTCCTCGAGGGCTGTATTGCCTCCGCCCGCCACGACGACATCTTTTCCCCGGAAAAACATCCCGTCACATGTCGCACAGTAGGAGACGCCGCGGCCGACCATCGCCTCTTCCCGGTCAAGGCCGAGCGGACGGTTTTTCGCACCGGTCGCAAGGATCACGGCTTTCGCCTCGTAATCTCCCTCTGTCGTATGGACGGCTTTTCTGTCCGGAAGGTTTTTCACAGACAGCACCCGCTCATACCGCAGTTCCGCACCCAGATCCATCGCCTGCTGATAAAGGGCCGTCGCAAAATCGAAGCCAGACACATGCGCCATTCCCGGATAATTTTCAATATCCGGCGTGTTGATGATCTGCCCGCCGTACGCGGACGCCTCAAACAGAAGCACGCTCCTGCCCGCGCGTCTCGCGTAGATCGCCGCTGTGAGACCGGCCGTACCTGCACCGACAATAATTACATCTGTCATACTCTATTCCTCTCCCGGGATCCGCCGCATCACGCTCCGACAAGATTCAGGATCTGATCTTTCCGGATCACGCCCACGGAACGTCCGGCCTCCGCGCCGTTTTTAAATACAAGAAGGGTCGGGATCGAACTGATGCCGAATTTTGCGGCCAGCTCATCCTCTTCATCGACATTGACCTTGCCGACCTTGAATGCATCCGTCTCGTTCGCGATCTCCTCGACGGTCGGGGAGAGCATTCTGCACGGTCCGCACCACGCCGCCCAGAAATCAATCAATACCGGAACTTCGGACTTCAGAACTTCCTGCTCGAAATTATCCTTTGTGATCTTAATTGCCGCCATAGTAAATACTCCTTTCACTCCTGCTTTCTTAAATAGGTCTTATCAGACCGCTTCCCGGCTGTCCGGCTCCTCCGGGCGAATTTTACCGAGAAGTTTATAAAGAAGATGATACAGCTGCTTCGCCTCGTCCTCTTCGAGGTCCATACAAGCACCCATCTTTTTCGGAACTGCGACTGCCTGCTGCTTCAGAGCCTCGCCTTTTTCTGTGATCCGGATAATCAGGTTCCGCTCATCGCGGTCCGAACGATGCCGGCTGATAAATCCCTTCGCCTCCAGTTTTTTCAAAAGAGGCGTCAGCGTGCCGGAGTCCAGATAGAGACAGCGGCCCAGCTCCTTCACATTCGTCTTCTTTTTCTCCCACATAATCATCATCGCGATGTACTGTGTGTAAGTCAGATTCAGCTCATCCAGGTATGGTTTATATTTGCGCACAACCTCCTTGGCGCAGGCATACAGCGGAAAGCAGAGCTGATTCTCGATTTTCAGACAATCACAATCTTCCATTCTTGCAGTTCCTTTCTGTGTTGTATGGGACAATTATATTTTATGCAATCTGCTTTGTCAAGAACCATCTCAGAATCTGTCCGGAATTGACAATGCATTTTCCGGGCGATAAGATAACGACAAAGAACGGACAGGAGAATCGATATGGGACTTGAAAACGAAACCGACTACACGGGGCGGGAGACGGTAACGCCCGAAGAATACATCCGAACCGCTTCCGACGACCCAGAGCGGCGCGCCGAGATCGAAAAAAGCCTCCGAAGACGGTTTAAAAAGACCATCATGCGCAAATTCGTGCACGCGATCACCGATTATGATCTGATCCGGCCCGGTGACCGGATCGCCGTCTGCATCTCGGGCGGGAAGGATTCGATGCTCATGGCAAAATGTTTTCAGGAACTGAGCCGCAAAAATAAAATTCCGTTCGAAACCGTGTTCCTGTGCATGAATCCGGGCTACACGGACGTGACGCTTCAGATGATCGAAAGCAACGCAAAAATTCTCGGGATTCCTCTTACGGTATTCGACTCGCAGATCTTCGACGCGGTCGATGCGATCGATCAGTCGCCGTGTTACCTCTGCGCGAGAATGCGCCGCGGCCATCTGTACGCAAAAGCGAAGGAACTTCACTGCAACAAGATCGCATTGGGGCACCACTTCGACGATGTTATTGAGACGACGTTGATGAGCATCCTCTTCAGCGGTCAGACGCAGACGATGATGCCGAAGCTCCACAGTCTGAATTTTGAGGGAATGGAACTGATCCGCCCGATGTATCAGATCCGCGAATCCGAGATCGTTCACTGGCGCGATGACAATCACCTTCAGTTCATCCGGTGCGCCTGCCATTTCACCGAACAGTGCGCGAACAGCGGCAACCGGACCGCCACAGGCGATACGCTCTCAAAACGTGCGGAAACGAAAGAACTGATCCGGAAGCTCGCACAAACAAACCCGGGCATTGAAAATAATATCTTCCGGAGTATGGAGAACATTCATCTGAACGCAGTGCTCGGGTGGAAATTCGACGGAGAGAAAAAGTATTTTCTCGATCATTATCAAAAATGATCGTCTCCGACCGATCACCTTCCGCCCGGACACCGCATATCTGCCGAAAAGGACCGCTGTTTCAGGATTTAAAGATCGATTTCACCTGTGAAGACGGTGACTGCAGGGCCGGTCATGTAGACCTGATTCGCCTCCCGGTCCCACTCGATTTCGAGCGTACCTCCGAGCAGCTGCACAGTCACCGGCCCGTCCGCAACTTTCCCGTTCAGGATCGACGCGACGGCCGCCGCGCAGGCGCCGGTTCCGCAGGCGAGGGTCTCCCCGCTTCCCCGCTCCCACACGCGCATCTTTATCGTATGTTCGTCGACGGACTCGATGAACTCGGTGTTGATGCGGTCCGGAAAGAGCGGATGGTGCTCAAACTTCGGCCCGATCTGGTCCAGAAGCAGTCCGGAAATATGATCCGCAAAGACGACCGCGTGCGGATTTCCCATAGAAACCGCGGTGAAATGCCACTCCTGCCCGTCGATCGTGATCGGCATGTTGACCGCCTGAAGCTCCCTGACTTCGACCGGAATCCGCGCCGCTTCGAGAATCGCTTCACCCATATTGACGCGGGCGCGGACGACTTTCCCATTCTCCGTGAACAGCTTCAGTTTTTTGATCCCGCTCTTCGTCTCAACCAGGATCTCATCCCGATCCGTGAGACCATTGTCATAAACGTATTTTCCCACACAGCGGATTCCGTTTCCGCACATCGCTCCCTCGGATCCGTCCGCATTGTACATCCGCATCCGGAAATCTGCTTTTTCAGACGGACCGATCATAATCAATCCGTCTGAACCGATCCCGAAATGGCGGTCGCTCACGATTTTCGCCACCTCACCCGGATGATCCACCGTTTCCTCAAAGCCGTTTACGTACACGTAGTCATTGCCGCATCCGTGCATCTTCGTAAATTTCATCCCATTCACCTCTTTCCGCTTTTCTTCAGCCGGATATAAATCTGCTGCTGACCGTTGCCCTCCGAGGTCTTCCGGATCTCGTAATCGCCCAGAGACCGGATGAACGGCGTAAATTTCGAGTACCCGTAATTCCGCACGTCAAAATCCGGCAGCCGCTTCGAGAGCTGGTCGCCGAGCCGTCCGGAAAAAATCCAGTCGTCCTCATCCGAGAACTGCTCCAGGATCGAATTGATCGTCCGTTTAATCTTCCGGAGTTCTTTCTGACGGCCTCTCTTCTTATGGTCGGCACGGCTCTTCTGCTGCTCGCCTCCGGAGCGTCCCCCCGCCGTATTCGCGGGAATGCGCTCCGCCTCGGCGTCCTCAGCGGCGTCGTCCGCATCCTCTTCTTCCTCCAGCGCCGCCTCCTGCTGACGCTGCTCATAGAGCAGATCCAGATATTTAAACTGATTGCAGGCCGAAATAAAGGCAGGCGGCGTCTTGCTCTCGCCCATGCCGATCACCTGTTTGCCCGCCTCGCGGATCCTTGCCGCGAGACGCGTGAAATCACTGTCGGACGAGACGAGGCAGAAGCCGTCGACCGTCCCGGAATAAAGAATGTCCATCGCATCGATGATCATCGCAGAATCCGTCGCGTTCTTTCCGGTCGTGTAGCTGTACTGCTGCATCGGAATCACCGAATTGTCGAGCAGAACGCTCTTCCACGACGCCATACGCTGGCTCGTCCAGTCTCCGTAAATACGTTTATAGGTCGCGATCCCGTTGTTCGCGGTTTCATCCAGGATAATCTTGATGTATTTATCCGAGATATTATCCGCGTCAATCAGAACCGCAAAACGCAGTTCATTGTCCATGTATATGCTTATCCTTCCGTTATTGCTCCGCAAGTATCTCGTCAAGCGCCGTGAAAAGCTTTTCCATCTGCTCTTCCGTTCCGACGGTCACGCGGAGATAATTGTCGATGCGGGGCTGATCAAAGTAGCGCACGAAGATGTTCTTCCCGCGCAGCTTCGTGAAGAGTTCCCGCGCCTGCGCGCTCTTATGACGCACAAAGATAAAATTCGCCTTTGAGTCCGCGAATTCAAATCCTCTCTTTCGGAATTCCTTCTTCGCCCACTCTCTGGTGCTGATGATTTTCGCGCACATCCCCCGGAAATATCCGTCATCTGCAATCGCCGCCGCACCCGCTTCGATCGACGGACGATTCATCGTATAGGAATTGAACGAATACTTCATATCCGACAGATATTTGATCAGTTTTTCGCTGCCGATCGCAAAGCCGATCCGCATGCCGGCCATCTGCCGCGATTTCGAGAAGGTCTGTACGACCAGGAGATTCTCGTACTTCTCCGTCAGAGAAAGCACCGACTCGCCGCCGAAATCAATATAGGCCTCGTCCACGATCACGACCGTATTCTGATTGTTCCTGACGATCTGTTCCACCTGATCCGCCGCAAGCGCGACGCCGGTCGGCGCATTCGGGTTCGGAAAAATCACTCCGCCGCAGTCCGCATTGTAATCCCGGGGATCGATCTGAAAGGTCTCCGTCAGCGGGATCTTGTGATACGGAATCCGGAACGCGTCCGCCCACACCTCGTAAAATGAGTAGCTGATGTCCGGAAAGAGAATCGGTTTGTCCGAGTTAAAAAATGTCAGGAATGACATCGCGATCACATCGTCCGATCCGACGCCGACAAACACCCGCGACGGTTCCACGTGATAATAGTCCGCGATCGCGCCGACCAGCTTCGATGCGGTCGGATCCGGGTAGAGCCGGAGCGTGTCCGCCTCCATATTGTTCAGCGCCTCCGCGACCCCCGGCGCAGGCGGGTACGGATTTTCATTCGTATTCAGCTTGATAACATCCTGCATCTTCGGCTGCTCACCCGGCGTATACGGCGTCACCTTCCTGATCTGATCTTCAAAAAAACGCATCGCGATCCTCACTTTCCGGTAAAATCATCAAATTGTTGTCCTTATCATACCATCTTTCCCTGTTTTTACAATGCAGATCCCCTCTCAGGCCGCCGCCGTCTTTCTGTGGGCGATCCTCTGAATCAGATATCCCGCGATGATCAGGCCGAATCCGGTAAGATCGGTTGTAATACCCGGGATGATCAGGCAAAGTCCGCCTGCCGCAATGACGATCCGGATAACCGGATTCATAGGTCCGCCGAGATATCCTTCCAGCGACGCGGCGACCGCAAAGATTCCAACGAGGGCGGTGACCGCCGCGAGCGCAATCTCGCCCGCTCCCGCGTCGACCAGAATCAGCGCAGGGTTGTAACAGATGATATACGGTACGATGAAGGCGGCGATCGCCAGTTTCGATGCGGTGAACGCGGTCTTCATCGGATTTGCCTTCGCGATCGCGGATCCCGCGTACGCGGCCAGCGCAACCGGCGGCGTGATGTCCGACACAATGCCGAAATAGAAGACGAAGAAGTGCGCCGCAATCGCCGGAACGCCCATGCGGATCAGAATCGGCGCACAGGTCGCGGCCATGATGCAGTACGTCGCGGTCGTCGGGACACCCATCCCGAGAACGATGCAGCAGAGCATCGTCAGCAAGAGGGCGATGATCAGATGCTGGCCGGATACCGAGACGATCGCATTGATCATCTCGTTCGCGAGCCCCGTCATCGTGATCGATCCGGAGATCACTCCGGCGACGCCGCAGGCTGCAGCCACCGTGATCGTTCCCTTGCCGCCCGCTTCGAGCGCATCAAAAAACTTCGTCGGTGTGATGCGGTTTTCCTTCTTGAACATACTGACGAGGATCGACAGAATGATCGCAAAGCTCGCCGCCCGCTGCATCGTCATATAATTTCCGGAGACCCAGATAACCAGCATGACGAGCGGAAGAAGCAGATAAAGATCCTTGATGAGACTGCGGAATTTCGGGATCCGGTCTTCCGGAATCCCCGCGATGTTGTTTTTCTTCGCCTCCAGATGGACCGAGATAAAGATCCCGGCGAAATACAGAATGGCCGGAAGGACTGCCCGCCCGATAATATCCGAATACGGGACGCCCAGAAAATCTGCCATCAGAAACGCGGCGGCACCCATGATCGGCGGCATGATCTGTCCGCCCGTCGATGAAGCCGCCTCGACCGCGCCGGCAAATTCCGGACGATAGCCGGTCTTTTTCATCATCGGAATCGTGACCGATCCGGTCGTCACCGTATTTCCGACGGATGAGCCGGAAACCATTCCGCAGAGTGCGGAAGAGATGACGGACACCTTCGCGGGTCCGCCGGCGTATTTTCCGGCGATTCCGTTTGCCAGGTCGATGAAAAACGCGGAGATACCGGTCCGCTCAAGGAACGCGCCGAAAATAATGAAGACGACGATGTATTTCGAGCAAACATTGACCGGAGTTGAGAAGATTCCCTCCTTCGTGTAGAAGATATTCCGCACAAAATACCGGATACGGCCGGCGAAGGACGGATTCGTCAGACCGAAACAAAGGGCGTAGACGATGAAGAACGCCGCAACGATCAGGATCGGAAGCCCGACACACCGCCGCGTGATCTCCATCAGCGCGAGTATACCGATCACGCCGATCACGATCTGATACGTCTGAAATCTTGTCCCCTGCTGGATGATCTTGTCCGCACTGAAGGTAAAATACAGAAATGCGCCTGTACCGGCAACCATCATGATGATATCGTACCATGGCATATAATTCGGCCGGAGATCATTTTTTCGCGCCGGAAATACAAGAAATCCCATGACGATGACGAATGCCAGGAACGAGGTCAGCCGGATTTCCTCCAGAAATGTCGCGAACAGCGTCACATAGATGCACCAGATGGAAAACGCCACGACGATAAAACGCACGGCCTTTCCCGGACCTCCGGTCCAGACGCGCTGGTTCGACTCCCGGTCGTATTTTTTCATGACCGCCTCGACGTCGGCCGCCGCCTGCTCCGTCTCGCTTTGGGAGACAAAAGCCGACGGATCTTTTTTCTCTTCTGACATACTCACTTCTCCCCCTTGTCTTCGGTACTTACCGTGATTCCGTGCTCTTTATAATACTTTGCCGCACCGGCATGGAACGGCGCCTCCATCCCTTCCGTGGCCGTCTTCAGATTCAGCTCCTTACCCTTCGCGTTTTCTTTCGCGATATCGGAAGCATGATCAAAAAGAGCCGCGGTCAGATTATAAACCGTATCGTCATCCAGACCGGCGGAAACGACGACGGTCGCGGTGACCGTGATCGTCTGCACCGGATCCTTCTGTCCCGGATAGGTATCCGCCGGGATCTCGTACGCAGTATAATACGGACAGTCCGCAAGGATTTTATCCCGCAGATCTCCGTCAATATTGATCAGTTTGACGCCGTTTGTGGTCGCAAGCTCCGTGATCGCCGATGTCGGCGGTCCCGCCACGATGAAAGCCGCGTCGATCTTTCCGTCCTTCAGCGACTCCTTCGAGTCCTCAAAACTCTGGTACTGCGGCTTAATATCGTCGATCGAAATTCCCGCTCCCTCAAGAACATCCAGCGCGTTGAAATAAACGCCGGATCCGGCCTCTCCGATCGAGACGCTCTTCCCTTTCAGATCCCCGACGGAATCGATATCATCATCCATCGTCAGCAGCTGGACCGTCTCCGCGTACAGCCCTCCGAGCACACGGAAATCGTGTGTCGGCCCGTCCTTCTCAAAAGACTTCGTTCCGTTCCATGCGTACGCAAGAACGTCCGACTGAGTGAACCCCATCTGGAAATCACCGTCCTGAATGGACTGGATATTGACCTTCGAGCCGCCGGTCGAAACCGCCGTAACCTTTGCATCCGAATAATTTGTCATATACTGGGCCAGAATGCCGCCGTATGAATAATAGGTGCCGGCCGTTCCGCCGGTTCCGAACATCATCCGCTTCTTGCTGCTGCAGCCCGCGAGCGCCGTGCAGGACAGCACTGCCGCAAGCAGAAGCGCGAGAGTCTTCTTCATCCGCTTCATCTTTTCGCTCCTCCTCATTTATCATTCAACAACTGATTTTAACATACATTCGTCACCGTTCGCACGTTTTATGATAATATAATGGTAATAAATCTGTCGTTTTTTTAAAGTGAGGATATGATTATGAGCGAAACGAAAAACCGACCGGTGATCACCATCAGCCGTCAGTACGGAGCGGGCGGCCGGACTGTCGCGAGAGGCCTCTCCGAATTCCTGAATATTCCGTGGTACGACCGTGATTTTGTAAAAAAGACCGCTGAAAAAAGCGGTTATACCGAAGACGAAGTGAAGCGCGCCGGCGAAGAGATCAGCCATGCGGGAAGTGTTATGAACAATCTGCTGAACAACATCGCGTCTTACATCAGTTCCTACGACGCGATCAACGAAGCGGAGAAAAAAGTCATCCTCGACCTCTCGAAGAACCCCTGTATCATCGTCGGACGGTGCTCCAACATCATCCTGCGGCGCGCGGAGATTCCGTCTTTCGACATCTTTCTCACCGGCGATGAAGAATTCCGTCTTGCCCGCACAAAAGAGCTGGCGGAATTCGGTCAGGCGGATCCGAAAAAATATCTGGATGAGCGCGACCGGATGCGTGAAACATACTACCGCCACTACACCGGCCACGAATTCGGCGATTACCGCGACTATGACGTCATCATCAACACCGCGAAGGTGACGCCGGAGGAATGTATCGAACACCTCGGCGCGATCCTGTCGAAATTCTATGCCTGAGATTACAAATTTACAAATTTTGTTCCCTGATGTCAGTGGCCGCCGGATTCATTTCCGGCGGCCGCTGACTGGTAAACACGTCTGTCTCTTTGTCAATCATCCGAACTGATCGCATCCGTCTCGATCAGGAATTTGACCGAGCTGTCCGTTCCGTCCGCTTTTCCGCTGAAGTTTGTGTAGGACGCTTCATCGGATTTGAGGGCATCAACACGATTCATCAGATCCTTAAGATCCCCGTCAAAGAAGTCCACGATTTTCTGGATCGCCTCTTCATTGAACTGTTTCATTCCGTCATTCAGATCTCCGGCGCCGTCCGCCAGCTGATCAAGCCCGGACTGTACCTGCGTGCTCCCGCTCTGAAGCTTTGCCGCTCCGGAGTCAAGCGTCCTGACGCCGCTGATCAGGCTGTCCGCACCGCCCGTCAGCCGGGATCCCGCGCTCTTCAGCTGCTCCGCACCGCCCGTCAGCTTTTTGTTGTTCGCTGTCAGCGTTTTCAGACCGCTCTGAAGGGTTTTGATGCCGGAGGAAGACTTAGACTGGAGTTCTCCGACGCCGGAATTCAGCTGAGCGATCTTCGGTGCAAGCGTTCCGCTGACGGTCGAGCTGAGCTGCTGTGCGCCGCTGTTGATTTTGGACACGCCCTGCACAAGGCCGGAGAGCTGCGTCTTAGGCAGTGCAGCCAGCGTCTTCTCAAGCTGTTCAATCGTCGGCTGCAGCGTCTCGAGCGCCTGCAGGGTCGAACTCATATTGCTGATACTGCCGTCGATGCCGGCGATCGTCTTCTGGAATCCGGAAAGCTGATCATTGATCTTGCCTGCGATCGCAGAAGACACCGCATCCGAATTGCTGTAGCTCTGGCCGGCTGCCTGGCTCTTCGCGCCG
>CADBRN010000023.1 GCA_902797025.1 uncultured Lachnospiraceae bacterium
AAATATCGCCTCTCATCCGTATCCGTTGTCCGGGGCGATCCGAGCTCCACCCACGCGTCAAATGAAGATCCGCTTTTTCTTGTAATATGATACTCTTCAACCCGATACAGGCCTTCCGGAATTCCCCGAAGCCTGAAATGATTTTGCAGCACCCTGCCCATTTCAAACACAGAATAGGCATCTCCCGGCTTCTCAAGTTTCTGATAGCGGTAACGGTATAAATTTCTATACCCGCAATAATTCCAGGAAAGCAGCCGGTATGTTACGGACTGACCAGATACGGCTGCCCCGGTTCCTCCGTTTTGTCGGAATCCCCGGCCGGAAGTGAGAATCCAACCTTCTCCGGCATCCTCGATCGTATCTCCGAGCATCGCGATCAGACGCATCGCCTCATAGCCGGCCTTCGGAATACCGTCGTACGTAAGCAGCCCATAACCTCCGTGGTACATCGCGTCAAAATCTGCCCGCTCCTCGAGCAGATCAGTTAACAGCCAATACCCGAAAACTGCGCTCCCGCGCGTCTCAGAAATATTCTTTGCAAGCCAGGCCGCCTTATAGCACGTATCACCGGAGATATCTCTCTGCCAGAGCGTTGAATTCGTCTCCACAATCACAAGTTCAGAGACCGGAACCCTGTTTCTTTCGAGAAGTCCGCGCAGTGCTTCCAGGCTGTGAAGCAGAAAATCATCGTCTCTCGAAAGGACGGATGGAGCAGATAGCTGACTTAATGTGTAATCCATAAAAAGGACATCCTCGCCTGATGCGGTATGCGGATAACACTGAATTGATATAAAATCCGGAATGCACCTGTGTTCTTTTACAAACTCAAGAAACCGGGGCATACCGGACGGATCATGAATGAGATAGGCAAAACATCCCGGGCCCCCGAATTTTAATCCTCTGTGGATCTCCTTGACCGCATACCATGTCGTTTCATACAGCGCTTCATGCTCCTCCACGGTCATACATCCGATATGTGCGTAGCCTTTCCCTATGGTCTCGAAGCGCCATCGAAGAACTTCTTCTGTTCCATAACGATCCATCAGAAAACGAATGACCGCCTGAACAAGTTTTTTCCATTTATTAAGATCCGTGCATCCGGAGATAATTGACGACCGGTCAAAAATCTTTGTCTGCTCCCGCGCAATTGCAGGGGGCAGAAAGCTCAGCTCGACAAAAGGAATCAATCCGACCGACTGAATAAAGTCGAATACCATCGCTGCGTAAGTAAAGCAAAACCGCGGCGTCCCGTCCGCATCCTCATAATATATATGCATATCTGAATCAAACAGTCCGTGAAAACGGATATAGTGAAATCCAATCTCTTTCTGTGCTCTGCGCACCTGATCCTGAATCGGATTCATCAGAAGATCCCTTGCATATCCGACATTCAGAATCCGCGGCCAGGAAGTTGTCGTCCGTTCCCCATGGTTCACGCGGGCAGAAAACTCCCGATTCACTGTCGGAAGTTCATCGAACGGTTGATTATAGGCGTACCGGACAAGCGCGCCCATTAAATCGATATTGCTGTTCGGATCTTCCCTCTTCTGACCGCCGGCACCCGTGTTCCCAATCTCGCGGAATTCCAGACCAGTCGTCAATTCTGTCGGCACCTTATTCTCAACCCGGGTTTCCTCTGCCGTATCCCGAAATTTCTGCCGGTACGCACCGGGTGTTACCCCGAAATATTTTCGGAATGCGTCAATAAAAACACCAGGGGTGCGAAACCCGCTGTCATATGCGATATGTGTAACCGATGTGCTGCTGTTTTTCAGCTTCAGCGCCGCATTCTGGAGACGTATCTCCCTCAGGTATGCGGAAAACGGCATGTGCATATGCCTTTTAAAAAATCGCGAGAGATAGCTCGGCGACAGATATTCATCTCTCGCAATCTGCTCCAGACTGACCTCCTCGTTCCAGTGCGCGTAGATAAAACCCAGAATCCTGCGCAGCCGCCGCAATGAATCATCATCCTCCTCCGTCCCGGTCTTCTCAGCCGAAAACTTTTCATCGAGCACCTCAAGCAATTCTCTCACCGAAGACGCGACCGCTGATGTCACCTCTCCCTTTCCCTGCAGGTACTCTTCAAAAATCGACGCATAAATTCTGCGGACCCGTTCAAGCGCGGACTGATGATTCTCACCGGAACTCGCATACAAAGAATACATAGTCGTATCCGTTTTTCCGAAATGATGCAGGTAAGAATGCGAAATTTCAAGTCCGATCATCGCAGAACCCGAATCGCAGAGAATCCGGAACGAATCAAGCGGATTTACCATTAATAAACCGGCGGGCATCAGCTTATACTCAGAACCGCCTGTGTAAACTCTGCATTTGCCTGTCAGACCAAAAAGCAGAAGCAGCCCGTCTGTTAAGCGAACGGGCAGTTCCACATCCTTGTAAATTTGCAGCGAGAGTTCTCCGGCTGACTTTCTCATTTGTTTCTCCCTCCAGAATATAGTCCGAACTCTTGTTGTACTGTATTATATCATACTGATTTTCACTTTTATTATGCACGTGTTGTGCAAATTAATCGAACAAAACGCACATCTGTCAGGGGGAAAAACACAGCAAATTCACATATTGCTCTTACGTATCTCACCTGCTACAATGATATTGTGCTTAAACGCACACGATCAGACACAGACGATCACACATCAGGGTGCGAAACATGGCAAAAAAAGCGACAATTAATATGGTAGCAGAACTGGCCGGCGTCTCCCGCGGAACGGTCGACCGGGTATTGAATCAGCGTCCGCACGTCAAGCCGGAGGTCCGGGA
>CADBRN010000024.1 GCA_902797025.1 uncultured Lachnospiraceae bacterium
GTCCACGAATATCGCGTTCCGCTGCAAGGAGTCCTTCCTCAAGAATGAGCTTCTGACGCTGGATTAATCCGGTTCGGGAGAATCAGCTGCGGTCCGACTGCCGGACCGTGCTGAAAGTTCCATATTAAATACCTCGTATATCTGGTTCGGGCGGCATTCCGGAATATTCCGGATGCCGCCCTCCGGAGTATTACGGAAAAGAAAGACGGGTGTACCGTGTCCATATAAAACGGGAGGAGACGACGATGATCACCAATTCTCTGAATCCGATTTCCGAACATTTTCGGGGAAGAAAACTGCCGAAATTCGTCGACAGCCACTATATCAATCGCGAGCACAGCAATAAACACGCATTCTTATTTCACGCGCACCCGGACAAGGCAGAACTATATTTTGTCTGTGCAGGAAGCACACGGTACATGGTCGGAGACCATTTTTATAATATATCCGCCGGGGATATCGTGATCTGCAGCCAGGGGATCATGCATGGAGAGAGTTTCATGGATTTCCACGATGACAGCTCGATCTGCATCGGCATATCAAATCTTTTTCTGGAGGATCTTCCGGAAAATGTGCTCAGCAGCCCCTGCGTTGATCCCGTCATCCATACCGGAATTCTGGCGGATCAGGTGCGCGGAATCTTTCAGCTCGTGTATTCCCTCTCGGCCGGGCGCAAACCTGATATTGAGATCTGCAACACGCTGACGATCTCACTTGTGCTGCTCGTCACGGAAATGATTTCGAGCAGGTGCAGACGGCGTGTCAATGAAGCGGGCGTCACGACTTCCTATACGGCGGCGAAACGTATCCGAAACTACATCGACGAAAATTTCAACCGGTTCCTTTCTGTGGCGGATATCGCAAAACAGATGAATATCAGCGAAAGTTATGCTTCCCATGTGTTCAAGGATTATTACGGGATTTCGCCGAAGCAGTATCTCACGGAGCGCCGGCTCGGGGAAGCCCAGAAACTACTCCAGCTGACGGATCTTACCGTCAACGAGACGAGCGAGGCGTCGGGATTTTCCAGAACGAGCCACTTCATCACGATTTTTCAGAAATATATCGGACTTTCGCCCGCACGGTACCGCTCGTCGCTGGCGAATATGAGAATTTCGGAAGAACTGATATCAGACAGAGAACAGGAGCAAAGATTGACAGGCACAGACCTGTAGATGGAGGAATGAAGGATGGACGTAAAACTTGGTATCTGTAATTTCTGCGTACCCGGAACCGGCGTGTTCGCGCCGGAGATTGTCAGCGAGATGGGACTGGACGGCATGTCAGTTGAATTCGGTTCCTATGAGCACGGGTGGCCGCTTTCGCAGCGGAAGATTCAGGATCTTTATCTGGAGGCACAGCAGAAGTACGGCCTGGAATACCCGAACGTCGGTGTCAGCGACGGCGACAACGTGCCGTTTCATGCCCGCAAAGGCACGAAGTGGGATCCGGTTGTCGAGGAAGAAGGAAGACGCGCGATCGATGCGGCGGATTATATGGAAATCCCGCTCGTTTTCTTTTCGAATTTTAACGCGAGTGAGATAAAAAATGACGAGGATCTGGAGGTGACCGCACAGCGGTATCAGAGATTCTGCGATTACGCGGGAGATAAGGGCATCGCGATCGGCTGCGAGAACCCGAATACGGTTGCGGTGCAGAGGGATCTGATCCGTCTCGTCGACCGGGAGAATTTTTTCCTGTTTTTCGATTCCTGCAACCATGCTTGCCTGACCGATATCGATATCCACCAGGTGCTCCGATCCCTGTACCCGTATTATTATCCGCAGATGCATGTAAAGGACGGAGTGAAGGGCTGCAACGCCCAGTACGTGCTCGGGACCGGGACGACCGGATTTTCCGAGACCATCTCGTTCCTGAAGGAACAGAATTACGCGGGATGGCTGATTCTGGAAAACCTTTATGAACTGATGCCGATGAGAAAGCTGAATGATGACTACTTCGAAATCATGCGGCAGGACATTGAGGTTCTGAAAGCAGCGGTCCGGTAGGAACAGAAGGTTCGGACATCCGGGCCGGAAGGGAGGGCGGACGGAAAACGGCAAAAGGAGCAGTAGTGATGGAAAATAACCGGTTCCAGGAAGTGGAATTTGTCAATCTGCACTTCGTCGATGAAGATTATCATAATCGTCATTCCCAGCTGGTTCATGCTCACAGGGATGTGCTGGAACTTTTCTACGTGCTGAAGGGCGAGGGACAGTACATCGTCGGAGGGAAGAAGTACATTGTCCGGTCCGGAAGTCTGGTGGTCTGCAACGTCGGCGTTATGCACGGCGAGGAGCCCTTCCGGAGCGATGTGATGGAGAGCTTCTGCTGTGTGCTTCGGAATGTTTCCGTTCCGGGACTGCCGCCGGATACGCTGACGCAGCCCTCCCAGAATCCGGTTTTCTACTTTCCGGAAGACGAGGGAGCGGTCGGCCATATCATGGAGGCTCTCTTTAATCTGAACCGGAAGGGTAGTCACGGGACGGAATGCCGGCTCCTCTCGGAGGCGCTCCTGTGGCTTGTCACGGAAAAGATCGAAAGCCGCCGGCAGACCCATGAGGAGATGAAGCACAACGCGGAAGAGTTTCTGCAGAATGTCACGCTGTATCTCGATGAACATTATCATGAGCCGATCTCGCTGAAGGAACTGGCGGAACGCTTTCATATCAGCCAATATTATCTCGCGCACATTTTTAAGGATGAGATCGGGCTTTCGCCGATGAAATATGTGCTGTACCGGCGCATCGGCGAGTCACAGAACCTCCTGATGAATACGGCGATGCCGGTGGGGGAGATCAGTGACCGGCTCGGCTTTTCCGACAACTGTCATTTCAGCACAACCTTTAAAAAGTACGTTGGCGTAACGCCCAGTCAGTACCGGATCCATTTCCGGAACCGATAAACAAAGTCCGGCCGGTTTCGTGTCCGGAGCAGATAAGGGAACGGTCAGGAGGCCGCGGTTGAACAATCAGGTTCTTCCGCGGCCTTTTTTTTACGGACAGCACAGGAAAAAATAGACAAAAAAACATGTCTGATTATTGTATATCAAAGCAATTTGATAAAAAACATGGCGGACCGGATCGAAAAAGGCGGCGAAATACGGCAAGAATCGCCTAACGTATTTCACAGAACCGCTGATATCATACAATTATCAGAAAGTATTTGCCGATGATCCTCTCTTCTGAAAAAAGGATCAAAAAAGAAGAGTATCCCGAAAAGAGCAGCACAAGTAAGGAGGTTTTTATGAAATTGAAAAACAAATTTGCGGCGGTCTCTGTTGCGGCGGTTATAGCAGCGGCCCTTGCCGGCTGCGGCGGAAGCTCCGGATCGCAGGCATCCGGTTCCTCATCCTCGCAGGCGTCCGGATCCTCTTCCCAGACATCCGTTTTATCCGGAGTGTCTGAGAACGCAAATGGGACATCAGCCTCGTCCGCCGCTTCCGCGGGAAGCGGATCCTACCGAATCAGCATGATTGTAAAGAATACGGACGAGCATTTCCAGAGAGTCAAAGCAGGGGCGGAGGCTTACTGCGCGGAGCACCCGGGAGTAACCGTCGATTTTATGGCTCCGACTTCCCAGACAGCCTACGATGAACAGAACAACGCGGTAGAGACGGCGCTCTCCACAAGCGATTACAGCGGATACATTATTGCGCCGCTTCAGTCGGATTCGGTGGCTACGCTCTGCCAGAACGCGACAAAACCGGTTGTAGCGGTCGATACGGATTTTGACTCGGACAAGAAGGCATCGTTTGTCGGAACCGGAAATGAAAAGGCGACGAAGGAAGGTGCGATGGAAGCGGTCAGGCAGGTTCAGGCGGCAGGCGTGAAAAAGCCGACGGCGGCGATCATCACCGGCTCGCAGGGAGATCCGACCCATGACGCCCGTCTCGCGGGATACAGGGAAGGTGTGGAAGAAGCAGGCGGCGAGGTTATCGACGTTCAGTACACGGATATGAGTCCTGACCAGGCGGCGCTGTGTATGGAAGGTCTGATGCAGAAATATCCGAACGGAATTGATATTGTGTTCTCAACTTCCGATCAGTACGCAATGGCTGCTTCGAAGGTGATCAGCGACGCGAACAGCGAAGCATTCAATAAGACACTGCAGTGCGGTTTTGACGGAACGAGTGCGTCGACGAACGCGGTAAAGAGCGGAACGATGCAGATGGATATCGCGCAGAACGGATACGATATGGGCTATAAAGCGATGGATACGGTCATGCGTGCGATCCGGGGCGAACAGGTCGAAAGTTTTATCGATTCGGGCTACACGCTGGTTACTTCGGATACGGTGGATGATTATATTGAGAAGCTGAAGGAGACGGGATCCTATACCGAATCCTGACGGAGGAATGCAAAGATGGAACAGATCAAATACGGAGCGTGCGATTGGGGGCTTCCGGGCGGCGGACTATACGGACCGAGGATCGCCGCAGATGCCGGACTTGATGCAATTTCACTGAAAATCGGCCTGTATGAGAACGATTATCCGATCACCCACGAGCCGATGCAAAAAATTTATCTGGAAGAGCAGCAGCGGTGCGGAATCGAATACTGCGCAGTCGCCCTGAATGATTTTGACAATATCCCGATGCATGCGCGGAAGGGAACGAAGGAATACGAGATTGTGCAGGATCTGATTCCCCGCGCGGTTCAGACGGCGGACGCGCTGGGTGTTCCGATCATCCAGGTGCCGGGATTTGCCGCCAGCCTGATCCGTTCCGAGGAGGATCTGGAGTGCAGCGCGTCCGTGTTCCGCTATCTGTGCGATCTGGCTGGAGAAAAAGGAATCTCCGTCGCCGGCGAAAACGTGATGAGTCCGGATGAATTCCGGGAGCTTTATGAGAGGGTTGGCCGCGACAATTTTTATCTGTACTTCGACAGCCAGAACTATTATCTGAATCGCGGGTATCGGGAGACCGATATTCTGGAAGGGTTGTTCCCGCTGATGTGCAATCAGCTTCACGTCAAAGACGGGAACGGCGCGATGAGCGGAGCGCTGCTGGGGACGGGTGATTCGGGCTTTTACGATACAATGAACTGGCTCGCGGAACATGAATATTCCGGGTATATCCTGCTTGAAAATTATTACGATCAGCTTCCGCTTCGCGATGCAGGCGATCCGTATGAGCTGCTGAAGGAAGATATCCGGATACTGAAACAGCAGTGCAATGCCGGCCCGAAAGTGCAGTGATGAGATGATGGGTATGAAAGCAGCGGCTCGAGGTGTTCGGATCGGAAGGAACGGTCCGGGATGAAAATGACCTTCCGAATACCATACGGATTGCGGAAGTGGATGGGTGAAGGAGTTATCGAACACGGACGAAACAACATAGCAGAAAAACACAATTGACCGATTAAATACGATGTTACACTTTTAACATAAGTAATTCATACTTTTTCTGTTACCCTCTGAGGAAACCATCGCCAGGACAGCGGTGGTTTCCTGACTGTATATGGACGGTTCTGTTCATGTAAGATGATCCGATTTTCAGGAGGCCTATTATGAAACTTAAATTCGGTCTTGTTGGCGGAGCCGGTGGTTTTATCGGCAACGTTCACAGGCATGGAGCGGTCATGGATGATCTGGCGGTGCTGACGGCAGGCTGTTTCTCCAGAAATCGTGAAAAAAACAGTAAGTGCGCAGAGAACTGGGGTGTCACCGATCGGGATCGGGTCTACCAGAATTACCGGGAAATGGCGGAGAAAGAAGCAGCCCGGGATGATGGAATCGATTTTGTATCGATCACGACACCAAATGATTCCCACTATCCGATCGCAAAATGCTTTCTGGAGCACGGAATTCACGTTATGTGTGATAAGCCGCTCGCGCTGAAAACGGAAGAAGGACTTAGACTTGAGAAGATCGCGAAGGATTCAGGTCTGCAATTCGGAGTGACCTATACATTTACAGGTTATGCCATGATCAAACAAGCGCGGGATATGATCGACGCGGGGGAGATCGGTAACATCCTCACGGTTGTCGCTGAGTTTCCTCAGGAATGGCTGCTGGTTCAGACAGTCAGTGACCGGTCGGATCAGGCAACCTGGCGTATGGACCCGGCGCGAAGCGGA
>CADBRN010000025.1 GCA_902797025.1 uncultured Lachnospiraceae bacterium
GGACTCCATTCTGGAAGGCAAGGAGACCATGACGGTCGCAGTGGACGGATATCAGGTCGGCTATACGGGAGTTGAATGTGCGCTCCGTGCGATTCAGGGCGATACTCTTGAAAAGTTCATCGCAACCCCGGCGTCGATCGTCACGAAGGACAACGCACAGGAACAGAAGGAATTTGTCGCTTCCAGAACGAACGGAAGTGCGAAGTAACAACAGCGGATACTCTTTTTCATTGTTTTTCATAATTTGTGGTCAAATCGCACCGGCGGAGTCTGAAAGAAGATTCCGCCGGTGTGATCTTGTTTGTGATGGTACAGCGGCGGGGAAAAGTACCGTCCGGGAGAGAAGAGGGCGTCTGCGATGGTATCCCGGTCCGGAAATCGAAAATTCAGACGCTTCCGGCGTGACCGGATGGTATAATACGGAAAAATGCAGCTTCGGAGGCCGATATGAAAAAGCAGAGAGATGTTCTGAAAAATGAGAAGGGAATTCTGAAAAGCGACGGCATCTATTTTGCGGCGCAGAGTCCGTTTGCAAAGGCGCATCTGTTTTACCTGATGTGGGGTGCGCGCTACGAGTGTGATTACCCCTACTGCGTCGTGCGGGATGACGATGAATTCGACGCGTTTCTTTTCTTCTTTATTTGCAGCGGGAACATGCATTTTGATTACCGCGGGAAGTCATTTTCCGCGGAGGAGGGCGATCTCGTGCTTCTCGACTGCAAGTATCGTCATCGGTATTATACCGAAGAGAGAACGGAGTTTTACTGGTTCCATTTTCACGGCAATGAATCACAGGCTTATTTCGATAGGCTGTACGAGAGCGGAGGCATCCTGTTTCAGGGTCTCCGTTCCTTTGAGCGGTACTTTTCGCAAATTCATTCGAATCTAAAGCAGAATCCCGTCGTGGACGACATCATTTCGGTTAATATTCACCGGATGCTTGCACTTCTTGTTTCCTTCCGGAGCATGGTGATCGAACTTTCAGAGCCTGTCGCGGCGGCGAAGGCTTACATCGAGCGGCACTATCGGGAAAATATTCTGGTGGACGACATCGCGGGATGCACGTCGCTCAGTAAGTATCATTTTGCGAGAATATTCAGAAAAGAGATGGGCTGTGGGCCCCATGCCTATCTGATGCGGGTCCGGATCACGGAGGCGAAGCAGAAGCTTCTCGATACAGAGGACAGCATTGAGGAGATCGCCTACGAGTGCGCCTTCTGTTCTCCGGCAAATTTTACCCGAACCTTTAAGAAGGCGGAAGGCATGACGCCGATGGCGTTTCGAAGGCGGATCCGACCGGAGAAGGTGTCCCCGGATCATTTTCCCGCTTTCACTCAGAAGACGGGAGAATAACCGGACCGCATGAAGAGACCATGAATCCGGGCGGGATTTGACCGAAATCCGCTCTGCGCCGCCTTGCCTGCTGCCTGTTTCTTCGTTATGATAGAGTTATCCGTTGTAGCAGAATAGTTTAAAGGGGATGGCAAAAACGATGAAAGAGGAGTTTACATTTCGCGCGGAACCGTGCGATATGCCGGTTCACGCGATCAAATGGCTGCCGGATCACGGGGAGCCGAAAGCGGTTCTGCAGATCATCCACGGGATGATCGAATTTATCGGGAGATATGATCGTTTCGCGGAGTTCATGGCTTCCAACGGGTATGTGATCGCCGGTATCGATCTTCCGGGACACGGTTCCTCTGTGAATGATCAGGGCGATCACGGATATTTCGGGGAACCGGATGGGAACGCGTCCGTGATCAGCGCGATCCACGGACTTCGAACGATCATGCAGAAAGAATACCCGGGTCTTCCGTATCTGATGCTCGGGCACAGTATGGGTTCCTTTTTCGTGCAGCAGTATGTGATGATGTACGGAGAGGGCATCCGTGCGATGGCAGTCATGGGAACGGGATGGCAGCCTTCGTTCAATCTGAAGCTCGCGCGTCTGATCTGCAGGCTTCAGGCTGCGCGGCACGGATGGCGCTACCGCAGTCCGCTTCTGACAAAGATGGCGCTGGGAAGTGCCAACAAGAGAATTCCGGATGCGAAGACGAAAAACGACTGGCTGACGAGAGATGAGAAGATCGTTGCTGCCTATAACGCGAATCCGTGGGACAATTTTATGTTCACGGTCAATGCCTTTGACGGAATGTTCAAGGCAATCGGATACGTAGAGAAGCCGGACCACGTGAGGCGGCTCGCCCCGGATCTTCCGGTGTTCTTTCTCTCGGGAGCGGAGGATCCGGTCGGAAATTACGGCGAAGGTCCGAAGAAGGCGGCGGGAAATTACCGGAATTGCGGGATGAAAAATGTTCAGATGAAGCTTTATCCGGGGGACCGCCACGAACTTTTAAATGAGACCGATCACGAGAAGCCGGATGAAGATCTGCTTGCGTTTTTCGATGATGCCGTGAACTCAGGCAAAAGCTGAAACCGGTGGAAAATACTGCCGGTCTGTGATATGATGAAACAGGAATTGAACGAATTCGATACTGGTGTACTAAAATTCTAAAAAGGTTGGTGGGCTGCTATGAACAAAGTACAGGATAAATTTCAGGATCTGGTGAGCGAGATCAAGGAGCAGAACAGAATGATCAAGGAGCAGAATGAGAAGATGAAAGAGGAAAAGGCAGGGAAAAGAATTCTTTGGATTCTCGCGATCATCGGTGCGGTCGCGGCGATCGCAGGAATTGCTTACGCGGTTTATCGTTATTTGACGCCGGATTATCTCGAGGACTTCGATGACGATGACTACGAGGATGATTTCGACGATTACTTCGAGGATGAGGATGAAGATCCGGAGAAGAAGTAATTTCTGACCATCTGAATCAAATAGGAAAAGTGCGACAGAGCCGGCTGCTTATGATGCCTGAAAAGACAAGCGACGGCTCTGTTTTTCTGCAGAGAATTATTGATTCAGAGAGAACACCGTGATCAGTATAGACAGTGGCGAAAGGATATTATGAAAAAGGGAGATATTGTCGAAGGAAAGATTGAGCGCGTCACCTTCCCGAATAAAGGACACCTTCGCGCGGATGATCGGGATGTGATCGTGAAGAATACAATTCCGTGGCAGAATGTACGTGCGCGGATCAATAAGAAGAAAGCGGGAAGGCTTGAGGCACAGCTTCTTGAGGTGATCGAACATTCTCCGCTTGAGAAGAGGCCCCCGCTTTGCCGGAATTTTCCGCCGTGCGGCGGCTGTCTCTATCAGACGATGGAGTATGCAGATCAGTTGAAACTGAAGGAGAATGAGATTCGGGATCTCCTCGCGCCGGCGATCACTCTGAATCCGCCGGCCGCAAATGAGCGGGGAATCCTGCAGGAACCGTCGGATTGCAGCTGCGGGGCAGACGGGATTTTTGAGGGAATTCTTCCGAGCCCGGATGAGTCCGGCTATCGAAACAAGATGGAGTACGCGTTCGGCAATGCGGTGAAGGACGGTCCTCTGACCCTCGGGCTTCACCGGAAGAACAGCACCTATGACATATTGACCGCGGATGACTGTATTCTGGTGCATCCGGACTTCAACGCAATTGTAAAATGTGTGCTGGATTTCTTCCGGGAACGTGGCATTCCGCATTTTCACAAGGTGACGCATGAGGGCTGGCTCCGTCATCTTCTGGTGCGGCGCGCCGCGAAGACAGGCGAGATTCTTGTCGATCTCGTCACGACGTCACAGGATCTGCCGGATGGAGAGACGGAAAACGAGGTGCTTTGTGCGTTCTCAAAGCGGCTGCAGGAGCTCGTCCTGGAGGGTTCTATCGTCGGAATTCTTCATACGGTCAATGATTCGGTGGCGGATGTCATCCGAAATGACCGGACGGATCTTCTGTACGGGCGGGATTATTTCTTTGAACAGCTTCTCGGTCTGTCGTTCCGGATCACGCCGTTCTCGTTTTTTCAGACGAATACGAGAGGGGCGGAGGTTCTGTACCGGACGGCAATTGATTTTCTCGGGGATGTGAGCGGAAAGACCGTATTTGACCTTTACACGGGAACCGGGACGATCGCCCAGGTGCTGGCGCCTGTGGCGAAGAAGGTCGTCGGCGTGGAGATCGTCGAAGAGGCGGTGGGAGCGGCAAGAGAAAACGCCGCTGCGAACGGACTCACGAACTGCTCCTTCATCGCCGGCGACGTCCTGAAGGTTCTGGATGACCTGACAGAAAAGCCGGATGTGATTGTTCTGGATCCGCCAAGAGACGGAATCCACCCGAAGGCGCTGCCGAAGATCATCGCCTACGGCGTGGACCGGATCGTGTATATCTCCTGCAAACCGACGAGTCTGGCGCGGGATCTGGAGGTGTTTCGCGAGGGCGGTTACCGGATCGAACGAATCCGGTGTGTGGATCTCTTCGTGAACACCCAGCATACGGAAGTCGTGACGCTGCTGCAGAAGAACAGCGGGCTGTGAAGAAGAACAGCGGGCTGTGAAGATAAACATATTTCAGGAGGTTGAATCGATGGAAAGAGAGGCAAACTGGCCGGGACCGGAAGGACTTATTCCGGCGCTGCCCAAGGATGCGTCGAACGCGAGCCGGCACACAAGGAAGTTTCTGGATGAGATTCTCATAGAAGAGAGAATCATCGGTACCCGGGTGGCGGATATCTCAATGCGGCTGTGGGGAAAGGAGTTTTCCTCGCCTGTCATGATGCCGGCATTTTCACATCTGAACAGGGCGGGGCTTGATCACCGTCCGATGGAGGAGTACGCCCGGGCCGCAAAAGATCTCGGTATCGTAAATTGGGTCGGAATGGAGCCGGATGAGGATTATGCGGAAATTGCCGCGGTCGGCGCCGATACGATCCGCATCATAAAGCCGTTTGCCGATAAGGAAAAGATCCGGTTACAGATGGCCTTTGCAGTGAAATGCGATGCACTTGCGGTCGGTATCGACATCGATCACAGCATCGGAACAAATGGTGATGTAGATGTAGTCGACGGCGAGAAAATGGGTGTTCTGACACCTCAGGATATCGAAGCATTTGCAGGTTATGCCCATGAACTCGGAGTTCCGTTCGTCGCGAAGGGAGTCCTCAGTACCCGGGATGCGGTCATCTGTGAGAAAGCGGGAGCCGATGCCATCGTGGTCAGCCATCATCATGGGAGACTGCCCTTCGCAGTGCCGCCGGCGATGATCCTTCCGGACATTAAAAAGGTCTCCGGAAATATGAAGGTATTTGCCGACTGTTCGGTAGATGACGGAAGAGATGCCTATAAACTCATGGCGCTCGGAGCCGATGCGGTCTCCACCGGACGTGCGATTCTGCCGGGTCTGCTGAAAGAAGGAGCTCCGGCGGTCATGAAAAAGATCCGGCAGATGAATCTTCAGCTGAAAGAGCTCATGGGTTATACGGGTGTAGCCGCGACCGACCAGTTCGACCCGTCGGTGCTCTGGTACCACGGGAGGCATTTGTGAATCGGGAATCGTCTGCGGCGTGGCAACCGTCTTTCTCGCCGAACGCATGATCGGGTGAGTCAGAAACTTCTTGACATTCATTTAGATTTTGCTAAAATAGATTGTACAAAATGTAAATGAACTGATGCGCCGGTTTTGGCATCTGTAATACAGGAGGATGAGTCTATGAGTAAGTTTTATGATTATGCTGTAATGAAACGGGATGGTTCGGAGTTACCGATGAAGGAGTTTGCGGGAAAGGTCGTGCTGGTCGTCAATACAGCAACCGGATGCGGGTTTACGCCTCAGTATGAGGATCTCGAGAAAATCTACGAGGAGTTCCACGATCAGGGTCTGGAGATCCTTGATATTCCCTGCAATCAGTTCGCGGGTCAGACGCCGGGAACCGATGAGGAGGTCCATGAATTCTGCACACTGAAGTACAATACGAAATTTGATCAGATGAAGAAAAGCGAGGTCAACGGCAGCGGTGCGCTGGAGTTGTACAAATATCTCAAGAGTCAGAAGACGTTTGAAGGCTTTGGAAAGGGACCGAAGGCGCTGATGATGAGCGCGATGCTGAAGAAAATCGATCCGGATTATAAAAATAACGCGGAGATCAAATGGAACTTCACAAAATTTCTCGTGGACCGCGAGGGAAATGTCGTCCGTCGTTTTGAACCCACAGCCGATATGAAAACCGTCCGTGAAGCGGTGCAGGAGCTGATCTGACCGATTCCGGCCGTTTTGAATGGGAGGAAAACAGAATGAAACTGGAACTTTTTGTGATGACCGGCTGTCCCTTCTGCGGGAAGGTGCTGGATTTCCTGAAATCGTCGGGACGTACGGATGTGCAGATTCTGAATATCACTGCGGATCCGGCTGCGAACGAACGGCTTCTCCGCGAGGGCGGGATGGATCAGGTTCCCTGCCTGTTTATTGACGGAAAGCCGCTCTATGAAAGCGGTGATATCATCGAATGGCTCGGAAGTCATCCTGCGGAAAGTGCGCAGGCGTGACTTCCGAAAAACATTGCAAGGCTGCACGGGCAGGCGATGGCTTCCCGTGCAGTCTTGTGGCGGATGAGGAACCGGTTAAAGATCTTTTCAAAAAATGTCCCGGTCAAAGAAGCGGCGCGATGAAGCGGAAGAGTGCGCGCCCGGTCCGCTGGAAATGGTTCTGTGCACCTTTGCGGTAATGATCAGTGACCTCGTCGGATTCGGAGAACATCTTCTCGAAATCCTGCCGGATTTCTTTTACGATCCGGCAGTGATGGAAGAGAACACCGTTTTCAAAATGCAGGTACAGGCTGCGGTAATCCAGATTGATTGTGCCGACTGTGGCGGAGACGTCATCGCTGACGCTCATTTTCGCGTGACAGAACCCGGGTGTGTACTCGAAGATCCGCACGCCGCCCCGGACGAGCCCCGCGTAATAGGACCGGGTTTCCTGATAGACCATCTTCTTATCCGGAATTCCCGGGGTGATGATGCGCACGTCCACGCCGCGCTTGGCAGCAGCGACGAATTCCCGTCGCAGCTCGTCCGTGATCAGGAGATACGGCGTTACGAACCACGCGTAATGCTCTGCATTCCGCAGCATATTCATGTAGACTTCTTCGCCGGTCGGCTCCTCGTCGAGCGGGCTGTCCGCGTATGGCTGGACAAAGCCGGATTCTTTCGCGTGGCAGGCAGGCACGGAGAAAAAGCGGTTCCCGTTTTCAAGATTCACATGATCGGACATCAGTCCCCACATTTCCATACAAATGACGGTCAGGGTTCTGACCGCATCTCCTTCAAGGCGGACGCCGGTATCCTTCCAGTATCCGAACGGCTCGGTCAGGTGAAAATACTCATTTGCGAGGTTGTAGCCTCCGGTGTAGCCGATTCTTCCATCAATCACCGTGATTTTGCGGTGATCCCTGTTATTCATGAAAATATTCAGAAACGGCACCAGAGGGTTGAAGCGCTGGCAGTGGATTCCGCATGACTCCAGTCTGTGCACGAAGCGGTTGTTCAGAAATGTGATACTGCCGATGTCGTCAAATGTAACACGGATTTCCACACCTTCGGCCGCTTTCCGTTTCAGAATCTCCAGGGCGCGTTCAAATGCGCCGTTCTCCTCGATCGCATAATATTCCAGAAAAATAAATTTCTCCGCCTTTTCCAGATCCGCGAGCTGGGATTCGAAGCAGTCCGCAGCGTCCGGGAAATATTGAACATCAGTATTTTCATAGACGGGAAAATTGCAGGTTCTCAGAAGATAATTGGATGCCTGGGCGGCCCTCCGGTCTGATTCTGACAGACGTTTCAGAACCTCTTCCTGCTGAGTCAGGTGACGGAAGAGAATTCCGTCCACGCGATCGAGGCGCATCCGCATTCTCCTGGTTGAATTTTTGCGCCCCATCACCGCGTAGAAGGGAATTCCGAGCACAGGAAAGGAAAGCACCATGATCACCCAGAAAATACGGTAAGAGGCATTCAGATGTCTCGCACTGATCGTCAGCGCGAGGATGAACGCGCCGAATGTGATCACGGTGGACAGCCACGGAATCCGGGATTCCAGCGAGGTGATAAGAAAATAAATCCATGTAAACTGGAGTGCGATCAGAATTAATACGAAGACCAGCCGCACAATACTGTTCTTCGTCGCTGTTTTCTGCTCGACCCGCATCGTTGTTTTATTCAAGCTCTGCCCCTCCCGCTGGCGTCCCAGGCTCCTGACGGTAACATCTCGATTCATTCCTGTTCGGACGAAAAACGTCCGCCAGGGCTATTGTTAAAATTATACACAGCGGCGGGAAAAAGCGCAATCCGGCCATGGCAGGGCGGACAGCGTAAGGATACAAAGGGCGGAGGACACACCGTTTACGATGCGGACAAGAGATCCGGCCGAACGTACGCCATCAAATGTCATGCCAGAAATTTACCATCAATAAAGAAAAGTAAGCCTATGATGGTACTCCGGCCGGAAATCCTGCGGTTCCGGATCTCAGAACAGGAGGATCGGCCTGCTGTGGAGTGGAAAACTGCAGCCGTCGGCGGTCTTGCATCCTGCAGAATAACCTGCCGGTTTTGAAGATGCATATAGTAGAAATATAAGGAGAATGGTAAAATAAATATCTGAAATAATGATCGGTCTTAGATGCCATTGAGCGGATCGGGATCGTTCGGGAATGGGAAGGAAAATTGCTCGACAAGGACAAGGACGGATTATGAGATCAGACAATCAGGAAATGCTCAAGGAATATGCGAGAATGATTGAAAAGGGAACGTATTCAGCTTTCATTGACGGCTCTGTCAATACGAATCTTGCCTATAAACCGGAATTGGTATCCAACAATTATCAATCAGGCAGGAAAGTCCTTTCCACATTGGAAACGGAATTGTTCCATTGTGAGGAGTTTTATATCAGTGTCGCATTTATTACACTTGGCGGGATTACACCGCTGCTGCAGACGCTGAAGGAACTGGAACAGAGGGGGATTCGAGGCAAAATTCTGACTACCGATTACTTAAACTTCAGTGATCCGAGAGCGATTCAGAAGCTTCATGAGCTGTCAAATCTGGAAATTCGTATGTACATGGCGGATGAAGACGAAGGATTCCATACCAAAGGTTATATTTTCAAGAATCAAGAGATCTATCGGATCATTGTCGGCAGTTCCAATATGACGCTGACAGCACTCACGAAAAATAGGGAATGGAATACAAAAATTATCTCCACAAAAAACGGAGATTACTTGGAACATATTCTGACGGAATTTCGTGAACTGTGGGATTCAGAAAAAACAAAAAAATATGATACCTTTATCGGACAATATAGAACCGCGTTCGAAATTTCACGGAAACAACGGGAGATTGCTCGGAAAACGATTCGTGAAAGCGGGGTGTTGGATTTTGAGAAGTTTCGGTTGAAACCGAATGCGATGCAGACAGCTTTTATTACAAATCTTAGGGCATTGATCAATCGGGGAGAGAGGAAAGCATTGTTGATTTCTGCGACGGGTACAGGAAAAACTTACGCAGCCGCCTTTGCAATGAGAGAACTTGCGCAGAAAAAGGTATTGTTTCTGGTCCACAGGGAGCAGATTGCCGAACAGGCCAGAAAAAGTTTCCGAAAAGTTTTGGGTGATGAGGTAACATACGGAATTGTGTCCGGCAATCATAAGGAAATGGGAGCGGATTATCTGTTTGCAACGATTCAGACTATGTCCAGAGATGAAACATTGTCATGTTTTCCAGAAAATCAATTTCAGACTATCATTATTGATGAAGTCCATCGGGCGGGTGCATCCTCCTATCAAAAGCTTGTTGATTATTTTAAACCGCGGTTTCTTCTTGGCATGACAGCGACGCCGGAAAGAACGGACGGATTCGATATTTACAGCCTGTTTGATCACAACATTGCAACTGAGATTCGTCTTCAGGATGCGATGGAAGAAAATCTGCTCTGCCCGTTCCATTATTTTGGGATTACTGAACTGGAAATCAATGGACAGATCGCCGATGATCTCCAGAGCAATGCGAAACTTTCCTTCCGCGATTTTCAGTATTTGACGGGAAAAGATCGCGTGAAGTATATTCTCAGAGAAGCGAATTATTATGGATACAGCGGGAACCGGGTCAAGGGAGTCATTTTTTGCAGCCGGAAAGAGATAGGAAAAGAATTATCCTGCAAAATGAATGAAATGGGACGGCAGACCGTTTTTCTGTGCGGAGAGGATTCACAGGCTCAAAGAGAAGAGGCAATAAAACGTCTGACTGCTGACGATATTCCTCGGAGCGAGCAGCTGGATTATATACTGACGGTGGACATCTTTAATGAGGGTGTGGATATTCCTGATATCAATCAGGTCATTCTTCTTCGTCCGACAGAAAGCCCGATTATTTTTGTACAGCAGCTGGGTAGAGGACTTCGAAAGGCAAACGGAAAAGAATTCGTGGTCATATTGGATTTTATCGGTGCTTATACAAATAATTACATGATTCCCATTGCACTTTCCGGAGACCGTTCTTACAATAAGGACAATATCCGCCGCTATGTGCAGGAGGGATCCCGGGTAATCCCCGGATGTTCAACGATCCATTTTGATGAAATTTCCCGAAAGAGAATTTTCAGTTCGATAGACAGTGTCAGACTGAATGATACAAAGCTGCTCTGTGATGCCTACAGAAAATTAAAATATCAGCTGGGCAGGATTCCCACGCTTATGGACTTCTCAACATTCGGAGCCATTGACATAACAAAATATTTTGCCAAGTTCAACTCTTACTACAGTTTTTTGAAAAAATATGAAAAGGAATACAGTGTCAGACTGGATGAGGATGAAGAACAGGTGCTCGCGTTTATTTCGAAAAAGCTGGCCTTTGGAAAAAGATCGGAGGAGTTAATGATTCTTCGGGATATTCTCGGGAACAGTGCGTTTCATTTCCGCGTAGAATCCTATGCAGCTGACTTGTCGCAGTCAGGTATTGCTGAAACGGAGGAAACGATCGGTTCTGCAATTCGGAACCTGACGAATTGCTTTGCAAAAGAATCGGATCAGAAAAAACTCAGCGTCTGTGTTTTTCTGGAGAAGACTGAGGACGGGGCGTATAAGGCTGCTGCAGGGTTTCTCAGAATGCTACAGAATGAACCATTTCGCGATATGGTAAATGAGACCGTGAATTTTGGTCTGCAGGAATATCGAAAAAACTACAGTCGGCGGTATAAAGATACGAATTTTCAGTTGTACCGGAAATATACGTATGAAGAGGTCTGCCTTCTGCTGAATTGGGAGAGAAATATGAATGCCCAGAATCTGGGCGGATATTTTTATGATTCCAGAACGAAGAGCCTTCCGGTGTTCATCAATTATGATAAGACCGATGATGCAATCGCATACGAGGATCGTTTCCTCGCTGCGGACCGATTAATCGCGCTGTCCAAACACCCGAGGAAGATTACATCCGGCGATGCGGATCATTTTTACAAACGGACGGAAGATGACCGGGAAAATCGGATCTACCTGTTTCTTCGTAAAAATAAAGACGATCGTGAGGCAAAGGAATTTTACTTCCTGGGCGAAATGCATGCGGAGGGGGAACCGCATCCGATCAAGATGAAATTTGATACGTTTGATGAGAACGGGATCGTAACCAGAAGCCGGATGGATGACGCCTTTGAAATCGACTATCGGCTGGAGGTTCCGGTGCGACAGGATCTTTACGACTATATTGTGAATGAATAAACTCACCTGTTTGCGACGGGGAGGATTAAAGCGGAGGAATCTGATGGATACAAAACATGTGGTTGCGGCGGTTATCATACATCAAAGAAAAGTGTATGCCACACAGAGAGGGTACGGAGAATTCAAAGACAAATGGGAGTTTCCGGGAGGAAAAATTGAGCTCGGAGAAACACCGCAGGAAGCGCTTCGCAGGGAAATCAGGGAGGAACTGGATACGGAAATCGAAGTGGGAAATCTGATCGGTACGATAGAGACGGACTATCCTTCTTTTCATCTGTCCATGGGATGCTACTGTTGCACGGTACAGAGCGGAAAGCTGACGCTGCTCGAACATGAGGCGGCAAGATGGCTGGATGCGGATCATCTTGAAGAGGTGGATTGGCTTCCGGCGGACCGTTCGCTTCTTCCGGAGATACGGGAGCAGTTGATCAAAGATACGGGAATGCCGTGCTAAAAATTTCGCCTGCCTTCCGGGCGCAGATCCGCATGGAAAGCGGTGCTTGCGCGGGAAATATTCGTATGCAAGTCTACTAATAAAAAGTCAAGTATAAGTTTGAGGAGTTGGTAGTCAGAAATGGAGGCATCACAAAAAGGCCACCGCAGGCGCTGA
>CADBRN010000026.1 GCA_902797025.1 uncultured Lachnospiraceae bacterium
CTTCCATTACTGATATGGATTTTCACCCATTATACACAAAACAGCGGACTTTATACAAGTGAAGTGGTGTATAATATCGACGGAAATACATTTTGGAGGGACTTTATGCAGGAGTTGGAATTGTACAGGGGAAGGCCTGAAAATATAGAGGGAAGACTGCCGCGGGAGATCCGCGTGTATGATATGCTCGATTCATTGGGAATCGATTTCCGAAGAACGGATCACGGGCCTGCGGACACGATGGATGCTTGCGATGATATCGATGCGGTTCTTGGCGTCGTGATCTGCAAAAATCTGTTTCTTTGCAACCGGCAGAAGACAAATTTTTATCTGCTGATGATGCCGGGGGACAAGCCGTTCAAGACGAAGGAACTGTCGAAGCAGATCCATTCGGCGCGGCTTTCCTTCGCGGCGCCCGATTTTATGGAGGAGTATCTGGACATCCGTCCCGGGGCAGTCTCGATCATGGGGCTGATGAACGACAGGGAAAATCATGTGCAGCTTTTGATCGATGAAGATGTGCTGAAGGATCCGTACATCGGATGCCATCCGTGCGTAAATACATCCAGCCTGAAAATCAGAACGGAGGATATCCTGAAAACATTTCTGCCGGCGGTACATCATGAGCCGATCATCGTACATCTGACCGGTGAGCAGTGACGGCCGTGTTCTCAGAAAATAAATCAGGCGTATACGGATCATTTGGACAGGAAGAGGGATTATGGGCAAAAAGGCTATTTTTCTCGATCTTGACGGCACACTCCTGACGGATCAGAAAGAAATCACGGAGGAAAACAGACGGGCGATCAGCGATGCGATCGCGGAAGGGCACAGTGTGATCATCGCTACGGGGCGTCCGCTTTCGAGTGCGGTGATCCAGGCGGAAGCGCTCGGGCTGACCGGTGCGGGCTGTTATCTCATCGCATTTAACGGCGGGATTCTTTACGACATGGGAGAGAGGAAGGTGCTGTTCAAAAAGACGATCCGCCTCTTTGATGTGGCTGCCGTCTTCGACGAGGCAAACCGGAGGGGAATCCATATTCAGACGTACGAGGGCGATCATGTCCTCGTCGAAAAACGGTGTGATGATGCGGATGTGAGGATTTACTGTTCCCTGATCAAAATCGGATATCAGACGATCGATTCGGTGAGGGAGATGGAGGAAGAACCGGTCAAGATGCTGGCCATTGACCGGAAAAATCACGAAAAGGTGAAGGAGTTCCGGGACTGGATCGCGGAAAACTTCCGCGGAACACTGGACAGCTATTTCTCCTCCGGTCAGTTTGTCGAGATCGTGCCCGCCGGTATGGATAAGGGAAGCGCGCTGCGCCGGATGGCGGAACAGATCGGAGTTCCGGTTTCGGATACGATCGCGGTCGGAGATGAGGCGAACGATCTTTTGATGATTCGCGCCGCAGGGCTGGGCGCCGCTATGGCAAATGCGACCGACAAGGTCAGAGCGGCCGCGGGCTACATCACAAAATGTGATAACAATCACAGCGGCGTCGCAGAAGTGATCCGGAGATTTATGATCGGCTGAAGCCCTGCTTTTTGTTTCTTTCAATGACGGAATTTGCTATACTGATCATATATGACGAGCCCGTTTCCGGGCATTTCCCGAAGTTTTTCCTATTTAGAAAGGCGGACAACATATGTCGATTGCAATGAAGGCTCCCTCGCGTTATGTGCAGGGATTCGGAGAGAGAAAGAATCTCGGAAAAAGCATCAAAAAACTGGGTAGCAGGTTTTATCTGATCGCGACTCCCGGCGGCTATAAACGGTTCGGAGAAGAAGTAATGCAGAATATCCGTGACGCAGGCAAGGAAGTCGTGTTCGGAGAGTTCCACGGCGAAGCGACAAAGGACGAAGTGTTCGCACATATGGACAGCCTGAAGGAGCAGGGCTGTGACGCTGTGATTGGAATGGGCGGAGGAAAAGTACTCGATACGGCGAAGGCAGTTGCGACGAATCTCGGCGGGATTCCCTGCATCATGATGCCCACGGTTGCGTCGAACGATTCTCCGTGCTCGGGCGTTGCGGTTCTTTATAATGAGCAGGGTGTGGTCATCAAGGCGGTTATGATGATCCGCAATCCGGATCTTGTTCTCGTCGACACGGAGATCATCTCGAAGGCTCCGGCGCGTCAGCTGTCCGCAGGCATCGGCGATGCGCTTGCGACCTGGTATGAGGCGCGCGCGTGTGAGAAAAATCATGTGAAGACGATGGCGCGCGGAACGATCACGGAGACCGTTTCCGGTATGTGCAGGCTCTGCAACGATCTGCTGATCAAATACGGAAAAGAAGCTCTGGACGGAGTCAAAAAAGGCGAGTACACCGAGGCGCTTGAGAAGGTCTGCGAGGCGGCCATTCTGCTGTCCGGTGTCGGATTCGAGAGCGGCGGTCTCGCGGCGGCGCACGCGATCAACGACGGATTTGCGCAGGAACCGCAGGCGCACGGCGCCTACCACGGAGAGAAAGTCGCATTCGGTCTTCTTGCACAGCTGGTTCTTGAGGGAACGGACGCCGGGGAGCTGAATCAGGTGCTCTCTTTCATGCGCGACGTGGATCTTCCGATGACGCTGGAGCAGCTCGGAATCCGCGAGATCAATGAGGCAAATCTCCGCAAGGTCGCAGAGATGGCGGTCGTCCCGACCCAGTCCACGAAGAATCTGCGCGCGGATATCAGCGCGGATGAGGTTTATGACGCGATTATGAAAGCGGACCGGATCGGACGCGAATTTCTCGCAAAGTAAAACCGGCCTCTGCCTTCCGGTATTTGAGGCATCGCGGCAGAGCAGAAAAGTGAAGTCCGCACAGCGGGGCGACGGTATATAATTAACCTGACGGACAAAAGGCAGGGCAGAAAATCCGCCGGAAGAATTACAAAGAAATGACCACAGACAGCGGTCATAAGCTGTCAGTGCCTTGGAAGAACCGCGGGAATTCACAGAAAATCCGCGAGATTTCTTATGAGAATTAGAGGTAATTCTGTTCACAATTTAACAAGCATCTGCTATAATACTCAATAGACGGTAAACATTCTTTTATTCAAAGGAGATTACGAGTATGGACGCTTTCAGCAAAGCATTACAGGCAGACAAAAGAGAAATTGTTTTTGTCCCGACAGTCTACAAAATGGCTGATTTCGGACAGCTGGCAGAGGAGTTTAACCTCGGTGCCAGAGACGTCGTTCTGACGAACGAGTTCATCTACAAACCGTTCATGGAGTCCTATAACCTTCCGTGCCAGTTTGTATTCCAGGAGAAATTCGCACCGGGCGAGCCGTCCGAGGCGATGATCGAGACCATGTACGAGACGATTCCGTACGATTCCTACGACAGAGTCATCGCGATCGGCGGCGGCGCGATCATGGACCTTTGCAAGCTTCTCGGCTGCAAGCGCCCGAAATCCGTACATGAGATGTACTTCAAGAGAGAGCCGGTTATCCATGAGAAAGAGGTTATCGCAATCCCGACAACCTGCGGTACCGGATCTGAGGTTACCAATATTTCCGTCGCGATCGTTAAGGATGAGAAAGACGGAAAGCTCACAGGCGGCGAGACAAAGCTCGGCCTTGTATCCGATGACATCATCCCGAACAAGGTTGTCCTGATTCCGAAGTTCCTGGAGACTCTTCCGTACAAGCCGTTCGCAAGCTCCGCGATCGATGCTCTGATCCATGCGACCGAGTCCTTCCTTTCCCCGCATCGTAAGACGATGACGTCCGAGATGTTCTCCGTAAGAGCGATGGAGATCATCCTTGAGGGATTCCGCCGCATCGCAGAAGAGGGTCCGGACGCACGTCTCGGATATCTGGATGAGTTCGTAACCGCTTCCTACATGGCGGGCGTCGCTTTCCTGAAGGCAGGATGCGCTACGGTTCACGGCATGAGCTTCCCGCTGGGCGGAACGTATCACGTACCGCACGGTGAGTCCAACTACGCTCTGTTCGGAAAGATCCTTGAGATCTACGACGAGCAGAACCCGGACGGCGAGATCATGCGCTTCAAAGAGACGGTTGCAAGAATCACAGGCTGCAAGGTTGAGGACGCGATCCCGTACCTGAATCAGATGCTCGAGAAGGTTCTTCCGCTGAAGCCGCTCCATGAGTACGGATTCAAGGAGAGCGATATCGAGGAGTTCGCGGATTCCGTAGAGGCGAACCAGCAGAGACTGATCACCAACTCCTACATTCCGTGGAACAAAGAGCTGTCCATGCGCGTTTACAGAGAGTGCTTCTAAATTGAATATTTGAGCCGGACTCTTTTTAAAGGAAGTCTGCGGAACACAGGCTTCCTTTAAGAGACGGTTTAAATAGAACGAAGCGCAGGAAGACTCTGCGCTTTGTGTCATATCTGCGGGCGGGCCGGTAAGCCGCGCGCGGATTGTGAGCAGTATCAATTCATTTTTAGAGAAAGGGTTTGTATTATTATGATGACGAAAGAGCAGTACATCGAGTCACTTCGTAAACTTCATCTGAACCTCTACATGTTCGGCAAGAAGGTTGACAACGTCGTGGATAATCCGATTATCCGCCCGTCGCTGAACTCCTTCGCTGAGACGTACGCGCTGGCGGAGGATCCGCAGTATGAGGATCTGATGACGGCGACTTCGAGCCTGACCGGCAAGAAGATC
>CADBRN010000027.1 GCA_902797025.1 uncultured Lachnospiraceae bacterium
AGCCCTCGCCGAAGCCCTCTTCGACGACGAGAACAACATCATCCGCATCGACATGTCGGAATACATGGAGAAATACTCCGTCTCCCGTCTGATCGGAGCGCCTCCGGGATACGTAGGATACGAGGAAGGCGGCCAGCTCACGGAGGCAGTCCGCAGAAAACCGTATTCGGTCGTGCTGTTCGATGAGATTGAAAAGGCACATCCGGATGTGTTCAACGTTCTGCTGCAGGTTCTGGACGACGGACGGATCACGGATTCTCAGGGCAGAACGGTTGATTTCAAGAACACGATTCTGATCATGACTTCGAATATCGGATCGGAATACCTTCTGGACGGCATCAATCCGGACGGAACGATCAGCGGCGAGGCCCAGGAGAAGGTTCATCAGGATCTCCGCGCGCATTTCCGCCCCGAGTTCCTGAACCGGCTGGATGAGATCATTATGTTCAAGCCGCTGACGAAGGAGAACATCGGCCATATCGTCGATCTTCAGATAGAGGATCTGAACCGGAGACTCGCGGATCAGCAGCTTGGAATCGAGCTCACAGATGCCGCGAAGCAGTATGTCGTCGACAATGGATACGATCCGGTGTACGGCGCGCGTCCGCTGAAGCGGTTCATCCAGAAGAACGTCGAGACGCTCTCCGCGAAGTTGATCCTGAAAGGAGACGTGCGTGAGGGTGATACGATTCTGATCGATCTCGAAGACGGAAAACTTGACGCGGTGATCAAGCCCGCGGAAGACGTCGTGGAGTGATGAACCGATCATTTCGATGAGTACAGAATAAGAGTGAACGGGAAGCGCCGCGGAAGATGAAATCCATCTTCCGCGGCGCTTCTGCCGTTCAGAACAATCAGGATCGATGATGTAAATCAGACGAACTGATTCGTCTGTTTATCATAGTGATAGTCGATCAGACGGAGCTTGTTCTGAAGGGATTCCTCTGCGATGTCGTTACTTTTGCAGAATTCTTTCAGACTCGGATACGAGTCACGCAGCTGCTGATTGACATATCCGAGTAAAATGACAGGATCTTTTGGCATAAATCGGAACCTCCTTATCGTGTTCCGCCTTATTATGCACAAAGGCTGATCCATCGTCAATTTGAGGCAAGATGAGCCGCTGCCGTAAATTGCACAAACGGAACCGGAAATATTCGGTGTGAAATCGTCAAGAAAGGCGGGGATCTTGTTTCAATGTGCGGGAAAAAATGATAAACCGGACATAAAAGAAGGAAAAAATCACAATTTTTTACGAAAGTATACAATATTGACCGGAAATCCGGTGAGCAGAGGAGGCGATCCGGATGGTTCCTTTTTTATCCGGGGTGGAAGTATATGTGACAATGGATCCGGTGTGATCAGTGAGTCGATAAAAAGCAGGACGCAGTGACCGCCGCAAAGGGCGGCCGCTGTATTCTGCCTGGATAGGAAGGATGAGCCGGGGACCGGTCAGTGTCCGCGGGGCACGCGGTCGAGAAGTCCGCGCTCGTAGGTGCGGTCCGCGATGCAAAGGCGGACGAAGGTGTACAAAAGGATCGGGACGGCGCCGAAGATCGCGCGCACTCCGAATCCGTTGCAGAGGATCGTGGAGACGATGCCGCCCGCAAGGAAGAAGAGAATCATCGAGAAATGCATCTTCCAGCGGAGGGAGGCGCGCTCATCCCGGTCGCGTACCGCTTTGACGAGGTTGCTTCCGGTCTGACGGATGTGGTTCGTCACGAAGGTGGTCGCCATCGGAATTCCTTCGTTCTGTCGGAACGTGTTGAACTGCATCGAGCAGACGAAGTTCAGCGTCACCTGGCAGATCTGGTCCGGCATGGACGCGGGCAGGAACCCAAGGAAAATGCACATCGGGATTTCCAGACCGACGAGAATCGTGTCCCAGCGGAGTCTTCGGAACTGTTTGACTTTTTTGCCGAGGATTTCCGAAAGAACAGCGCCGCCCAGATATGCGGAGATCGGAACGAGCAGGTAGAGTGCGCGTTCCCAGTTGTGACTGCCGATTGCCATTGCCAGAAGTACGACGTTGGCGGTCTGGGCGTTGCAGAAAACACCGCCGCGCACGCAGAATGCGTATGCTCCGTAGAATCCGCCGATCACGATCAGTGACCAGAATACCCAGTGTTTTTCACATTCCAGAAAGAACTCTTTATTTTCTTCTTTCATCTCTGTTTCCTTTGATATCGTTGCGATTACAGCAGGTTTATCTACCATCATACCACAGGTTGCGGCAGTTTTTCATGTCTGTATTGACATTTTGCGGTACGATCCGTACTATGGTGAGGTGTACTTTTCATTGATTTACATTTTTAACCCTCACAGACGGTTCTGATTTGCAGGACCGCGCCAATCATCGCATCGGAGCAATCAGAATGACAGAACAGACACAATTAAAAGAAAATAAAATGGGAGTTCTTCCGATCGGGAAGCTGCTCGTCAATATTTCCCTGCCGATCATCATCTCGATGACGGTTCAGGCACTTTATAATATCGTCGACAGTATGTTTGTCTCGCAGATCAGCGAGCAGGCGCTGACGGCGGTTTCTCTTATCTTTCCGATGCAGAATCTGATCATTTCGATCGCGGCCGGCACGGCGGTCGGCTTCAACGCCCTGATTTCAAGGGCGCTCGGCGCAAAGGAATATAGCCGGGCGAACCGGGTGGCCCAGCACGCGATCTTTCTGACCGTCCTGTCGACGGCAATTGTGGCAGCGGTCATGATGCTGCTCTCGGATCCTTTTGTCACTCTTCAGACAACGGATCCGATGATCCGGGACGATGCGATTCTTTACATGAGGATCTGCTGCGGCGTCTGCATCGGTATTTTCTTCTCGATCACGCTGGAGAGACTGCTGACTTCAACCGGTAAGACGGTTTATACGATGATCGGACAGCTGACCGGAGCGATCACGAACATTATCATGGATCCGGTGCTGATCTTCGGACTTGGCCCGTTTCCGAAGATGGGGATCGCCGGCGCGGCCTGGGCGACGGTGCTCGGCCAGTGCCTCGGCGCGGTGCTGGATCTGATCTTTAATATCCGCGTCAACAAAGAGATTTCACTGAGCATGAAGGGGTTCCGCCCGGAGGGTGCCCTTATCTCCGAGATTTACAGGATCGCGGTTCCGTCGATCATCGTCCAGAGCATCGGCTCTGTGATGACGTTCGGCATGAATCTGATTCTGATGCAGTATCTGAAAAATTCGACGGCGGCCGCTGTCTTCGGCGTCTATTTCAAATTGAACAGTATTTTCTTTATGCCGGTTTTCGGACTGAACAACGGCCTCGTTCCGATCGTCGCCTACAACTACGGAGCGGGGTACAGGAAACGGATCATTCACGCGAGGCGCCTCGGGACAAATGCCGCGGTCGTTATCATGGCCGTGGGAACGGCGATCTTCTGGCTGATGCCAAAAGAACTTCTCGGTATTTTTAACGCATCCGACAATATGCTCGCGATCGGAGAGCCCGCGCTCCGGATTATCTCATTGAGTTTCCCCTTCGCGGGGTACTGCATCTCGACGAGCTCCGTGATGCAGGCGCTTGGAAGCGCGTTTTACAGTATGATCAATTCGCTGACGAGACAGCTCATCATCCTGCTGCCGTCCGCGTTTATCCTCGCGGCGATGTTCCGCCGGGAGGGCGGGCTGCCGGCGATCTGGTTCTCCTTCCTGATCGCGGAAGCGGCTTCCGTCATCATGATCACGGCGCTTTACCGGAAGGTGTATCGCCAGAAAATTGCGGCGCTTCCCGGATAATAAGTCGACATAAAACAAAAAAACAATTGAAACCGGTCCGCGGTTATGGTATAACCTATATAAGGTTACATAATCAGCGTGACCGGTTCTTTTATTTTCCCGCGAATTCGGGAAATCTATTCTTTATATCATTTCTATCAAATCTTATCCATATCATTTCAAGGAGAAATCACATGAAAAAAACAAATTGGAGCAGGAAAACCATCGGACTGCTGTCGGCGGGATTGATTGCGGCGTCGCTGCCGCCTGCCATGAGCTGTCCCGTATATGCATCCGGCACAGCCGGCGGAGAGAGAGGCGCTGCGGCCGGGGTATCCGGAGAAGAAAGCGGAGGAACGGCCGGGGTTTCCGGTGAACAGGCGGATACCGCGGCAGCGCAGACGATCTCGGTGACCGGCGTGCGCGAGGAGGATCTCGGGAAGGTTTCCGTGCGTGCCTATCAGCTTGCGGACGGGTATTATGAGGACGGGATGCTGATCCGGTATGTCCTGACAGATCCGGAAAACGCACCGATCACGGATCTGGAGCATCCTGCGGCATCGGAGATCAGCAGTGCCGCGGCCGCGATCGCAGCCGGCAAGTACCGGGACATGGATCAGGGAACCGTAACTCTGAAGCGCGACGGAAATACAGATACGTTCAAAGGAGAGGCGGAGCCGGGACTGTACCTGGTGCTTGTATCGGGAGGGGAACAGACGGAATACAACCCGGCCGTCGTCGCGGTCAATGTGGCGGACGCGAATACAGGCGCGGCTTCCGGAGGAACGGTTGATATGGGAAAATTCTTCACGGAAGGTTCGGAGAAAGCGTACCTGAAATATACCTCGTACGGCCGGGAACTCGGAGCAGATAAGAAGATCGCCGGTTCCGCTCACACCGCGGACAGCCTTTCGGCGGCGGATTCGCCGGTTACGGTGGGAAATCCCCGGGCAGATGCGGTGGCGAAGGGCGATCTCATCTCCTTTTCGCTCGACGGTATCACGATCCCGGCTTATACGGATGCATGGGAATCACCGGTTTTCATGATCGAGGATGCGCTGGATGATACGTTCGGCGAGATATCCGGACTGAGGGTGGAGGTCCGGAAGCGGAAGGACGGAACGAATGAATACGGCGCGTATGAAGAGATCCCGTCACAGGATGCGTTTTCCCTGACCGGAGGAAACGGGAAAAAGAACTTCCGGATTCAATTCTCCCCTGCATTTCTGAAATCATTTCAGCGGGAAACCGATCTCCGTCCGGAGATTCGGATCACCTACCAGTCAAAACTTGAGAAGACGGATCATTATAATTTCTCGGCAAATCTGAACCGCATGACGGTCACTTACTCGAATGATCTGACAGACAGAAATTCCACAAAACAGGTCACGGATCATACGTATCATTATACCTTCGCGATCGACGGAAGCATGGATCCGGACGCGGCGAATGACGGCGATGAAAATACGAAGACGTGGCAGACGTCCGAGTTCGTAAAAAACGGTGTGCGGGTAACGACGGCGGATGAACAGGATAAGACCGTGGTGAAGGATTCCGATAAAAATACGACGGGCACAAAAGAAAACGGAAAAGTGAACACCGTCGAGAAAAATGCACTGTCGGGAGCGGTTTTCACGCTTTATAAGGACGAGACGATGAAGGAACCGATCGCGTCCTCCGCTTCGGACGGGAACGGGACGTTTTCGTTTCTGGGACTGGACACCGGCACATACTATATGAAAGAGACAAAAGCGCCGGAGGGTTATACGCCGAATACGACGAAATACCGCTTCATGATCGGATCAGTCACATACAGCGATGAGGGTGCAATGACGTCGTATCAGGTCGCTGTATCGGCAAAAGGCGAAGCGGATGAGGAGTATCGGGACGTGAAAAGCTTTCTCTATCACGTAAAACCGGCGGTCAGCGCGGAGACGGGCCGTATCACAAATACGGTGGAGACGGCGGTCGGGTCCCAGACACCGGTGGTGATTCGAAACGTAAGGCTGAAGAATCTGCCGTCTGCAGGCGGAGCGGGCATCTTCACAGCCGCTGCGGCAGCGGCATTTGCCGGCGCGGCAGGAATCGTCCTCTCCGGGAAGAAAAAAGACAAAGAGAAGGCGGATAAGAAGTGATCCGTACTCTGGCAAGCCGCATTCTGAAGACGGTCTGCATTGTGATCATCGGTTATCTGATCCTGTCGCGGGCGTACCATGCCTTCGCGAACTCCGTCGCGGCGGCGGATTATCAGGCAGACGTCGGAACGGAGGACGCCGCATTTCTCCGGAGTGAATATGAAAAAGCGGAGACATACAACCTGGCTCTGGCGGAGCAGGACGGTCAGAATCTTTCGCTTTCCGGTCACGCGGAGGAAGGCGCGGTTGCGGAAGCGGAGTACGAAGATCTGCTCAATGTAGGAAACGACGGCGTGATGGCGGTGCTATCGATCCCGTCGATCGGAGTCCGTCTTCCGGTGTATCACGATGTGACGGATCAGACGATGTCGAAGGGATGCGGCCATCTGCCAGGCACCTCTCTTCCGGTCGGAGGAAATGGTACGCATTCGGTGCTGTTCGGGCACCGGGGACTTCCGGATTCCAAGCTGTTTACGGACCTGGACCGGCTCAAAGACGGCGATTTGTTTACGATCGGCGTGCTGGGCAAGGTGCTTCACTACCGGGTGATCGGCCGGAAGGTGATCCGGCCGGAGGAGACGGACGATTTGAAGATCCGAAAGGGAAGGGATCTGGTGACGCTGGTGACCTGTACTCCCTATGGGATCAATACACACCGGCTGCTAGTATGCGCGGAGCGTGCGGAGGAAGGAACGGGGACTCCTCCGGGAACTGCGAAGAAACGGAGCCTCTGTGAGAGACTGTACGCTTTTTTTCTGAAACCGGCGGCAGTCTACGGAGGAGCCGCATGCGATCTTATCGTCAGCGTCTTTCTTCTCCGGCGGATCTGGTGCGGAAGGAAGGGAGAAGAGCAAAAATTTCAGAGAAAGGAGTCTGAGGATTCGGGATGAGCAGAAATCTGTATAAACGGGACAGAGTTCGATGGAAACGATTGTTTGGCTTATTCGGGGGACTGATCTTCGGTATTCTGTCCGCCGCAGCACCGGCTTTTGCGGCGGAAACGGAAGAGCATCACCGGCTTACCATTTGTTTTTCGACGGAGAATCATGAAAACGCGGTCCGCGGCGCGGAATTTTCCGTCCTACGGATCGCGGAGAAAAGCGGTGCGGGGAGCGGGGACGGCTTCTCGCCGGCCGGCGGGTCTGCAGAATTAGGGACAGACTTTTGGGAACGGTTTTCCGAAGGGGACGCGGATCTGGCGAAAGAAGTGCTCGAATTCGTGCAGAAGGAAAAAACGGCCGGAGCGGGTAAACGGACGGAAGATGGAGGAACCGTCACATTCTCCGAGGTGCGGATCATGGAGACAGACAGCGAAGGGAGGGCGGTTTTTGACAATCTCGGAGAAGGGGTCTATCTCGTCTGGGAATCCGGCGCGAAAGATCAGGCGGCATCCTATGAGATCGCATCGCCTGTCCTGGCGGCCGTTCCTGCGGATGAAAAAGACGGGGCGGGCAGCGAAGATGTGACGGTTTATCCGAAAACCACGCCGGTTCATAAGAAGGAGGAGATTTCCAAAAACGATGAAGCGGATCCGGTTCCTTCCTCCGCTCCGGTTAAGAGCGGGAAGAGCAGTTCGAAGACGGAGATGCCGGTTTCGAATCATGGCAGAGCAGGAGTCGTCCGGACCGGCGACGACAGTGGTCTGGAAGCGGCCGTGCTTATCGCAAGCGTTGCCGCGGCATCCGGAATCTGCCTGATGACGGGGAGAAAGAAGAAAGAGAGGTGATGCTCATGAAAAAAATAGTCGCGGTACTCCTGGCGGTATTCACGGTGATCGGAAGTGCGGGAACGGTCTTTGCCGGTCCGCCGGTCAAAGAAGGGGATGCGGAGACTGCTCCTTCTCCCAGAAGACTTCTCGTGGGCGCGGAGGATGAGTCCGTCATCTCCAAAGATGCGGACCGGGTCGTTTCATCCTGCGGCGGACTGTATCTGATTCAGTATGCGACGGAGGAGGAAGCAGAGAAGGCGTATGCCAACTATGAGAAAACGGCTTCGTTTGTTTCCCGGGAGGAGACTGTCACGGCGGCGTCGGAGAATCCGGAACAGGAGACGGCGTCTCCGGGCGATGATTCCATGAAGGGGCAGGACGCGCTCACTGCTTTGCAGAAAACTCTGCGTTCTGCGGGCGGCGTATCAGGAAAGAACACCATAGCGGTTCTTGATACGGGAATGGAAGGAGACGGCGTGGCGGAAGCCGTGTCGTTGATCGGAGACGATGCGGGTGACGATTGCGGACACGGGACGCGAACACTGAAAACACTGCGGTCTGTGAATCCGGAAGCGTCCGTTCTCTCGATCAAGGTCCTCGATGCCGCAGGACGCGGGAGTGTATCGTCGATCTCAGCCGGAATCGAATATGCGATCCGGAAGAATGTACGGATTTTGCTGCTTCCGCTGTACATGAAAACGTCCGGCGGGCGTGACGCGGTCAGCGCGCTGATCCGGAAGGCCGTATCGGGAGGCATGACCGTGGTCGGAGCAGCGGGAAATGAAGGGAAGGATGCTGCGGGATTCATCCCGGGCGGTGTGGATGAGGTTCTGGTCGCCGGTTCATGCGATGAGAAGGGGAACCGGAACAGAAGAAGCAACTACGGAAAAACCGTCGATTTTTATGCCGTCTCCGGTTCCACCTCGGAAGCATCGGCGAAGCTGGCCGGCTTTGTCAGTAAAACGAACCGTCCCGCACTGGAAGCACTCATGGAAGAGGCCGCGAAGAGCACCTGGATTTTCCGACCCGCGGACAGGAAAGAGGCTGCGGCAGAGGAGACTTCATCTCTTCCGGCGCCGGATCCCGGCGAGGATACGGGAAAAGCCGCGGTGAAGGCAGCGGATGAGAATCTGCCGATCTATGCGTATCAGCTGACGTCGAACAGTGCGTCGACCTATTATTATACGACAAATCCGGATGAGATCTCCGGACTCTCCGGCTGGAGCAGCGTGAAAGAGGCAGGCATCATCGGTTACAGCAGCGCCGCCGGCGGCGAAGCCATTTATCGCATGCGCTACGAGGGACAGACCGGGCTGTCGCCGATCTATGCTTATGTTGGCGCCGGCGAGATCAGCGGTTTCGAGGCTCTCGGTTACAGAAAGGAAGGAACCGCATTTTTCAAGAACAGTGGAACTGCGAAAATCTATCGTCTCCATAACCCGGGTATGGAGGCGCAGTATATGTTTACTCCGAACAGTGAGGAGCGGGCCTTCCTGATAAAGGCCGGCTGGAACGAGGAAGGAGCGATCGATCTCTCCGACATGAGCTATCCGAAAACGCCTGCCTTTTACCGGAAACCCGAGCAGGTGAACGGAAGATTTATCGATGAAAAGATGATTCTTGCGAATCAGAACTGCCGGCTCACATCGGTCAATGTGAGCGGGATCGCCTCCTCGGAGTATGCGATCACGAGTTATGCGCCGACCGGTCAGCGCGGCGTAAAATTCCGGACGGCGGGAGCCGCGGAGCAGGCGGCGGTCACGGCCCGCTTCACAAATGCGGGGACGTATATGAGCGGCGGGGAGCGGATCCCGATTGATTACACTCTGACCTTCACCCACGGGATCGCCTACGCGGCGGGGGACCGGGATTATTACAGGCCGAAGCGCACATTCATGCAAAAAGGAGAATACGGCCTTTACTTCGACGATAATCCGAGTGAGGCGAGTATCCTGAATCTCGGACTGCTTTCGGTCGACTGCGAGATGAAACTGTACCGTTCATCGGACGGAGAACAAATCATCCCCTCCGGCGCATATCTCACGTTCGGGTCGCTGAACGGTTATCATGATTACGAGCCGGATCATTTTTATGACGTCGAAGGCGTCTGCGCACTCGCGCCGGTCAGTCAGGCTTATGTGACAGGCGATACGATTCTTCGCACCGGTGTGTATGAAAACTATGATCGGTTCATGGATCCGAATAACAAAGGACGCAGCGGCTATTATGGCTGGCAGAATTCGCCCTCCGATTTTCAGGACGGAGAGTCGACGAAAGCCGTGACATACAACCGGAGCTGTGTGACGCTCGTATTTGATTCCTCGATCCGCTTTGCTATTCAGACGTATGAGACGAGAAAAGGGATGGTGCACTGGTCACTGGATGCTTACCCGATCGGAAATACGCGCCCGGATCAGCCGGTCAAATCGGCGGCGGACGCAGACGGGAAACCGGTTTCATCCGTCCGGAAAGGTCAGAAAGTCACGTACCGGATCGATCAGAAGGTCAATACCTGGGCGGAAAACGCGATTTCAAAATACAGTGTCTTCAAGATCCGTGATACCCTTCCGGAGGGGATCCGCTGCGAGAGTGCGGAACTGCTCTGCAACGGGAAGGCGATGGCGCAGAAGGATTATTCGACTGACATTGATCATCAGGATGTCACCTGCAGCCTTTCGGATGATTATCTTCTGAATATGCCGATGGAAGGCGAGACGTACACGCTGGTCATCCGATGCGTGGTCACTTCGGACGGCGGACATACGTTGAAAAATCACGCCGTTACGGAGATCAACCATTCGGAATTTATTTCAAATGAAGTCACGCTCACGGTGCAGAAAACCCATGCTATCACGACGCGTGTGGAAAATGGAACGATCGATGAAAGTATCAGGGAGATTCCGGAGGGGGAAAGCCGGACGATTCATTATGCGCCGAAGGAAGGATTTGTACTGGAGTCGGTGACAGTCGACGGGGTTTTGCTGACGGAAGAGCAGAGGAAAGCTTTCGGGAGCAGCTATCCTTTCGAGAATATCACCGCGGATCATGAGATCGCGGTTGTCTATGGATATGCACCTGTCCCGCTCGCCGCTTCAAAAGAAGTTTTTCAGGAAGACGGGAAAACCGATGCGGACGGAAAGACGGTCGTACAGGGCCGGATGGTTCTATACCGGATCTCGTTCAAGAATCCCTACCCGGGAAGAGCTGCTTTTACAGTCCGGGATGTGCTGCCGGAAGGCACGGAGTTTGTCTCCCTGACTGAAGACGGAACATTTGCGGAGGGCGCTGCGCTCTGGAAGATCGATCTCGGAGAGGGCGAAGCGTTCTCGGCGGATCTGCGGGTGCGGATCACAGGAAGCGGAAAAATCGTCAACCGGGTATCCGTTCTGTCCGGTTCCGTCACAGCCTGGACGAATCCGGTCACGGTATACGCCGGTTCGCATCAAAAGCTGCCGACTGCAGGTGGAGAAGGCGTGATTCCTTTGCTCATCTGCGCCGCCTGCGCTGCCGCGGCAGGTGCGGCGGCCGGAAGGAAAGGGAGAAGACGAGGTTGACAAAATGACGGATCAAGGGTATTCTTAATTCTGTTAAAAACAAATCAATAGAGAATCTTCAGGGCAGGGTGAAATTCCCGACCGGCGGTAGAGCCCGCGAGCCGAAAGGTTGATTTGGTGAGAGTCCAAAGCCGACAGTACAGTCTGGATGAGAGAAGAATGGGAGCTGCGCATGGTTTCATGCACGGTCCGGATTTTATGAAAATGATTCGTTTGTCCTGCAGATTCGTCTGCAGGACTTTTTTAGTTTGCGCGCCATGGGCGCGCTCTAACGGGTGAAAGTCCCGAGTACGCGTAGGCAACGACGAAGTACATACTTGATTCCGCGAAAACACAAGGGGGAGATCCGCATCCGGCGGGATTGCCTTTGTTTCACGGACTGGGAAGAAGGTGTTTGCATGCCGGAAAGAAAGTATATGGAGCGGGCCATCGCGCTTGCGAAAAAGGGAGAGGGGTGGTGCCATCCCAATCCGAAAGTCGGAGCGGTGATCGTGAAAAACGGCCGTGTGATAGGGGAAGGCTACCATGCGAAGTGCGGAGAACTCCATGCTGAGCGGAACGCGATCGCATCGCTGGCGGAGTCCGCAAAAGGTGCTGATCTCTACGTCACGCTGGAACCCTGCTGCCACTACGGAAAGACTCCGCCGTGCACGGAGGCGATCATTGAGAACAAAATCGGAAGGGTGATCGTCGGTTCGCGCGATCCGAATCCGAAGGTTGCGGGAGGGGGTGTCCGCGCCCTGAGGGAAGCCGGCATCGAAGTGATCGAGGACTTCATGCGGGATGAGTGTGATCAGTTGAATCCGGTGTTTTTCCATTACATATCGACGGGAAAGCCGTATGTCGTCATGAAGTACGCGATGACGCTCGATGGAAAAATCGCGACGAAGACCGGGGCGTCGAAATGGATCACCGGCGAGGAGTCACGGATGGCCGTTCAGCAGCTGCGTCATGCGCTGATGGGGATCATGGTCGGGATCGGTACGGTGGTCGCGGATGATCCGATGCTGAACTGCAGGATCGAGAACGGCCGGAATCCGGTCCGGATCGTGGCGGATTCCGGATTGAATATTCCGCTTGAATCGAAGATCGCAAGAACGGCACGGGAATATGAGACGATCGTCGCCTGCGCGCTTCCGGAACTTCCGGAGGGAGAAATCCTGGAGGGTGAGACGCCGCTCTCCGATCCTGCCTGCGGACGGCTTCGCGATGTTCTGAAGACCGGGCTTCGCGTCGTCAACGTACCGGACCGGAAAAGTCTTGAGGAGAGGAAACCGGGAGCTTCTGAGGGATGCCGGACGGATCTTGCCGCGCTGATGAAGTTTCTCGGCAGCGCGGGAATCGACAGCGTCCTCCTCGAAGGCGGGGGCACCCTCAACGAGAGCGCGCTTCGTGCGGGAATTGTAAATGAGGTACGTGCGTTTATCGCGCCGAAGATTTTCGGCGGAGAAGCGCCGACCCCGGTCGGAGGAGAAGGAATCGCGCTTCCGGATGAAGCGGACCGGATGAAATTTTCCGGGATGGAGCAGTACGGCGATGATGTGATGCTGCGGTATATTCGGGAAGCGTGACCTCGGAATGTTCTGTTTTTAGAATATTCTGATCAAAGGAGGAGAGAATGTTTACGGGACTTGTCGAGGAAGTGGGAACAGTCAGACACATGAGTACCGGCGGGATCTCCGGGCAGATCGCGATCCGGGCGGATAAGGTTCTTGAGGGAACGAAGATCGGCGACAGCATCGCGGTCAACGGTATTTGTCTGACGGTAGTATCGCTGCAGCCGGACGGATTCACGGCGGATGTGATGGCGGAGACGGTCCGGCGGAGCAGTCTGTCCACATGCCGGAGCGGCGACACGGTGAATCTGGAGCGGGCGATGCCGGCAAACGGCCGGTTCGGCGGTCATATTGTATCGGGTCATATCGACGGAACCGGTGTGATTCAGTCGATGGTGCGGGAGGAAAATGCGGTCTGGATCACGGTGGCCGCAGGCCCGAATCTATTGAAATATATTGTGGAAAAGGGATCGATCGCCATCGACGGAATCAGTCTGACGGTCGCCTATGTCGACGGCCGCGTGTTCAAAGTTTCCGTAATTCCGCACACAGGCGAAGAAACGACGCTGCTTGGCAAAAAACCGGGAGATCCGGTAAATCTGGAAAATGATATCGTCGGGAAATACGTCGAGAAGCTGATGCGATATGCGGGAGACGGGGCAGCCGGTCAGGCTGCGGGAAACGAACCGGCGGAGGAAGGCGAATCCTCTGAAAATGTGATGTCCCTGGAATATCTTGCGAGTCACGGATTCTGACACAGAACGAGAATGCACGGATCCGGTCCGGATCGGATAAAGGAGGAAATAATGGAAAAAGAACACCAGTACGGAACTATCGAACAGGCGATTGAAGACCTGCGCCAGGGAAAGATCATTCTTGTCACGGATGATCCGGACCGGGAGAACGAGGGCGATATGATCTGCGCCGCCCAGTTCGCGACGCAGCAGAATATCAATTTTATGGCGGTTCACGCGAGAGGGCTGATCTGCACGCCGATGAGCCAGGAAGTCGCGGCGCGGCTCGGACTGCCGCAGATGGTATCGGAAAATACCGACAATCACGAAACCGCGTTTACCGTCTCGGTCGATCACATCGACACCACGACGGGGATTTCCGCGAAGGAGAGATCCTATACGATCATGAAGTGCGCGGATCCGGCGACAAAGCCGACGGATCTGAGAAGGCCGGGGCATACCTTTCCTCTCGTCGCCCGCTACGGCGGCGTGCTCGTGCGGAACGGCCACACGGAGGCGACGACGGATCTTCTCCGTCTGGCGGGGCTGACGGAGTGCGGCGTCTGCTGCGAGGTCATGGCGGAGGACGGTACGATGATGCGCACCTCAGAACTGTGGAACATCGCGGACAAGTTTAACCTGACCTTCATTACTATCAAGGAACTGCAGGATTACCTCCGGATTCACGAGAGCCATGTCATCCGCGAGGCGGTCGCGAAGCTTCCGACGGAATACGGCGAGTTTGAGATGTACGGATATATCAATGACATCACCGGGGAGCATCACGTCGCGCTCGTCAAGGGAGACATCGGCGACGGGGAGAACGTGCTCTGCCGTGTTCATTCCGAGTGCCTGACCGGTGATACCTTCGGATCGCTCCGGTGCGACTGCGGGCTGCAGCTCCGGAAATCGATGGAAATGGTGCAGGAGGAAGGACGCGGAATCGTCCTGTATATGCGTCAGGAGGGGCGCGGCATCGGTCTGATCAACAAGATCAAGGCATACGCCCTTCAGGAAGAGGGCTACGACACGGTGGAGGCCAATGAAAAACTGGGCTTTGCGCCGGATCTCCGGGAGTACTGGGTCGGAGCGCAGATCCTGCGCGATCTGGGATGCAAGAGCCTGCGCCTTCTGACGAACAATCCGGACAAGGTATACGGACTGGCGGACTTCGGCCTTGCCATCACGGAACGTGTGCCGATCGAAATCCCGCCGCAGAAGTATGATGCGCGGTATCTGAAGACAAAAAAGACGAAGATGGGGCACATCTTCACGGAAATCCGGGTTTGATCCGGCGGAAGCGCCGGGGCGGAGAGCTTCTGACCGGAAACAGACAGAATGCTGGTACAGTTGAGTAAAGATCAGGAAAGGAACAGCCATGAGAGAAATCAATTTAATCGAAGGAAAAGTCGTCGCAAAAGAGGGGATGAAGGTCGGCATCGTCGCGGCCCGTTTTAACGAAATCATCGTGAATAAGCTGCTGGGCGGCGCCGTCGACGGTCTTGTCCGTCACGGTGTGGAGGATAAAAACATCACGGCGGTCTGGGTGCCGGGCGCTTTCGAGATCCCGACCGTCGCGCTGAAGATGGCGCAGAGCGGAAAGTATGACGCGGTTATCTGCGTCGGCGCGGTCATCCGCGGCCAGACGAGCCATTACGACTATGTCTGCAACGAGGTGTCCAAGGGAATCGCGCAGACGGCGCTGCAGACAGGCGTCCCGACGCTTTTCGGAATCGTGACGACCGAAAACATCGAGCAGGCGATCGCCCGCGCCGGCAGCAAGGCAGGAAACAAGGGATACGACTGTGCACTCTCCGCGATCGAGATGGTCAATGTGATGGATCAGATCGGATGAAACCGGTTTTAATCTTTGATTATGACGGTACGCTGCATGAGACGATGAAGATCTACGCGCCCGCGGTTTACGATACGGTGCGATGGCTGAACACGTCCTGCGGCGTGCCGGCCGGGGAGCCGGACCGGGCGAAAATCCAGAGCTGGCTCGGTATGAACACCGCTGATATGTGGAATGATTTTATGCCGCAGCTGGATGAGGATCTGAAAAGGCGTGCAGCGCTGCGCATCGGAGAAGGAATGCGGGCGGAGCTTGCGGCCGGACGGGGTGGATGGTATGACGGGACGCGAACGATGCTGGACAGCCTGAAATCCCGGGGATTTACGATGGCGGTCCTCTCGAACTGTGGCGTCTCCTACGCCCGTCTTCACTGGGATTATTTCAGAATGGACCGGTGGTTTACGGCATTTTTTCCCTGCGAGTGCTGGGATCACGCTCCGAAGCGGGTGATCATGAGAGATATCGCGGAGAATTTTCAGGCGGCGGTGAAGAAGACGCCGGTGAAAAGAGAGGCGGAAGAGTGCGGACCGGCCTGTGGTGAAATCCCGGGAAACGCAGAAACAGACGGCCGGGACGGAAGAAGAACGTTTGTGGTGATCGGCGACCGCGGCAGCGATTTTGAGGGAGCCCGGGGTGTGGATGCGCCGTTTATCGGCTGTACCTACGGTTACGGGACGGCGGATGAGCTGAACGGAGCGGCAGCAATGGCCGGTCATCCCGCCGACATCGCGGAGATTCTGACCGGATCGCCGGGGTATCGGAGGTTATTCAATCGACAGGAAGGAAGCGGATCCTTTGATCAGAAACCGGAACTTAATTGATCGTTTTCTTACATACGTCCGGATCGACACGCAGTCCGACGAGGACGCAACGGAACAGCCGACCACCGCGAAGCAGAGAGACCTCGCGGAGCTTCTCGTAAAAGAACTGGAGAACCTCGGCGCGCGGACGGACTATGACCGGGAACACTGCTACGTTTACGCATCGGTCGATGCCCGCGGGAGCGACTTTGATTCGATGACGCCGATCGGACTCATCGGTCATCTCGACACGTCTCCCGCGGTGAGCGGAAGCGGTGTGACGCCGAGGATCATCGAAAACTATCAGGGAAATGACGCGATTTTAAAAGAGAAAGATTTTCCGGAACTTGCGGAACACCGCGGGGAGGATCTCATCGCTTCGGACGGAACGACGCTGCTCGGGGCGGATGACAAGGCGGGAGTCGCGGAGATCATGAATCTCGTGCAGTATTTTCATGATCATCCGGAGGAGGATCACCGCGCCGTCCGGATCGCATTTACGCCGGACGAGGAGACCGGGAGGGGGACGGAGCATTTTGACGTGGAGCGCTTCGGGGCAAACGAGGCGTACACGGTGGACGGAGGAACATTCGGCGTCATCGAGTACGAGTGTTTCAACGCCGCGGAAGCGCGCGTGAGGATCTCCGGAAAAAATGTTCACCCGGGAAGCGCGAAAAACCGGATGAAGAACGCCTGCCTGATCGCGATGGAATTTGCCGCGATGCTGCCGCCTGCGGAGACGCCGGAACACACCGAAGGGTACGAGGGATTTTACCATCTTGACCGGATGGAGGGAAGCGTCGAGGCGGCGGCTCTTCAGTATATTATCCGGGATCATGACCGGGAACGGTTCGAGGCGCGCAAGGAGACGATCCGGCGGATCATATCGTACCTGAACCGGAAATACGGTGAGGGGACGGCGGAAGCGGTGATCACGGATCAGTACTACAATATGGCGGAGGTCATGGCGGATCATATGGATCTGGTTGACCGCGTGAAAAAGGTCCTATCGGATATGGGAGAGGTCTGCATAACGAGCCCGATCCGCGGCGGTACGGACGGCGCGGCGCTCTGTTTTCGCGGCATTCCATGCCCGAATCTCTGCACGGGAGGGTACAATTACCACAGCCGCTTTGAGTACGCAAGCGTGCAGGAGATGGAGAAGACATCCGAGATGCTCATCCGGCTTGTCCGGCTTGCGCGGCCGTAAGAATTGTGGTACTTTAATATAAGCATTAGATACACGGGGAGCTTGAAAAGCTGAGAGGTGCTTCGTGCACGACCCGCAATACCTGATCTGGGCAATGCCAACGTAGGGATGTATGCATGAAAGCAACAGTGCGGATACGCCATACGAGGCGTGCCCGCACTGTTTTTTTGCTGCTCCGCGCGGCATTGGGGTCACCACCTTGCCGCACGGAAGAATGATTTAGGAGGAAATCATGGATTACACAACACAGATGGATGCGGCGAGAAAGGGAATCGTCACGCCGCAAATTGAGACGGTGGCGAAGAAGGAACGGATGCAGACAGACCGGCTTATGCAGCTTGTCGCGGAAGGCAAGGTTGCGATTCCCGCAAACCGGCATCATACCTGCATCGACCCGGAGGGCGTCGGCAGCATGCTGCGGACGAAGATCAACGTCAATCTCGGCGTTTCCAGGGACTGCAAGGATTATGACATCGAGATGCAGAAGGTGATGGCGGCGGTGAACCTCGGAGCCGAGGCGATCATGGACCTGTCCAGCCACGGCAATACCCGGCCGTTTCGTCAGAAGCTGACGCATGAGTGTCCGGCGATGATCGGAACCGTTCCGGTGTACGACAGCGTCATTCATTACCAGAGAGATCTTGCGACACTGACCGCGCAGGATTTCATCGATGTGGTCCGGCTTCACGCGGAGGACGGCGTGGATTTTGTGACGCTTCACTGCGGAATCACGAGAAAGACGATCGATCAGATCCGGAAACACAAACGGAAAATGAATATCGTGAGCCGGGGCGGCAGTCTCGTGTTCGCGTGGATGAGTATGACCGGGGAGGAAAATCCGTTTTACGAGCATTTTGACGAGATCCTGGACATCTGTGAGGAGCACGATGTGACCATTTCTCTGGGAGATGCCTGCCGGCCGGGATGTCTCGCGGATGCGACGGATGTCTGCCAGATCGAGGAACTTGTCCGGCTCGGCGAGCTGACGAAGCGTGCCTGGGCGCACAATGTACAGGTCATGGTCGAGGGACCGGGCCACGTGCCGCTTGATCAGGTAGCGGCGAATATGAAGGTTCAGCAGAGCATCTGCATGGGCGCGCCGTTTTACGTACTCGGACCGCTTGTCACCGACATCGCTCCGGGCTACGATCACATCACGGCGGCGATCGGCGGTGCGGTCGCGGCGATGAGCGGAGCGGCTTTCCTCTGCTACGTCACACCGGCGGAGCACCTCGCACTTCCGAATGTTGAGGACACGAAGCAGGGGATCATCGCGTCGAAGATCGCGGCGCACGCGGCGGATATTGCAAAGGGAATACCGGGCGCGCGGGATATCGACGATCAGATGGCCGACGCGAGACGGAATCTCGACTGGGACGCGCAGTTCGCCTGCGCCCTCGATCCGGAGAGCGCAAGGGCGATCCGCGACAGCCGCAAACCGGAGGACGACCATTCCGACACCTGCAGTATGTGCGGAAAGTTCTGCGCGGTGCGCAGCATGAACAAGGCACTCGCCGGTGAATATATCGATATTCTCTGATTCCCATCACGGAACCGGGCTCCTGTCTCCGGAAGATCCAGACGATCCTCCGGGGACGGGAGCTTTTTGTATTTCCGGGAAGCGGGCGTTTTCTTTCCGCGTGTTGAACCGGGAGAGCAAAGCGGTTATTATGAAACTATCCCTGCAAAGCAGAAGAGACGGGAAGGAACGGTTACGTGGAGAGTTATTCGGAATTTGCTGAAGTATATGATATGTTTATGGACAATGTGGATTACGGCGCGTGGTGCGCGGCGATCACGGAGTGCCTCCGGGCGGATGGAATCCGGGATGGTCTCGTGTGCGAACTCGGGTGCGGGACGGGGACGATGACCGAGCGCCTCGCTGCTGCCGGATTCGACATGATCGGAATCGATGATTCGCCGGAGATGCTGCAGGAAGCGATGGAAAAAAGAATGGAGAGCGGTCATGACATCCTGTATCTCATGCAGGATATGCGGGAGTTCGAGCTGTACGGGACCGTCCGGGCCATCGTGAGTGTCTGCGACTGTATCAATTATCTTACGTCGGGAGAGGATCTGCTGCGGACATTTCGTCTTGTGAATAATTATCTCGATCCCGGCGGGCTGTTTCTTTTCGATTTGAATATGGCTCCGAAGTATGAGAAAATAGGGAGCAGCACGATCGCGGAGAACAGACCGGAGGGAAGTTTCATCTGGGAGAATGAGTACGACAGGGCGGCCCGCCTGAATACGTACCAGCTGACGCTTTTTGTTCCGGAACAGAGAAAATCTCCGGAGCAGGGGGATCTCCCGGGACAGGGAGAACGTTCGGAACCGGGGGATCTGTTCCGCAGATATGAGGAACTGCACGTTCAGAGGGCGTACACGGCAGAGGAGATCCGGGCGCTTCTTGAACAGGCCGGGATGGAGTTTCTGTGGGCGAAGGAAGCATACACGGAGCGGGCGGCGGCGCCGGATTCGGAGCGCGTCTGGTTCGCCGCGCGCGAACATGGAAAAGAATGGAAAATGCGGCGTGAGACGCAGGAAATGAGAGGATAAGGATGGATTATATTGTCAGAGCGACCGCGGCGGATGGGATGATCCGCGCATTTGCGGCCGATACGCATGATCTGGTTGAAAAAGCGAGAGAGATTCACAACACGACTCCGGTCGCAAGCGCGGCGCTAGGCCGTCTACTGACCGCAGGAGTCATGATGGGACTGATGATGAATGATGACGACGGTCTGGTGAGTATCACGGTCCGGGGGGACGGCCCGATGGGCGGCCTCACGGTAAGCGCGGATGCAAAGGGCCATGTGAAGGGGTTCGTATACAATCCGGAGATTCCGCTGATGGTAAATGACCGGCACAAGCTCGATGTCGGCGGGGCGATCGGCCGCGGAACGATGACGGTCGTCAAGGATCTCGGCCTCAGGGAGCCGTATTCGGGGCAGATTGACCTTGTGAGCGGTGAGATCGGTGATGACCTCGCCTATTATTTCCTGACGAGTGAACAGGTTCCTTCATCGGTCGGGGTCGGAACCCTGGTCGATACCGACGGGTCGATTCTCGAGGCGGGCGGGTTTATTATCCAGCTGATGCCGGGGGCATCGGACGGCGTGATCGCAAAGCTGGAGGAAAATCTGAAGGGCGTCGCATCGGTGACCAGTCTGCTGAAATCCGGCATGACGCCGGAGCAGATTCTGGAAAAATTGCTTGCCGGGCTGAATCCTGAGCTTCACGGGACGACGCCGGCGGAGTTCCGGTGCAACTGCAGCAGAGAGCGTGTGACGAAAGCACTGATCAGCCTCGGCGCAAAAGAAATCCGGTCCCTCATCGACGAGGGAAAGCCGGCGGAGCTTCACTGTGATTTCTGCGGATCCGATTACGTATTTACGACGGATGAGATGCAGGCAATTCTCGATCAGATGGCAGCGGGGGGTGCGAGATGAGAGACGGATTTATCAAGGCTGCGGCGGCGACGCCGAAAATCACGGTGGCAGATCCTGCGGCGAATACGGCGGAGATTCTCCGGCTTGTCAGGGAGATGGAGAAGAAAAAGGCGAAGATCATGGTATTCCCGGAACTTTGTATCACGGGTTATACCTGCAGTGATCTTTTCTGGCAGGAGCGTCTTCTGGATGAAGCCGCGCAGCAGCTTCGCGTTCTGATCGATTCGACGGCCGATGTCGATGCGCTGATTTTCGTCGGTCTTCCCTTTGAGTTTGAGGGCAAGCTGTACAACTGTGCCGCGGTGATGAACCGGGGATCGCTGCTGGGCATCGTTCCGAAAAAATATCTTCCGAATTATAACGAGTTTTACGAGAGACGGCATTTCACGCCGGGCTTTGAGGAACCGCGCACGGTTGAATTCGATGGAGCCGAAGTGCCGTTCGGCATGAATCTTCTCTTCCGGTGCCGTCAGATGCCGCGTCTCGTGGCAGCCTGCGAGATCTGCGAGGACCTCTGGGTCCCGATCCCCCCGAGCATGCATCATGCCCTGGCCGGAGCCAGCGTGATCGCAAATCTTTCCGCCTCCGACGAGATGGTCGGAAAGGATACGTATCGGAAAAAACTTGTGACGGAGCAATCCGCGCGTCTGATCTGCGGATATATTTACGCATCCTGCGGAGAGGGCGAGTCCTCCACCGACCTCGTCTTCGGAGGCCAGAATATGATCGCGGAGTACGGCACGATGATGGCGGAGGCGGAACGATTTAAAAATACCGTGATTTACGCGGACATCGACGTGCAGCGCCTGGCCGCGGAACGAAGGCGGATGAGCACGTTCCGCCCGGAGAGGGAGGAAGAATATGTGACGGTCACCTTCGACCTGAAGATGGAAGAGGATCATCTGGACCGCTTCTTTGACCCGCATCCCTTCGTTCCGTCGAATGAAGCGGAGCGCGCGCTGCGCTGCGACGAGATTCTGAATATTCAGGCGATGGGCCTTGTGAAGAGGCTTGAGCACACACACTGCAGACATGCGGTGGTCGGCATCTCCGGCGGCCTCGATTCCACACTGGCGCTGCTGGTGACGACCCGCGCCTTCGATATTCTGAATATTCCGCGTGCAAATATCACATCCGTGACGATGCCGTGCTTCGGGACGACGGACCGGACGTATCACAATGCCTGCACCCTCACGAAGGACCTGGGGGCGACGCTCGAAGAAATCGATATCAGGGAATCGGTTGAGCTCCATTTCCGGGATATCGGCCAGGATCCCTCCGTTCACGATGTCACGTACGAAAACTGCCAGGCCCGCGAGCGCACGCAGGTGCTGATGGATCTGGCGAATAAAAACGGCGGCCTTGTGATCGGCACGGGAGATCTCTCGGAACTTGCTCTGGGCTGGGCGACGTACAACGGCGATCACATGTCGATGTACGCGGTGAACTGTTCCGTCCCGAAGACCCTTGTCCGCCATCTCGTCCGCTACTGCGCCGATACCTGCGGCAATGAGGAGCTGAAAAATATTCTGCTCGATATCCTTGACACTCCGGTCAGTCCGGAATTACTTCCGCCGGAGGACGGAGCGATCTCCCAGAAGACCGAGGAACTCGTCGGCCCTTACGAGCTTCATGATTTTTATCTGTATTACATGCTCCGCATGTGCTATGAGCCGGCGAAAATCTACCGTATCGCGAAGCTCGTATTCAGGGAAAAGTATGACAATGAGACGCTTCTGAAATGGCTGAAGAATTTTTACCGCCGTTTCTTCGCGCAGCAGTTCAAACGGTCCTGTCTTCCGGACGGACCGAAGGTCGGATCCGTCGCGGTTTCGCCGAGGGGGGATCTCCGTATGCCGAGCGACGCGTCCGCGGCGGCCTGGATGACTCAGGCGGAAGGATTGAAGGCGGAGGAATAATTCGGATATGTCACTGGAAATCGTAGCCGGCGGCAGCGGCGCCGGAAAATCGTATACGGTATATCAGGAACTGATCGATGAATCGATCCGCTGCCCAGAGCGGGATTATATCGTGATTGTGCCGGAACAGTTCACGATGCAGACTCAGAAGGATCTGGTCACGATGCATCCCCGGCACGGCCTCCTGAATATCGATGTCCTGTCCTTCAATCGTCTGGCGTGGCGTGTCTTCGGAGAGACCGGAGGCGATACGCGTCCGGTTCTCGGAGATCTCGGAAAATCTCTCGTCCTGGAACGCGTGGTCAGTGCGTGTGGAAATGATCTGACGGTGCTGGGCGGAACGATGCGGAAACAGGGTTCCATCGGGGAGATGAAATCGCTGATCTCCGAGCTTCTGCAGTACCGGGTGAAGCCGGAGGATCTCGGAGACTGGCTGGATACCGGCGGGGCGGACGGCGGCCTTCTTTCGCACAAGATTGCGGACATCCGCCTCATCTACGCCAGGTTCATGGACTACCTGAGCAGCCGCTATCTCACGACGGAGGAGGTTCCGGAACTTCTGTGCGGGGTCATCGATGATTCCCGCTTTGTGAAGGACAGTACCGTTGTTCTCGACGGATTCACCGGCTTCACGCCGGTTCAGCTTCTCGTCGTCGGGAAGCTGCTGTCGCTCTGCCGCAGGGTAATCTGCATCGTGACGGCGGATCCGGGGACGGATCTTTTTGCGCCCTGCGGCCGTCACCGGCTTTTCTATATGAGCTGCAGAATGACCGGACAGATCGCCCGCCTCGCAGAAGAGGCGCACTGCGACATTCTTCCGGTCCGCTGGATACGGGGCAGTGCGCGTTTCGCGGACAATGCCCCGCTTCGTTTTCTTGAGCAGAATATTCTGCGCTACCCGAAGCGGGAATATCAGGAGGAGACGGACCGGATCCGGATCCGGGAAGCTTCCGACCCGTCGGATGAGATCCGGTACGTGACTGCTGAGATTCTCCGGCTGATCCGCACCGGACAGTACCGGTACCGTGATTTCGCGGTGGTTGCAGGAGATCTTCCGGAATACGGGCGGGAATGCCGGAGACAATTCGAGGCGGAGAAAATCCCATATTTTCTGGATCAGAAAAAACCGGTTCTGGAAAATCCTCTCGTCGAATTTATCCGTTCCGCGGTCGATATGACCGTGAAGGGGTTTTCGTATGAAAGCGTGTTTCGCTTTCTTCGAAGCTCGCTGGCGGACTTCGAACCGGAAGAGATCGACCGGATGGAGAATTACGTCATCGCAAACGGTATCCGCGGCTGGAAGAGATATGAGGAAGAATGGACCCGCGTGCCGAAGCACTCGGACGAAGCGGAGCTGGAAAAACTCAATCAGATACGGGAGCGGTTTGTCAGCCTTCTCCGCGGTTTTACGGATGGAATGAGAAGGCGGGGTATGCCGCTTTCCCGGAAAGCGGAGACGCTGTACGATTTTCTTGTAAAAAATGATCTGCAGCGGAAACTCGCTTCCCTCTCGGCACGTTTTGAGGAAGCGGGGGACGACGGACGGGCGAAGGAGTATCGCCAGGTCTATGAAGAAGTGCTGGCGGTTCTTGATAAGACGGTTGAGGTTCTCGGCGGTGAGAAAATGGGAAACGCCGCCTTTTTGAAGCTGCTGGAAGCGGGATTTTCCGAGAGTTCGATCGGCCTTATTCCTCCGGGCGAGGATCAGGTGATGGTGGGCGATCTGACGCGCACACGCCTGAAAAAAATAAAAGTACTGTTTCTCGTTGGGGTCAATGAGGGCGTTGTGCCGAAGAGCGCGAAGACAGACGGCCTTCTCTCCGAGGCGGACCGGGCGGCTCTCCTGGGCGGAGAGATTCATCTCGCTCCGGATTCCCGGGAGGAACTGGCTTCGCAGAGATTTTATCTGTATCTCGTTCAGACGAAGGCAAGCGACCGACTCTTTCTTTCCTACAGCAGGACGGGCGCTTCCGGGGCGGCGCTAGCTCCGTCATACCTGATCCATCAGGTCCGGTCCGTCTTTCCCGCGATCCGGATTGAAAGCGGAAACGGCGGCTGTCTCCACCTGCTTGAGACGCGGGAGGGTATTCAGGCCGCGCTGCTTTCCGGTATCCGCGCCCCGGAGGATGCGGAAGAAGAAAGAAAATTTGTCGAGATCGCCGCGGAAGAGAAGGAACTGTTCGGACGCCTGAGCCGGGCGGCGCTTTCACACAACGTGACGGACGGGATCGGGAGTGCGGCGGCTCGTGCACTCTACGGGGCGCGTCCGGAACATTCGGCGTCGCGGCTTGAAACGTTCGCGCGGTGCGCCTTCCGTCATTTCATGCAGTACGGCATCCGTGCCGCAGAGCGTGACGAGTACGTATTTACACCGGCAGATCTGGGAATCGTTGTGCACGCGTCTCTCGAGCGTTTTACCCGCGGGATGGAGAGGGAAGGCCTCACCTGGGGCCGTCTTACGGACAGCGACCGGGAACGTCTCCTTGATGAAGCCCTGGATTCCTTTCTTCATGATTCGGGCAGCACGGTCCTTCGGGATACCGAACGGAATACGTACGAGATCGGACGCATCCGTAGAATCCTGCGACGGACGACCTGGGCGCTCCGGGAACAGATGGAGATGGGAAGCTTCGTGACGGAGAGTGTGGAACACGTATTTCGCAGCGTGATCAGGCCGGATCTCGTGCTGACGGGGAAAATTGACCGGATCGATGTCTGTGACGACGGCGGTGATCTCTATGTGAAGATTATCGATTATAAGACAGGAAACGTTCAGTTTGATCTGCCGATGCTTTATCATGGCATTTCTCTTCAGCTGATGCTGTATATGGATGCCGCGCTTTCTGATGAGCAGAAGCGCCATCCGGACAGAAGGGCCCTTCCGGGAGGAATGTTCTACTACCGGATCAACGATCCCTTCACCGACCCGGCCGCGGCGGGAACGGCGGAGGAGCAGATTCTGAAAAAACTGAAAATGAACGGCCTTGCGCCTTCCGATGATCATGCGCTCACGCTGCTCGACCGCGGCCTCGCAGAGAACGGAGCCGGATCGAATGTCGTGGGCGTGAAACGGAACAGGGATGGGACGCTGGCGAAGAATTCCCAGGCGGCATCCGCGGAGGAATTTCAGGCGCTCCGGAAGTTTGTCCGGGGCAAGACGGGTGAACTCGCCGCCCGCGTCCGCGCCGGAGAGACAGCGGCGCTTCCGTACCGGTTCGGAACGGAGGACGGGTGCGAATACTGTCCGTACAGCGGGATTTGCGGCTACGACGAGCGCATACCCGGATACCGGCACAGACAGCTCGGAACCGTCACGATGGATGAGATCATAAGCAAGACACAGGATGGGAGTAATTAAATGGGAGTGACCTGGACAGAGGAACAGCAGCAGGTGATCGGGGAACGGGGGCATAATCTGCTCGTATCCGCAGCCGCCGGCTCCGGTAAGACCGCAGTGCTCGTCGAGCGGATTCTCTCGCTGATCACAGATCCGGAGAAGTCGGCGGATATCGACCGGCTCCTGGTCGTGACCTTCACGAACGCGGCGGCCCAGGAGATGAAGGAGCGCATCAGCGCCGCCATCGGAGAGCGTCTCGCAAAAAACCCGGAGGATGTGCATCTGCAGCGGCAGATGGTGCTGCTTCCGGGCGCGAGGATCAGCACCATCGACGGATTCTGCACCTACGTGATCCAGAATTATTTTCACACGATCGATCTTGATCCGGGTTTCCGGATCGCGGAGGAGGGTGAACTGAGGCTGATGAGGGCCGATGTGCTCGATGAGATGCTCGAAGAGCATTATGCCGCGGATGATCCCGCTTTTATCTGTTTTGTGGAGTCATTTTCCAGAGGAAAAAATGACGCGGGCCTCGCGGATCTCATTGAACGGGTCTATCGCTTCGCATCGACGAGTCCGGAGCCTTCCGAATGGCTCTCCGGCTGTCTTGACGCTTATCAGGCGCAGACGGAGGAAGAACTTGCAAACGCCCCCTGGATGAAGGATCTGCTGGGAAGGGCGGTGCTGCTTTCCGAGGATATCCGGAGGATGACAGAGGATGCGGCGGATCTCGCGAAGAGTCCCGGCGGCCCTTCCGCATCGCTCCCGGTTCTTGAAGCGGATCTTGAGTCCGCACAGCTCCTTTCTGCGTGCCGGACTTACGGAGAATACTATCGATGCATAAGCGGGATCAAATTCCGCACGCTGAATCAGAACGGAAAAAAGTACGCGGACGTTGATCCGGAAAAGAAGGATCAGGTCAAGGCGGTCCGCGACGGCATGAAGGATGCGGTCAAAAAGCTGCAGGCGAAATACTTTCCCGTTCCGCCGGAACAGATCCTCGCCGAACTTGCGATGATCCGGCCGCTGGCGGAGGAACTCATCGCTCTTACGGAGGAATTTGCGGACCGGTTCGCGGAGAAAAAACGCGGAAGCGGCGTGGTGGATTTCAATGATCTTGAGCATTTTGCCCTTCAGATCCTGCTGAAGAAGACGGAGAACGGATGGGAGCGGACCGATGCGGCGGCGGAGCTGCAGAGGCGGTTCGCGGCGGTGATGTGTGATGAGTATCAGGACAGTAACCTGCTGCAGGAACGGATCCTCGAGGCGGTGTCCGGAACGGATCAGAAACGGTACGACCGGTTCATGGTCGGCGATATGAAGCAGTCGATCTATGCCTTCCGCATGGCGCGCCCGGATCTCTTCATGGAAAAATACAGAGAATACGCGCCTCTGGCGAAGGGGACCGGGACGGTGCAGGATGATGTGACCGGAGTACGGATCAACCTCGGGAAAAACTTCCGGAGCAGGCGTGAGGTGATTTTGCCGGTCAATGCGATTTTCCGGAGAGTGATGTGCGGGAATCCCGGAGGAATCGTTTACGATGATGAGGCGGCACTCTATGAAGGCGCTTCTTACCCCGAAAACGGCGGCGCGGATCAGGCGGAGCTGATCCTGATCGACGGGGAGGCGGAGGAGCTGAAAAAAAGCGGAAGCGGCGACGCACTGATCGAAGCGGAAGCGATGGCTGTGGCCGCGAAGATCCGGGAACTTACGGAGCACGGCCGTGTCTATGACCGTGCAGAGGGGACGATGCGGAGAGCGTCCTACGGCGATATCGCGGTTCTGGTCCGGGACGGCAAGAAGTCCGCGCCGGTCTACGAGCGTGTATTGACGGGCGCGGGCATTCCGGCCGTGACTGCGTCAGGCAGCGGTTACTTCTCCGCGGTCGAGGTTGTGACGGTACTGAATTATCTGCGCATTCTGGATAATCCCATGCAGGACATCCCGCTGACCGCGGTGATGCGCTCTCCGATCGGAGGATTTACGGACCGGGAGCTCGCGGCAATCCGGAGCGCCGACCAGGATGCTCCGTATTATGAGGCGGTCAGAAAGGCGGCGGAGGAAGGCGTGCCGGAAGACCGGGACGGCCCGGCAGAACTGAATGCGAAGCTGAAATCCTTCGTCCGCACCTACCGGAAGCTTCGGGAAAGTGTCATGTATCTGCCTGTTCATGAGCTGATCCTGAATCTGCTTCGGGAGACGGGCTACGGCGTCTTTGCGGCCGCGATGCCGGCCGGGGCGCTGCGCGAGGCAAACCTGAAGATGCTTGTGGAGAAGGCGGTGGAGTTTGAGAAGACGAGCTATCACGGGCTGTTCCAGTTCGTCCGGTATATTGAAAAACTGAATAAATACGAGGTGGATTACGGCGAGGCAAATCCGGAGAGCGAAGGAGGAGATTCGGTCCGGATCATGACGATCCACAAGAGCAAGGGACTGGAGTTCCCATTTGTCATACTGGGGCGGCTCGGGGCGAAATTCAACACGAGCGACAGCAGGAGCGAGGCGGCGCTTCATGTAAGTTCCGGCATCGGTCTGGACGCGATCGATCCGGAGGCACGGACGAAAACATCATCCGCGATCAAACGGGCGATCGCCGGGACGATCCGCGACGATGCTCTGGGCGAGGAAATGCGCGTTCTCTATGTCGCGATGACCCGTGCGAAGGAAAAGCTGATTATGACCGGAACGGCCGATCTTTCGGACGCGGTGCTCGCCGCGATCGGGAACGGCGCGAGACAGTCGGAAGAGCCGCTTTCCTATGCGGTCCGTTCCTCGGCGACCTGTTATCTTGACTGGATCATCCCCGCACTTCCGGATGAATCGCTGATTCACGTCACCGTCGCGGAACCCTCCGTGATCGGAAGCGGCGAGATCAGAAAGGATGAATCGGAGAAAAACCGGATCGCGCGGCTTGCCAGAGCCGCGGAGTCGGTGCGGAACGGTGCGCCGGCGGATCCGGCGATCCGGACTTTTCTGGCGGAGCGCCGCGCGTTTCGCTATCCTTATGAGAAAACGGCGGAGCTTCCGGCAAAATTGTCCGTATCGGAGCTGAAAACGCGTTCGGGCGGGGATGGGCAGGAGGACGCCGCCGCGGAACTGTTTCCGGAAGAAGTGGTTGTCCCTCTGGTTCCGGAATTTATGAAAGAAAAGAAAACTGCGGAAGAGACCGGAGAAGTGCGAAAGGAAGCCGGACCGGAGCGGGGCACCGCCTATCATAAGGTGTTCCGGGCGCTGGATCTGAACCGTGCCTCATCGGAGGGGGAGGTCCGGGAACAGATACTGGGGATGGTGAAACGGGGACTGCTCACGGAGCAGGAGGCGGGAAGTGTCGCTCCATCTGACATCACCGCGTTCGCCGCGACCGGACTGGCGGACCGTATGCGCCTGGCGGAGGGGCGCGGCGAGCTCCGGCGCGAGCAGCCATTTGTGGCTGATATTCCGGCGCGGGAGATCGATCCATCCTACGACAGTGATGAACCGATTTTGATTCAGGGAGTCATCGACGCATATTTCAAAGAGGACGGGAAGTATGTTATAGTAGATTATAAGACCGATCGTGTCGGGCGCGGAGGAGGCGCCGCCCTTTCAGAGAAGTACCGGGCACAGCTTTTGTACTACAGAAGAGCGGTTGAACAGATTCTCCGGGAGCCGGTCGGTGAGATGATTCTGTATTCAACAGGCCTCGGAAGAGAAATTCCTGTGAAATAGAATCGGGCGCAGTATGTTGTTTTGCACAAGCATCGCGAAAGGAGTTTGCCATGAACGAATTGGTAATGCAGAAACTCAGCTACGGTCTGTTTGTCCTGACCGCGAAGGAGGGAGAGAAGGACAACGGATGCATCATCAACACGGTAACCCAGGTGGCAAATAAGCCGAACCGGATTTCGATCTCGGTGAATAAGGCGAATTATACGCACGACATGATCTTGAGAACCGGGGAATTCAATGTATCGATTCTCTCCGAGGACGCGAAGTTCGAGGTGTTCAAACATTTTGGATTCCAGAGCGGAAGAGATGTGGACAAGATGGCGGATCTTACATTTTCCCGCGCGGCGAACGGAATCGCGTACATTGAAGACATGTGCAACGCGTTCATTTCCGGTAAGGTTATCTCGTCGATCGATGTCGGGAGCCATACGCTGTTCATCGCGGATGTGACCGACGGTGAGGTTTACAGCGATACGCCCTCCGCTACGTACGCGTATTATTTCTCGAATATCAAACCGAAGCCGCAGCCGAATCCGGCGGAGAAGAAAAAAGGCTGGATCTGCACGATCTGCGGATACATCTATGAGGGGGAAGTGCTCCCGCCGGATTTCATCTGTCCGGTCTGCAAACATCCGGCGTCGGATTTCAAACGCCTTGAGTGAGGCGCATGTTCCGCGCGGGACGGTGTCAGTCAATTTTGTAAGGAGTGAATGATCATGGTTAACGAAACAATGAAGCAGCTTGGAAATGTACGCTCTGTGATCCGCGATCTGTTCGAGTACGGAAACAGGCGCAGGGCGGAGGTCGGAGAGGACCGGGTTTACGATTTCAGTCTCGGAAATCCGAACGTGCCCGCTCCCGCGAAGGTCAAAGAGACGATCCGGGAGCTTCTCGACGAGAAGGACGACGTCTATCTCCACGGATATACATCCGCACAGGGAGATGCGAACACAAGAAGGGCCGTCGCGGATGATCTGAACCGGCGATTCGGGACCTCGTTCCGTCCGGACAATTATTACATGACCTGCGGAGCAGCTGCTTCTCTGAAAATCACAATTACCGCTCTGCACACTGAGGGGGACGAGATGATCGCGATCACGCCGTTTTTCCCGGAATATCGGGTCTTCGTTGAGACGGCGGGAGCGAAGCTGGTCGTCGTTTCCTCGGATCCGGATACGTTCCAGATCGATTTTGACCGGCTCGAGGCCGCTGTCACAGAGCGGACAAAACTGATGATCGTGAACTCCCCGAACAATCCGAGCGGTGTCGTTTACCGCGAGGATTCCATCAAAAAGCTTGCGGAGCTTCTCAGAAAAAAGGAAGAGGAGTACGGCCACCCGATCTATCTGGTGACCGACGAGCCGTACCGCGAGCTTGTCTACGAGAAGGATACGGTCGTGCCGTACGTGACGAAGTATTACCGGGATGCGATCGTCTGCTATTCCTACAGCAAATCCCTTTCCCTTCCGGGGGAGCGGATCGGCTACATCCTCGTGCCCGATGAGGTGCGGGATTCCGCTGATGTATATGCCGCGGTCTGCGGGGCCGGGCGGGCGCTTGGATACGTCTGCGCGCCGAGCTTTTCCCAGCATGTGATCGAGCGGTGCGCCGGGCTTGTCTCCGATCTCGGCGTATATCGGGAGAATCGTGACCTGCTCTACGGGGAGCTGACGAAATACGGATATTCCTGTGTCTATCCGGACGGGGCGTTTTATCTGTTTATGAAATCGCCGGAGGCGGACGCTACCGCGTTCTGCGAAAAGGCGAAGAAGCATGACCTTCTTATCGTTCCCGCGGACAGCTTTGGCACACCGGGCTACGTCCGGATCGCGTACTGCGTACGGAATGATATGATCCGCCGCTCGCTTCCGGAATTCAAAAAGCTGGCGGAGGAGTACGGGCTTTCGTAAACAAGAGGTGCATTGAAACAAACGGACCGGGGAGGACTGCGTTTCCTGTTCTCTGAGGAGGACTGCGCGGCTTCCCCGGTTTTCCTGTGGATTGTCAGAAATCTGTGCGGCGAAAAAAATTGAATCAATTGTACAAACAATTGTTTGGAGATAATGTTGCACAAAAATTAAAAAATACAAGGGTGGCAGCGGCTTTTTATGTCTAGTTGACGGATCCGGGATTTTCGGAAAGACACCAGGTTATCCACATTTTTAAACGCCCAAATGGCGCGGAAAGAGAAGTTATACACGAAGTTATCCACTTTATCCACATTTTCCACCACAAATTATGGGTTTCCGATAACCTTTTCCGGTCGAACAGACTTTTTATCACAAGTCACGAAATTAATGATTTTGTAAAGAAATCGTCTCCGGAAGGCTTGACAAACCCGTCGTCAAAACATTGGCCGCGAAATTTCTCAAATACGACAATTACATGTAGTTTTCTGACAATTACACGAAGCGGCGGCAGAACAGCACATCAGAAAGGAAGGGCACAGCCCGATATGAGACTCAGAAATATCAAAGGTTCGAGAGAAGCGATTGATCAGAGCCGGTTCGCGGTCAATGAACCGGAGCAGTACCGCGGAAGATGGTGCACGGTTTTCGGAAACGACCATCCGATTATGATCGAAGTCGGCATGGGAAAGGGCCGTTTTCTGATGGATCTCGCGAAAGCGCATCCGGAATGGAATCTGATCGGAATTGAGATGTACAGCAGTGTTCTCGTACGTGCGATCCAGAAAGCGGAGGCACTCGAAGACGGGCCGGACAATTTCCGGTTCATCCGGATGGATGCGCGGTCGCTCACGGAGGTATTTAAAGAGGGCGAGATCGCAGGCATTTATCTCAATTTCTCCGATCCGTGGCCGAAAGCGCGCCACGCGGACCGGAGGCTGACCTCACATCTGTTTCTGCGCCGCTACCGGGAGATCCTGGCTCCGGGCGGAAAGGTTGAGTTTAAGACGGACAACACAGATCTTTTTGATTTTTCTCTTGAGGAAGCGGAAGCAGAGCAGTGGGAGATCCTCGGTGTGACGAGGGATCTTCATCACGACGCGGCGCTCTTTGAGGGAAATATCATGACCGAATACGAAGAGAAATTCTCTGCAAAGGGCAATCCGATCTGCAAAATGATCGTATCCCCTCCCCGGAGAGCCTGACCGGAAGGAAACTGCCGCAAAAGAAAAATATTCTGAAAATATTCCGTAAAGTCTTTCTAAAAAAGTACTTGATTTTTTGTACGGGTTGCCATATAATCTCAATTGTCGTTGAGATACGCGCCTTTAGCTCAGTTGGTAGAGCAGTAGACTCTTAATCTATTTGTCCAGGGTTCGAGTCCCTGAAGGCGC
>CADBRN010000028.1 GCA_902797025.1 uncultured Lachnospiraceae bacterium
TATGTGTGTGACGCTTTCTTTCGGTATCGGTATCTACTGGATCGCCGGAGCGGTGGTTCGTTGTATCCAGCAGGTTATCATCAACCGGAGTATGATGAAGCTTGATGTGAATGAGATGATCGCCCAGTCACAGGCCAGGGCGGAAAAAAAGGCAGAAAAGAAGGGCGGCGTGACACACGCAAATGCCAATTCTACCGTTACGCGTGCGGCTCATGCGAGCACGCGCCGAATCGAGGATCCGAGATTTAAGGATCTTGATAAAAAGGAAGTTCATTACGAAGAGGCTGCGAGAAATGCAGATCCGAACAGCATCACCGCCAGGGCAAATATGGTTGCACGTTTTGACGAGGAACATGGAAAAAAGAAATCCGGCGGCACAGTCAAAAAGAAAAATGATAAGAGAGGCGGAGAAAACCGCAGCAACGGCAATATGAAACCGGCAGATGATGCTGTGAACGTTGAAGCGGATGCTTCCGGTCAGAGCGGGGATGAAACCGCAGAAACCAAATAAGGAGGTCCGGACATGAAAAAGGAATATTCCGCAAAAACAGTGGATGAAGCGATCACAAAGGCGTGCATCGATCTTGGCATGTCGAGTGACCAGATTGATATTGAGGTTGTAAACGAAGGAAGCACCGGATTTCTCGGTTTCGGATCGAAGCCGGCGGTCATTCGTGTTGAACCGAAGACCGAAACGGAAGTCAGGTCCGATGTGAAAGCGGATAAAAAGCAAGACTCTGCTCCGAAAGAAGTCAGACCGTCTGAGGCGGCAACTGAAAAATCCGAAGCGGGGGAGGTTGAGGCACCGTCGGCAAAAGCGGCCGCACAGCCTGTTGTACAGGAAGATCAGGCTCCTTCGTTAAAAGAATCCGGAAAGCCGAAGCACGAGAAGACTCGTCCGGAAGAGCCGGTTGTCCGTACGGAAGAGGAAATCGCGAAATTAAAAGATGCGGCTGATGCGTTTCTCTCCGGTGTATTTGGAGCCATGGATCTGCCGGTTGAAATCAAAATCAGCTATGAAGCGGATGATGATGTACTGGCGATTGATTTTGAGGGTGAGGATATGGGCATTCTCATCGGAAAACGCGGGCAGACACTCGACAGTCTTCAGTATCTGACGAGCCTCGTCGTAAATCGCGTCACTGCACAGTTCGTCCGTGTGAAGCTTGATACGGAGGATTATCGAAGACGCAGGAAGGAGACGCTCGAGAACCTCGCAAATAACATTGCGAGAAAAGTCCGAAAGACGGGACATCCGGTTTCTCTCGAACCGATGAATCCGTATGAGCGTCGGATTATTCACTCTTACCTTCAGAATAACCGCTATGTCGAGACTTACAGTGAAGGAACGGAGCCGTATCGCCATGTTGTGATCTCTCCGATCCGTTGATCGGGAGCGTTTCATAATTGATCAGAAATGATACAGGACAGAGGGTCGTAGGGGATGCGGCCCTCTGTTATCTGCATTTTGGGAAAATATATCCCGGATTGTGAGGAAAACTATGGATGTGCAGGAAGAAACAATCGCGGCCATCTCAACCCCGCCGGCAGAAGGTGGAATCGCGATCATCCGTATCAGCGGCCCCGATGCTCTGGAAGTCGCTGACCGGCTGTTTATCGGGAAAAACGGTAAGAAGATATCAGATCAGAAATCCTACACGATTCATTACGGTATGATCGCCGAGCCGGTATTTGATCGGTCTTCCGATCAAACAGACCTTTTCAATATCAACCGTGATCAACGATCAAATGATCATGCGCCCGGACGTATGATGATCGACGAGGCACTTGTCAGTGTTTTTCGGACACCGCACTCTTATACAGGAGAAGATACCGTCGAAATTAATTGCCACGGAGGACTTCTTCCTGCTCGAAAAATTCTTGAGGCTGCCGTACACGCCGGCGCCCGGCCCGCGGAGCCGGGAGAATTTACAAAAAGGGCATTTTTGAACGGACGGATCGATCTCACCCAGGCAGAATCGGTGATGGATCTGATCACCGCAAAAAATGATTTCGCACTGCGCTCTTCGCTCTCACAGCTCGAAGGCTCACTTTCGAAAAAAATCGATGAGGTTCGTAACTGTCTTCTTCATGAAACAGCATTCATCGAGGCCGCACTTGATGATCCGGAACATATTGATATGTCCGGCCACATCGGCGATTTAAGGCGGACCGTGATCGGACAGATGGGAAAAATACAAAGCATGATCGATCGGGCCGAGTCCGGACAGATGCTTAAGGAAGGAATTAAAACGGTAATCATCGGGAAGCCGAACGCAGGAAAATCTTCTCTTCTTAATGTGATGACCGGTGAAGACAAGGCGATCGTCACGGATATTGCCGGTACGACGAGGGACGTTCTGGAAGACCGGATCAATCTGTCAGGAATTACGCTTCGCCTTCTTGACACGGCCGGAATCCGTAAATCGGACAATGAAATTGAAAAAATCGGTATCGAACGTGCTAAAATGCATGCAAAGGACGCAGACCTTATTCTTTTTGTTGTAGACAGTTCGGTTCCTCTGGATGAAAATGATCAACAGATCCTTCGTTTGATTGAAGAAAAAAAAGCAATCGTTCTTCTCAATAAGAGTGATCTTGAAGCGGTTGTCACCAAACCTTCCCTTCAAAAGCTGACTTGTGCGCCGGTAATCCAGATTTCTGCAAAGAATCACGAGGGGATCGATGAGATCGAGTCCTTCATCCGGAAAATGTTTTTCAGCGGAGAAATGAGGGTGAATGATGAGGCAATTGTCACAAACGTGCGCCATGAAAAAGCGCTGGAGGATGCGGAGCGCAGTCTCTCATACGTATTGAAAAGTATTGATGAGGGTTTTCCGGAGGACTTTTATTCGATCGATCTGATGGATGCCTGCGATGCGCTCGGAAGAATTACAGGACAGACAGCCGGTGAAGATCTGATCAATGAGATTTTTTCTTCTTTCTGTATGGGCAAGTAAATTATGTAAACTAAATTCGTAGGTGGTTTGCTTATTATGTTGGAAAAGAATTTTGACGTAGCAGTTGTCGGAGCCGGTCATGCAGGCTGTGAAGCAGCACTTGCATGTGCAAGACTCGGATTTGAGACAATTATGTTCACGGTAAGCGTCGACAGTATCGCGATGATGCCCTGCAATCCAAACATCGGAGGCAGTTCAAAGGGGCATCTTGTGCGTGAAATTGATGCGCTTGGCGGAGAAATGGGGAAAAATATTGACAAAACGTTCATTCAGTCAAAAATTCTGAATCGTTCGAAGGGTCCGGCGGTCCATTCTCTGCGTGCGCAGGCGGATAAAAGTGAATACAGCCGCAGTATGAGGAAAACCGTAGAAAATACGGAGCATCTCACTGTCCGGCAGGCCGAGGTGTCCGAATTAATGATTGAGGACGGTGTGTGCAGGGGGGTAAAGACGCTTGCGGGAACCGTGTATCATACCCGTGCTGTTGTTCTTTGTACAGGAGTATATCTGAATTCCAGATGTCTTGTGGGCGAGATGATTACGCATACAGGACCAAACGGTCTTCAGGCAGCAACTCATCTTACCGATTCTCTGCTGCAAAACGGAATCCGCGTCCTTCGTTTTAAGACGGGAACTCCCGCCCGGGTTGATCGACGCTCCATCGATTTTTCCAAAATGGAAGAACAGTTTGGCGACGAGCGAGTGACGCCTTTTTCTTTTTCAACAGATCCTGAAGATGTACAGATTGATCAGGTCTCCTGTTATCTGACCCATACGACTGAAAAGACACATGAGATCATCCGGAATAATCTGGATCGATCCCCGATTTATGCCGGGATAATCGAGGGAACCGGACCGCGTTATTGCCCTTCCATTGAGGATAAGGTAGTCAAATTTGCGGAAAAGAAGAGTCACCAGGTGTTTATTGAACCGGAAGGACGGTATACGAATGAAATGTATATCGATGGAATGTCCAGCTCCCTTCCGGAAGATGTGCAGGATGCAATGTATCATTCTGTTCCGGGCCTGGAAAATGCCAGAATCGTACGAAATGCTTACGCAATCGAATATGATCTGATTGATCCCTCACAGCTTAAATCCTCTCTTGAATTCAGAGATATCAGCGGACTGTTTGCCGGCGGACAGATCAACGGAAGCTCCGGATATGAGGAGGCAGCCGCACAGGGCCTGATCGCAGGGATCAATGCCGCGATGAAACTTAAAAAGCAGGATCCGATTATTCTTGATCGTTCCGAGTCGTATATCGGTGTGTTGATCGATGATCTTGTAACGAAGGAAATGATGGAACCGTATCGTATGATGACCAGCCGTGCCGAATACCGTTTGCTGCTGCGTCAGGACAACGCGGATCTCCGCCTTCGCAAATATGGATATCAGGCAGGACTTATCTCTGAAGCGGAATATCGGGCTACGATAAAAAAGGAAAAACAAATTGAGGAGGAAGTCAACCGGGTCAAATCCACATACGTCGGAGAAACGGATGCGGTTCAGTCATTGCTTCGCAGCCTGCAGTCGACGGAACTTTCAAGCGGTTCCTCGCTTGCGGAGCTGATCAGACGCCCTGAGCTTAATTATGAGGTACTTTCTCCAATTGATCCGGACCGTCCGGAACTTTCAGAATCAGTACGAGAACAGGTAAATATCAATTTAAAGTATGAGGGGTATATAAAGAGGCAGATTCGTCAGGTCGCTGCATTCCGTAAGAAGGAGAGAAAAACGATCCCGGAAAATATTGATTATGATCAGATCGGAAGCCTCCGGATTGAAGCACGGCAGAAGTTGAAGAAGTTCCGTCCGTCTAATATCGGACAGGCATCACGGATACAGGGGGTTTCTCCTGCAGATATTTCGGTGCTGATTGTATACATAGAAAGTAAGAAGGGTACGGTAAATCGATGAGCGAGCGTATTGAGTATTGCTTAGAACCATTTGTCGAAGCGCTGAAGTCATTCGGTATGAATCCGAATCGTGCTCAGATCCGGATGTTTATTCAATACTATGAAATGCTGATCAAGTGGAATCAGTCCGTAAATCTGACTGCAATCACAGAATTTGACGAAGTCATGTTAAAGCATTTTATTGACAGTGCTTCTTTTGGTATTTTGAAGGAACCCACCGCCGGGAAAAAACTGATCGATGTAGGGACTGGAGCGGGATTTCCGGGCATTCCGTTGAAAATACTATTCCCGGAACTCGATGTAACATTGATTGACTCATTGCAGAAGCGAATCACTTTTCTGAACGCAGTAATAGAACAGCTTGGACTGAACGAGATAAAAGCTCTGCATCTGCGGGCAGAAGAGGCAGGACATCAGCCGGAATACCGTGAGAGCTTTGATTACTGTGTTTCGAGAGCGGTCGCAAACCTTGCTGTTCTTTCAGAATACTGCATTCCATTTGTGAAAGTTGGCGGTCTGTTTGTTTCTTATAAAGCAGCAGATTGCAGCAAAGAGCTCGATGAAGCCGGCACGGCACTTTCACATTTGAGCGCCGAAATCAGTAACACAAAGGACGTACTTCTTCAGTACAAAGCCGAACAAATAAAACGCAGGCTTGTTGTTATTCGAAAAACGGCACCGACACAGGAAAAATATCCGAGAAAAGCAGGTATTCCGGCAAAACGGCCCCTGAAATAAATATAAAGACCATCCGAAATAAAACTCGGATGGTCTTTTTAAAATATCTAAGCAGCCAAGTGTTTCACGTGAAACATAAATGATATTGAAAGACAATTCGTATTGCGTTATGCTCCCGGGTTTATTTGCAAAGTATAAATTCTTATTTACGGTGTAGGAAATATAATGTATATATTACAAGTTCTTAGATGTAATGTTAAACTTCACACGGCTGATATCTGACCGACTTCATCTTTTCCGCTTGTTTATTTTAGTTAAGCCTTCACAATGACCGGCATTCATGGAACGTACGATTGCTTCAAAGAAGGTTCGTCGGTCGCCAGGATAAACGCTCTGAAATATATGCGGTATGGTTAGTCATGGTATGAGTCAAAATTATATAACAGGGTACAGGTACAATTTGACTGGCCAGTTGATCCAGATGTTTCACGTGAAACATTAAATTCTTTAGTAATGATGGTCACAAAGACGGTCATAAATAAATAAGAGAAGGCGCCGATCTTAACCGTCTGACTGGTTCGCTTACTTACAGCATCCACAGTGCCCGGATCACGCTGTGTTTTTCTGTTCGTTCGCGTTTACCTGCCAGCGTTCTCTGACAAAACGCGCAGAAATGCCGGGTTAAATATCAGCTGCCGCAGAATCTTTCCGAAAACAATTTCTGCCTGGAGGGTTGCTAAGCGGATAGCAGCTGACACACCGGCCATTAAGGAAAAATACTGCAATGCAGACGGCTATTTGTGGTAATGTCCGAAAATGCCAGACTCTGATGGTGGAGAGCCGGCTGATCAACGGAATGGGAAGTTTTGTGAGTAAAACCAGATATGTTTCACGTGAAACATATTTCTGTAGATTCAGATTCGAATGTTACTCATCGGCTCATCGTACAGCTGCTCTTATTTTTTGTATTTTTATCTGTTCTTCACTTCTGAATAATAATAAGCATGGAAGATGACCCCGGTTTCTGTTGCCGGAAACATCGAAGCAAGATTTACTCTGACTCAACGAATGTTTTGACAGGACACGAGTATATTGGTTTAATTTTACCTTTGGATAGTGTATAATGTAATTCCAATCACTGATTTTGTTGTTATGCAGAGAGGAGCGTTGTGGGTAAAGTAATTGCAATCACCAATCAGAAAGGTGGGGTTGGTAAGTCGACGACTGCGATCAATCTTTCTGCGGCTCTTGCACAGCTGCGTAAAAGAGTTCTTACGATTGATATTGATCCGCAGGGAAATACAACGAGCGGACTGGGTGTAGAAAAATATGAGCAGGAAAATACGGTTTATGAACTCATATCTGAAAATTGTGATGTGAAAGACTGTATTGTTCATCTGAAAAAGAAGTATCATGATTTGATTCCTGCAAATATGAATCTGGCAGGTGCCGAAATTGAGCTGAATGAAGTTCAGGACCGGGACCTGAGACTTAAAAAAGCAATTGATCCTGTCCGTGAAGATTATGATTTTATTATTATTGACTGTCCGCCGTCGCTCGGGCAACTTACATTAAATGCACTGACAGCTTCTGACTCGATGCTGGTTCCAATTCAATGTGAGTATTATGCGATGGAGGGACTGGCGCAGGTACTCTATACGCTGGATCTTGTGAAAAACGGCCTGAATCCTGATCTTAAAATCGAAGGAATCGTATTTACAATGTATGACAGCCGCAATAATTTATCACAGGAAGTTGTTGACAGCGTCAGGGAGAATATCAGCGAGTACGTATTTGATACGATTATACCGCGGACTGTGAGGCTGGCAGAGGCTCCCAGCTACGGGCTGCCGATCAATGAGTATGACAAACATTGTATCGGAACGAAGCGGTACCGTAAACTGGCAAAAGAATTGATTAAAAGAAGCTTTAGTATATAAGCAGCATTTCTAACGTATAGAAACATAAAAGGGGATGAAAGAGTGGCAGTTAAAAGAGGCCTGAATAAAGCGAAGGGACTGGGATCACTGTTTCCTCAGAACTATGCTCCTGCAAGTCATGAACCGAAACTTGCATCTGAAGATTCGCCTGATGACGATGGCAAGCGAAATACGGATCCCGGGCCATCTGAAGAAAAAAGCGCGAGCCGTTCAGCAGCAAAATCCGGAAAAAGCGGCAGTATGAAGAGAAACACGAAGAAAGTGGAACCACAATCAGCTGAAGAAGCCGAAAAGGATGATCGAAAGAGTATTGTTGATACGAACGATACTTCAGAGACCGGGGATCATACTTCAGATTTGACCGAGTTTGAAACGGATCCGGAAGGGAAGAGCTCGGAGACATCGGGCGGAGTTGTCGAAGTCCGGATTTCTGAGGTGGTTCCCAATAAGGATCAGCCGAGGACGGATTTTGATGAAGCTTCTTTGGAAGAACTCACGGAATCAATCCGGCAGTTCGGTGTGATTCAGCCGCTGCTTGTTCAAAAGAAGGGTAAATTCTTTGAAATTATTGCAGGTGAGCGGAGATGGCGGGCAGCAAGAAGGGCCGGATTGAAGACTCTTCCGGTGGTAATTCGGGACTATTCAGAAAAGGAAACCGTTGAGATTTCTCTTATCGAAAATATTCAGCGCCAGGATCTGAACTCGATTGAAGAAGCAAAGGCTTACCGGCGTCTTCTCGATGAGTTCGGAATGACACAGGATGAAGTCGCGAAACGCGTTTCGAAGAGTCGCACTGCGGTCACAAATTCCGTGCGCCTGTTAAATCTTGAAGAGCATGTTCAGAAAATGGTGATCAATGGAGAACTCTCTGCGGGTCATGCACGCGCATTACTCGGCCTGTCTGAACCGGAACTTCAGCATAAAGCCGCTGAAGAGGTGGTGCGTGGCGAACTGAGTGTCCGTGAGACGGAACTTCTTGTAAAAGAATTGCTCAAGCCGAAGAAGGAAAAGCGCGAAAAGAAGGTGAATGAACAGCTCGAAGCGGTTTATCATGAGATGGAAAAGCGACTTACCGAGCAAATCGGAACAAAGGTCCGAATTCTTCATGGCCGGGGAAAACGGGGGAAAATTGAAATAGAATATTATTCGCAGGATGATCTGAACCGGATTATTGATCTGATTCATTGATGAAACATGGGAGAGACATATGGAGAAGATAGCATCCACTGTAGGAGGTGGATTTGCCGCGCTGATGGTTATTCTGATCATCGCGGTTCTTGCACTTCTGATCATTTCAATTGCGTTGATCGTCAGACAGAATCGTCTGAATTATCGAATGAAGGTCTTTATGCGTGGAAAAGACGCGAAATCCCTTGAACAGGAGCTCGAGTCGAGAATGCGTGAATTGGATAAAATGAATGGACGCCAGGGAGCAAGTCAGGCAGATATGTCCATGATCCGGAAGCGCATGACGAAGATGCTGACACACTATGGGATCGTCAAATATGATGCGTTCGATGATGTTGGTGGAAAACTCAGCTTTGTACTTGCCATGTTAGATGACGATAATACCGGTTTTGTGCTCGATGCGATCCACAGCAAGGATAATTGTTTTGTTTACCTGAAGGAAATCGTGAAGGGCGAATCTTATATTATGCTCAGTGAAGAAGAGCTGAAGGCACTGAAACAGGCGGCGGGTACAGAAGAAATGGAAGAGAATCAGCACGGTATTGCATGAAATCCGGACAGGAGAGATCCTGTTGAAATCGATGCCGGAAGAAGTAACGGATACGTATTCAAGGAACCAGTGGAGAAGAAAGGAACACAATGATTGACATTAAATTTTTAAGAGAAAATCCGGAAGCTGTAAAAGATAATATTCGAAAAAAATTTCAGGACGAAAAACTTCCACTTGTTGATGAAGTCATTGATCTTGACCGGGAAAGACGGGATAATCTCCAAGAGGTCGAGACACTGCGCGCAAACCGGAATAAAGCCTCAAAAGAAATCGGGACGCTGATGGCACAGGGAAAACGGGAGGAGGCTTCGAAGATCAAAGAGGAGGTTGCTGCCTCGAAATCGAAAATCGAAGAGCTCAGTGCGCGGGAAAAGGAAATTGATGAAGAAATCAAAAAACGGATGATGGTAATTCCTCAGATGATCGATCCTTCGGTTCCCATCGGCCGCGACGACAGCGAGAATGTTGAAATTCAGCGCTTCGGAGAGCCGGTTGTTCCGGATTTTGAGATCCCGTATCACACGGATATTATGGAATCGTTCGATGGAATTGATCTGGATGCTGCAGGACGTGTTGCCGGCAACGGATTTTATTATCTGCTGGGCGATATAGCAAGACTACATTCTGCAGTATTGTCGTATGCCCGCGATTTTATGATTAACAAGGGATTCACTTATGTGATACCGCCATATATGATCCGCAGCGCAGTGGTTGACGGAGTCATGAGCTTTGCGGAAATGGACGCTATGATGTATAAGATCGAAGGAGAGGATCTGTATCTGATCGGTACGAGTGAACACTCGATGATCGGTCGTTTTGTTGATCAGATCATTCCGGAATCTGAGATGCCGATTCATCTGACCAGCTATTCACCCTGTTTCCGCAAGGAGAAGGGAGCGCACGGAATTGAGGAACGCGGAGTATACCGTATTCATCAGTTCGAGAAGCAGGAGATGATCGTTGTATGCAGACCGGAAGAGAGCAAGGAATGGTACGAAAAACTTTGGAGTTATACGGTTGAACTGTTCCGGTCGCTGGATATTCCGGTCAGAACCCTGGAGTGCTGCTCGGGAGATCTTGCAGATCTGAAGGTAAAATCCTGTGATGTTGAGGCGTGGTCGCCGCGTCAGAAAAAGTATTTTGAAGTCGGAAGCTGCTCAAATCTCGGGGATGCGCAGGCGCGCCGCCTCCGAATCCGCATTCAGGGTGAGGACGGAAAACGGTATCTGGCGCATACATTAAATAATACAGTCGTTGCGCCGCCGCGTATGCTGATTGCGTTCCTTGAAAATAATCTGAACGCGGATGGAACCGTTAATATTCCGGAGGTGCTGCGCCCGTATATGGGTGGAAAGGAAAAATTAGTTCCGAAGCACTAAAATAAGTCCCCGATGATCCGGCAGAACAAGATGAGGTGTTGCTTATGCATTATTATCTGAGATCAATCGGTTTTGGAAGTATACAGACGATTGAAGATCAGGATCTGCTGATCGCGGACGTCCTGAAAAAGTACGATTATAAAAAAGTTGTTGAAAATGAAGAACATCAGATGTTCGCGCAATTTTCGAAGGAATATGCGCAGGATGCCGGTGTCACGGTCTGCGGCTATTATGATTCGGAAAACCTGTTTCATATGGAGCATTATTATCCGTATATGATCGGTTCACAGACGTCCGCGTGCACGAATGTAGCGGTCGAACGATCCGCTTCCGTCGAATCTTATAACGGTGCATTTGAAGATTCACGTGTCGGAACGACGCTGATCTTTCAGGTTGTGAATGCCGGAGATTATGTGAATGACCGGCAGCGCAGAGAGGCATTTGACAGCGCCAAACCGGTGGCGCTGTCAGGTCTCGCGGAGTATGGAACGATTCTGCTTCCGATCAAGAAAAATGAGGAGCAGATGCGGAAAGAGGAAAAGAGACAACAGAAGAGAAATTCCCTCTACAACGCAGCAGCCCGCGGTGATGAAGATGCGATGAACAGTCTGACGATGGAAGATTTCGACGTATACACAACGGTCACGCGCCGCATCAAAAATGAAGATGTTTATTCGATCGTTGATTCCTATATTATGCCGTATGGTCTGGAATGCAATCTCTATAATATTCTGGGACAGATTACGGATTTTAGCAGGGAGAGGAATAGTGCGACGAACGAACCGATTGTTCGTCTCACGGTAGAAGCGAATGGGATTCCGATCGATATCTGCATTCATGGCGACGATTTGACGGGTGAGCCGGAGGTAGGACGCCGTTTTAAGAGTGTCGTCTGGCTCGAGGGTATGTTGAATTTTTAAAAATCCCGGAGCGGTTGCAATACGGGCGGATTTATAGTAAGATTATTATCAGTTACGAAAAGAGGCGGCAGGCCTCACAGCCTGCCGGCCGATTTAGTGGACCAGATCCTGTGATCACTATATAAGTCTCTGCAGCTCAGCTGGATAGCGCGCGCGCCCCCTGAGAACGTTTTTAACAAACGACTCGGAGGAACCTGAAAAACAGGATGGGCGTTCGAATCGAACGAACTGCGGGACAAAAATGAGCGAAAGTTCTAACGAAGGCGTTATGAGTGTTATGAAACACCCGCCCCGTATTAAACGATTTTCATTAGACGTTTTAGAACTTTTCCTCGCAATGGCCCGATCCTCCAAGGTCAGAAAACCTTGAAAATACGGGAAAAATCAAAGATGTTTCTGTAGCTCAGCAGGATAGAGCGTCCGCCTCCTAAGAAAATATCGAATATGCGGCAGAAAAAATTTGTCCGCTCGATTTTCAGGGGGTAAAATGACAGAGGAAAAATCTAATAAAGTCGCGTGTTCCATAACACTACAAACGACA
>CADBRN010000029.1 GCA_902797025.1 uncultured Lachnospiraceae bacterium
CGTTTCTACACGAATTTCAGCTGCAAACTCGCGCAGTTCCTGCATTTTCTGCTCTTTGCTCATAGCACCTTTCTCCTTGAAATTGTATAAACAACAGTTTCTATACACTTTTCACAAAAATATTCCCAATTTATAAAACCGGGAATATTTCTGCCGGCCATCATCGGAGATGGCCGATTTGATTATTATCTTATACTCTTTACCCGAAAACTTCAACGGGTTTGAGCGATTTCAGACGGATTTTTCCCCATTTTCCGCGGCCCGCCCGTCCATGCCGGCCGGGTATCCGCCCGGGAATCATCACAGTCTCGCGACGCCGCTCTTTTTCGCCGCCTCAGCGACTGCCTTCGCGACCGCCGGCGCGACTCTCTCATCGAACGCCGCCGGAATGATGTAGTCCGCATTCAGCTCCTCGTCCGAAACCAGATTCGCCAGTGCTTTCGCCGCCGCGATCTTCATCTCCTCGTTGATATCGCTTGCACGGACGTCGAGAGCTCCGCGGAAGATGCCCGGGAACGCAAGTACGTTGTTGATCTGATTCGGGAAATCGGAACGTCCGGTCGCAACGACGGCCGCTCCCGCTTCCTTCGCCTCATCCGGGAAAATCTCCGGTGTCGGGTTCGCGCAGGCGAAAATGACCGCATCCTTGTTCATGGAGCGGACCATGTCTTTCGTGACCAGTCCCGGCGCGCTGACGCCGACAAATACGTCCGCACCCTTCAGCGCATCCGCAAGCGACCCCTTGATCATCTCCGGATTCGTGATCTCCGCCATCTCTTCCTTGACCTTGTTCATTCCCTCCGGACGGCCCTTGTAGATCGCGCCGCGGCGGTCACACATCGTCAGGTTCTTCACGCCCGCGGAGATGAGAAGTTTGGAAATCGCCACTGAAGCCGCGCCCGCGCCGCTCATGACGACCTTGATCTCGTCGAGTTTCTTTCCTACAATCTTCAGCGCGTTCGTGAGACCGGCCAGCGTGATGACCGCCGTTCCGTGCTGATCATCGTGGAAAATCGGAATATCGCATTTCTCTTTCAGCTTCTTCTCGATCTCAAAGCAGCGCGGCGCGGCAATATCCTCGAGGTTGACGCCGCCGAAGCTGCCGCTGATCAGATAGATCGTGTTGACGATCTCATCGACATCATGGCTCTTGATGCACAGCGGGAACGCATCCACTCCTCCGAAGGCCTTGAACAGGACGCACTTTCCTTCCATGACCGGCATGCCTGCCTCCGGACCGATATCGCCAAGTCCCAGAACAGCAGAACCGTCGGTTGCGACAAGCACAAGGTTCGCGCGGCGGGTCAGATCGTAGCTCTTGTTCACATCCTTCTGGATCTCAAGGCACGGCGCCGCTACGCCCGGCGTATATGCGAGGGAAAGATCATCCTTCGTTTTTACCGGAACTGTCTCGATCACCTCAATTTTACCCTTCCACTGCTCATGAAGTCTGAGTGATTCCTTTGCATAATCCATACTGATAATTCCATCCTTTCTCTGATACATTTTTTGAAGCGAATTTATGCGTTTTCAACCTGCGGGAGCGTCGATCCGCCGTACGGCATCACGATCACATCCGCATTTCCGCCAAGTTTCTTTTCCGCCGCATCATACGCTTCCTGCACGGTCGCGTACGGCGTCATAAAGATGGACCGGACAAACTCCGGATCCATGTCGGAGACCATGTAGATCGAAGCGCGGTTCATCACCTGCGCGACGGCCGCCGCTTTATGACCGCCGAGCTTAAATCCGCGGTTCAGGCGGTCGATAATATCCTGCGGGCGGGATGCCTCGCGGAACCATTCGTCAAACACCGGGTTCCCCAGTCCTTCTTTGCACGACCCGACGAGAATGATGATTCCGCCCTCGCGGACCGCGTGCTTTGCGTTGTCCAGCGCTTTCTGGGTCTGATACAGATTCAGATCCTTCGGTGCGCCTCCCTGGGAGACGATGACGATATCCGCCTGCTTCTTTATCTTTTTCGCGTAAAGATGATCGAGATATTCACAGCCGACGCGATGTGCCTCCGTGACGTCGCCCGCCACCGCCTTCACGATCTTTTTATGCTCATTCAGAACGACATTGAGAATGAAATCAACGCCGACCATCGAGCACGCTTCCTCAATGTCCTGACGGACCGGATTCGTCGCGATGTTTCCGGCGTGGGACTCATCCCGCACCATCATGCTGTGATTCGCCTGAATCGCATTCCACGTCGAGCATCCCGGCATGATCGCCTTCGCTCCGCCCGAATAGCCCGCGAAATAATGGTATTCGATATTGCCCAGACAGATTCTGCGGTCCGCCTCCGCGACAATGCGCACGATGTCGACCGGCGTTCCTCTCGACGTGACCCCCATGTTCACGACGTCGTCCGCATCCCCGTCGATGCACCGGATCTCGTTCCATGCGCGCTCTCCGGCGAGGTGGCGTTTCTCCTCTTCGGTCTGCTTTCTGTGGCTTCCGAGGGCGAACACCAGCGTGATGTCTTCTTTCTTGACGCCTGCCGCGTACAGTTCGTCAAGCAGCGCCGGCATCACAGTGTATGTCGGCATCGGGCGCGAGACATCGCTCGTGACAAGGACGATTTTTTCATCCGGCTTCACGATCTCCCGAAGCTTTTTGCTCCCGATCGGATGTTCCAGCGCGTAGCGCACTTCCTCCTCACCCATCCGCTCATACTTCATCGGATTCGGCGTGAGGACATCCGTCAGGTTCTGATCCGGTATCTCAACGCTCTGCGTTCTTTGTCCGATCCCGAGTTCCAGTTTCATCCCGAGGCTCCTTTCCTTCCATACCGTCCGCCGGCTTACCGAACCGGCAGTTTCGATCCTTTTCTCAGTGCGTGTACAACCGGAAGTTCCTCCCCCGTCAGGAAACGGATCAGGGAACCGCCGCCCGTGCAGATGTAGGAAATCATTCCGGTCTTCCCATACTTCGCCGTCGCGGTGATGCTGTCGCCTCCGCCTACAACGGTGTAAGCCTGCGTATCGCCGAGCGCGTCCCAGACCATCTTCGTTCCCTTCTCAGAAGGTGCTTCCTCAAAAATGCCCATCGGACCGTTCACAAACACCGTTTTCGATCCGCGGATGTACTTCTGATACAGCTCCGCTGTCTCCGTCCCGATATCGATCGCGCCGGTCTTCTCCGGGATGTCTCCGATCTTCGCTTCTTTCCGGACCCCGTCCTCAACCCAGGCGAGATCCGTCGGCAGAACGATCTTATCCGCATAGCGGTCAAGAAGTCCCTTCGCTTTTTCGAAAAACTCCTCATAATTCGATTTTACAATAAAGTCGTAGCTGCCCTGTCCGATCTTTTCGCCTTTCGCGATCAAAAGGATATTTGCCACGACGCCGCCCGCGAGGATATGATCCGCCGCCCCGCCGGAAAGAACGGATTCCATCATCAGAAAGGCATCCGCGATCTTTGCGCCGCCGAGCACGAAGGTACACGGGCGCTCCGGCGACTCCATCAGCTCCGAGAGCACGACGTACTCTTTCTCAAAAAGCCGGCCCATCATCGACGGAACAATTTCCTCAAATCCGCAGAGCGTCGGCTGATCCCTGTGAGCCGCGGCAAAGGCGTCGCAGAGATAAAGATCTGCAAGCGGCGCCAGCTTTCTGACGACGAGTGTATCCGCCATCTGCTCATGGGTCAGGCGAAGCTTCTTCTCAAACAGCGTCTGCTCCTCCGCCATAAAGCGGACGTTGTCCAGAAGAAGAATCTCTCCGTTCTTCAGGCCTTTGATCTTTTCAATCGCGGCCGGTCCGCAGACATCCGGGATAAACATCACTTCGCGCCCGAGCAGTTCCGCAAGAACCCTGCTGTGAGGCTCAAGCGTGTAATAATTCTGATATTCGATATCGCTGCCCTGATGCGCCATCAGGACGACCTTCGCGCCCTTGTCCGAAAGCTCACGGATCGTCGGCACGCACGCTTCGATCCGCGTCGTGCTGCGCAGTGTTCCGGTCTTCCGGTCAACCGGCTGATTGATATCAATCCGGCAGAGCACGGTCTTTCCCGCGACATCCGCCTCATCCATCGTACGAATTCCAAATTTCATATCCGTCTCCTGTATATTCCGGCAAAAAAGCTGCCGCATCAGGCTGGAAGATCCGGCCTGACGCATCGTCCGGTCCGATCGTTTCTGAATGCGGCAGCTCTGTTCTCTTCAGCTTCTGCTTACGGATGATCAGCCAAGTCCCAGTTCTCTGAACTTGCCGATGCCGAGATATTTATTTGTAGTAGAGGTCGCTTCTTCTCTGGTCTCCTGCATATGGCACGCCGCGCGGATTCCGTCCATCGTCTCCGGAATCGTGACTGCCTCCTGCGGAATTACCATCGCGTACATGATGTCGTCTCCGCTCTCGACGATGCTGTTCTCCCACAGTCCTACTTCGTACATATCGCCGCGCTTGTGACCGAGATCACGTCCATATTTGAAATAAGAAGCGTTGCCCTGGAATCCGTCCTCGATGCGGAGAATGCGGATACGCGGATGCTTGCTGAATGCTTCCAGCGCCATCTCTTTCGTGATCTTCTGTTTGCCGTGAGCGACGACCGTGATGATATGGCCGTGTGTCACCGGGGTGTGAACAAGAATACCGGTCGCGTCGATGTGCGGCATGATTGTCATCAGATCCACCGCCTGATGGGTCGGCGCCTGATCGATCTTCAGCGCATTCGTCAGTCCGCGGTTATAATCGCCCGGATCCGCGACGCGGCGGATGATCGTGATCGCCACTTTCTCAACGCCGTATGCCCGGTCAAGACAATCCACGGTACGGATCAGTCCGGTCGTATTGCAGCTCGTGAGCTTCAGATAATTTTTGTCCAGTCCCTTCTCATAATTCGCGTAGCCGTGGAAGAATACATCCGCGACTTCGTTTTTCTCGCCGCCCTGGAAAATCGCCTTGACGCCCGCCGGTTCATAGATATTGATTTTATTCTTCAGGCCGACTCCCGCCGGTGACGAATCAAGCATGATATCAACGTTATTGACAAGATCCATGAAGCTGCCTTTTACAGGAATTCCGACCTCGTCGAATTTGCTCTTGTCCGCGCCGTCGACAAGATACAGATCATACGGCATACCCTGCTCATACAGCGCACGGATTGCAAGCGTCGGAGCCATGTCGGCGATACCGACGAGCTCCATGTCCTCCTGTTTCGCGACACCATCGGCAAGACGCTGTCCGATCGTGCCATATCCGGCAACACCAACCCTGATTTTAGCCATGATAATTGTCTCCTCTCTATCTGGACTTTTACTGCATGACTCAATTATATGGTTTTGGTTATATTTTTGCAATACCAAATATCAGCTTTGTTTTTCTTTCAAAACTTGTCCATATTTTCTTTGTATTTTTGAATAATAAATGGTATACTTTTAACATGATTTTAGGATTGCACGCACGTCAGCTACTTTGTTAATTAATTGATTTTGCTGTAACTAAGCGGTTTATCGGCAATATCAATAATCATTCTTGTGTATACGTGAAATCATTGACAAAATGTTGAACAAATTCTGATGACCATTATTGTGTATTTCTCACGGAAGGGAGTCTGCGGTGCGGGTTGACAGATTAAACGAAATGGAAGAATACATCCTGTCGGAAGGAACGGTTCCTCTGGAAAAACTGGCTAAACAGTTTGACGTTTCGACGAATACTGTAAGAAGAGATGTGAATGAGCTGATCAAGCGCGGACGAATCCGGAAGGTCTACGGCGGCGTCTCCGCGATCACGGAGCACGACACAAACCTGACTCCGGTCCCGCTCCAGGTGCGAGCCGTCGAGCACAGCACCGCAAAAAACATCATCGGGAGGCTCGCCGCCGGCATGGTGCGCGACGGCGACACGATTTTTCTCGATTCCGGAACGACCGTCGCGTGCATGGTCCCCTATCTCGCCGAAAAAGAAGATGTCACGATCGTCACTCACTCGCTGAATGTCATGTACGAAGCAGCGAAGTATCCGTCGCTGAATATCATCGCCCTCGGCGGCTACTACAACCACGCGACGAGCTCCTACTCCGGGATCTCGACGCTCGATCCGCTCTCCTCGATCTCGACGAACGCAGCGTTTATCGCGGCCACGGGAGTATCCCTCGAGAAAGGACTGACGCACACGACTTATTTCGAAGCCGAGACGAAGAAGAAAGTCGTACAGACCAGCAGCCGCGTCATACTCTGCGCGGACGACAGCAAATTCGGCCGTTCCTCGACACTCTCCTTCTTTCAGTTCGAGAACCTCTATGCAGTCGTAACGAACCGGATGCCGGACAAAAAATTTCTCGACGCGATCTCGTACAACAATATTCTTCTGGTTTGTCCGTAATTTCTCCGTGATTGCACTGCGGCGCCCGGAAGGCGCCGCACCCGGGGACGTACCCTCACTTCTCGACGCAGACCTGGAGAATGTAAAACTTCAGATAAGAAGAAACCGGTTCATCTCCCGCCCAGAGGATCGGATGATCCGGTCCCTGGGTCCGGAACTCGACCTGCCGGACTCTTCTGTGGGCGTCCCGCGCGGCTTCGCGGATCGTCTTCGTGAAGAGCTCCTGCGTCATGAAATGAGAGCAGGAACAGGTCGCCAGATACCCTCCGTCCTTTACCAGATGCATCGCCCGGAGATTGATGTCGCGGTACCCGCGGACCGCCCGCTTCGTCGCCTGTCTTGATTTCGTAAAAGCGGGGGGATCAAGAATGACGACGTCATATTGTTCCCCGGCCTTCACCAGTTTCGGAAGTTCGTCGAACACGTCCGCGCAGTCGAATGAGACACGGTCCTCGAGATGGTTGCGTCTCGCATTTTCCCTCGCCTGCTCCACCGCGAGCTCCGAGATATCAAGACCGCGCACGGACGAGGCCCCCGCCGCAGCCGCATTCAGCGCAAACGTCCCCATGTGGGTGAAACAGTCGAGAACCCGTTTTCCCGCACAGAGTCTCCGGATCGCCAGGCGGTTGTACTTCTGGTCGAGGAAAAACCCGGTCTTCTGACCGTTTTTCACATCGACGAGATAATGAATGCCGTTTTCCGTGATCGGCACGTTCGTATCAAATTCCGGTCCGATGAAGCCGGTTGCCGGCTCCATCCCCTCTTTTCTCCGGACGGATGCGTCCGATCGTTCATAAATGCCCCGGATGGCGATGCCGTCCTTCGCCATCGCTTTTTTCAGTTCATCCAGGATCATCCCCTTCAGGCGGTCAATCCCCATCGCGAGCGACTGCACCACAAGCACATCCTCGTACTTGTCTACGATCAGCCCCGGAAGAAAATCGGCCTCGCCGAATACAACACGGCAGGAAGAGAGGTCTGTCATCACATCTTTTCGATAATTCCAGGCAGCGCGCGCTCTCTCCCGGATAAAGGCTTCATCCGCCGGCTCCTCCCTGCGGCGGGAGATCATCCGGATCCGGATTTTCGATTTTGTGTTGATAAAGCCGTATCCCAGAAAATACCCGTCAAAATCCTGTACACGGATCACATCTCCGTCCTCGAAATTTCCGAAAACCGACTCGACCTCATTGTCATAAATCCACGCTCCGCCCTGCTTCATCTCGCGTCCGGCGCCTTTTTTCAACGTCGCGCAGGCTTCCTTCACGATTCCGTTCTGCATAATTTCCCTCCGCCGCGGATCTTCCGCGATCCATTTCAAAAACCTCCGCCGGGTTTTCCCTGCCCGCGCGGAGGTCCATCTTTCAACATTCTGTTTTTGAAATCACTTTCCGGCCGGAAGCTCTTTTCTCAGTTCCTTCTCCCACCGAGCGATCGTCTGGAGGCGGAATTCAAACTCCCGGCGCTCCTGGTGGTTCGACGCAGAAAGCATCAGTCCCGAAAAGAACGAGATGATCGCGATCACAATCAGAAAACCGGAAACGATCAGGGTCGGGAATCTTCTGACCAGACCTGTATGCACATACGCCGCCATCACCGGAACAAACAGGATCACGGCCAGTGCGGCCAAAACCAGCGAGATGATCCCGAAAAACTGGAAAGGCCGGTAATCAACGAGCAGTGAAAAGATCGTCTTCAGCACCTTCATCCCGTCCGAGACGGTATTCAGTTTTGAGACACTGCCCTCCGGACGGTCACGGTATGTGACAATCTCATTTTCGATATGCATATTCTTATCGACCGCATGAATCGTCATCTCTGTCTCGATCTCAAATCCCTTTGATACAAGCGGGAACGATTTTGCAAAGCGGTAGCTGAACGCACGGTACCCCGTCATGATGTCACGGACATCGCTCCGGAACATATGATTGATCAGCGACCGGACGAGCGAATTTCCGAAATTATGGAACGGGCGTTTATTTTCGGTAAAGTATGTGGAAGAAAGGCGGTCGCCCACGACCATGTCCGCCTGCCGTTCCAGAACCCTCTTCACCATCGCCGGAGCCGCATCCGCCGGATACGTATCATCGCCGTCCACCATAATATAACACTCGGCATCGATCTCCTGAAACATTCTGCGGATCACATTTCCCTTTCCCTGCTGATACTCGTAGCGCACAACAGCGCCCGCTTCCCGGGCAATCTCATCCGTGTGATCCTTTGAATTGTTGTCGTATACGTAGATCGCAGCTTCCGGAAGCACTTCTTTAAAATCAGAAATCACTTTCCGGATTGTCTTGCTCTCGTTGTAACAAGGAATCAATACTGCAACCTTATCCATTTTCTTCCCTTCAATCGAAAAAAACGCCCCGCGATCACGAGTCATCTGTAAATCAAACAAATACCGTCTTCTGATCTTACCATAGATGACCGATCATTTACACCCGTTTTTCCAATTTTTGCCGGCGAAGTTACGCGAAAGGGAGCCGCAATCGACAGGGTCCGAAAAACGGAATGCCAATGCGCAGCCCCCTTCTATCCGGTTATTCTTACAGGCCGTTTATTTCGCGTTTTTTTTGATCGCAGCCTGTGCCGCCGCGAGTCTCGCGATCGGTACGCGGAACGGCGAGCAGGAGACGTAATCGAGTCCGATGCTGTTGCAGAACTCAACGGACGACGGATCTCCGCCGTGTTCGCCGCAAATTCCGAAGTGCAGATCCGGGTTGACCGGTCTTCCGAGCTCTACGGCCATCTTCATCAGCTTGCCTACGCCTTCCTGATCCAGTTTTGCAAAAGGATCGCTCTCAAAGATCTTATTGTCATAATATGCATTCAGGAACTTGCCTGCATCGTCGCGGCTGAATCCGAATGTCATCTGGGTCAGATCGTTCGTTCCGAAGCAGAAGAAATCCGCCTGTTTCGCGATTTCATCTGCGGTGAGAGCCGCTCTCGGGATCTCGATCATCGTTCCGACCTTGTACTCAAGCTTCACGCCTGCCGCTTCGATCTCGGCGTCCGCCGTCGCGGTGACGATATCACGGACGAACTTCAGCTCTTTCGCGTCGCAGGAAAGCGGAATCATGATCTCCGGAACCATTGTCCAGTCCGGATGTTTCTTCTGTACAGCCAGTGCCGCGCGGATCACCGCCTTCGTCTGCATCTTCGCGATCTCCGGATAGGTGATCGCAAGACGGAGGCCGCGGTGTCCCATCATCGGGTTAAACTCGTGCAGGGAAGCGATGATCGCCTTGATCTCTGCGACGCTCTTATTCTTGGACTGAGCAAGGAGCTCAATCTCGCCGTCCTCGGTCGGAACGAACTCGTGAAGCGGCGGATCCAGGAAACGGATCGTGACCGGATCCCCCTCAAGGGCCTCGTACAGCTGCTCAAAGTCATTCTGCTGATACGGAAGGATCTTCTCCAGAGCTTCTTCTCTCTCCTCCACCGTGTCGGAGCAGATCATCTCGCGGAATGCAGCGATACGCTCCGGCTCAAAGAACATATGCTCGGTACGGCACAGACCGATACCCTCGGCGCCGAGCTCATGGGCTCTCTTCGCGTCCGCCGGAGTATCCGCGTTTGTGCGGACCTTCATCGTTCTGTACTTGTCCGCCCACCCCATGATGCGCGCAAACTCGCCGGTAACCTGGGCGTCGACGGTCTCGATAACGCCGTCATAGATATTTCCGGTCGTTCCGTCAATGGAGATGTAGTCTCCCTCATGGAACTCCTTGCCCGCCAGCGTAAATTTCTTGTTTGCCTCGTCCATGACAATATCGCCGCATCCGGAGACACAGCATTCGCCCATTCCGCGGGCGACGACTGCAGCGTGGCTCGTCATGCCGCCGCGGACCGTCAGGATGCCCTGCGCGGACTTCATTCCGGTGATATCCTCCGGAGAGGTCTCGAGACGGACGAGAACGACCTTCTCGCCGCGGTTCGCCCACTCAACCGCATCGTCCGCGTTGAAGACGATCTTTCCGCAGGCAGCGCCCGGCGACGCGCCGAGTCCCTTGCCCATCGGAACGGCCTTTTTCAGAACCGCCGGATCAAACTGCGGATGCAGGAGGGTGTCAAGGTTTCTCGGATCGATCATCGCAACCGCCTCTTCCTCGGTGCGCATTCCCTCGTCAACGAGATCGCAGGCAATCTTCAGAGCAGCCTGTGCGGTACGTTTTCCGTTGCGTGTCTGCAGCATATACAGATGACCGTGCTCAACGGTGAACTCCATGTCCTGCATATCTCTGTAGTGATCTTCCAGCGTTTTGCAGACATCCTTGAACTGGGCAAATGCCTCCGGGAATTTCTGCTCCATCTCCGTGATCTTCATCGGGGTACGGACACCTGCCACAACATCCTCGCCCTGTGCATTCGTGAGGAACTCACCGAACAGTCCCTTCGCTCCGGTCGCCGGATCACGCGTGAATGCCACGCCGGTGCCGCAGTCATCGCCCATATTTCCGAATGCCATGGACTGTACATTGACCGCGGTTCCCCAGGAATACGGGATATCATTGTCGCGGCGGTACACGTTTGCGCGCGGATTGTCCCAGGAGCGGAAGACGGCTTTGATCGCACCCATCAGCTGCTCTCTCGGATCATCCGGGAACGGCTCGCCGATCTTGCTCTTGTACTCTTCCTTGAACTGGTTCGCCAGCTCTTTCAGATCGTCCGCGGTCAGCTCCACGTCCTGCTTCACTCCGCGGTCCGCCTTCATCCGGTCGATCAGCTCCTCAAAGTACTTCTTTCCGACTTCCATGACGACATCCGAATACATCTGGATAAATCTTCTGTAGCAGTCCCATGCCCAGCGCGGGTTCCCGGACTGTTCAGCCAGTGTATTGACAACTTCCTCATTCAGGCCGAGGTTCAGGATCGTGTCCATCATGCCCGGCATAGACGCTCTCGCGCCGGAACGTACCGAAACCAGCAGAGGATTCTTCATATCACCGAACTTTTTACCGGTGATTTCCTCCATCTTTCCGATATACTCTGTTATCTGCCCGCGAATCTCATCATTGATCTCACGACCATCCTCGTAATACTGTGTGCAAGCTTCTGTTGTGATCGTGAAACCCTGCGGAACCGGCAGACCGATATTTGTCATCTCGGCAAGGTTTGCGCCCTTTCCTCCGAGCAGTTCCCGCATATTCGCGTTGCCCTCGGTGAATAAGTAGACCCATTTTTTTGCCATATTACTACAATCCTCCTGCTGTTTTATTAAATTGTTCTTCTCCACTACACATTTTACCTATTACCAATTGGAGCGTCAAGAAATACTTCTGTCAATTTTCCTGTAAAAACGCTGTTTTGCTCATAATTTTCAAAGCAAAACGACGGATTGCATTTTATCCGGACCCGTGGTATATTAATTGTGTTGCGGAAACATAGCTCAGCTGGGAGAGCATCTGGGTCACAACCAGAAGGTCATGGGTTCGAGCCCCGTTGTTTCCACTTTTTCTTAAACCGCGTATTGACCGGGGATCCGGCATTACGCGGTTTTTCGCGTCTTGAATCAGGTCACTGCGGATCTCGAAGTTCTTCTTCGATCGTGTCGAGGAACAATTCCAGTGCCGACGACCGATATGCGGTTTTGCTTGTGACCGCGCAGATCGTGGAACAAATGACCGGATTTATGATCTTCCGGATGCCGAAGGAAGGCCCGGAACGACCCGTACTCCGGCAGCCGGTGTCTGCGATCTGCGGAACAGCGATATCCTCTTCGGTATCCGTGGCAGACAGCGGGACGATCGCGTATCCCATCCCGGCTCTTGCAAAGGAGATGCAGGTACGGGCGTCGTCTGCGATGCAGTAGTAGCGCGGGATGCCGCCCGCTTCAGAAAAAGCCGTATCCAGCAGTTTTTTCCATCTCCGGTAAATGACAAGCGGCAGTGCTCTCAGATCTTCCATCGGGATCTCATCCATGCCGGTCCTGCCGGTTCCGATCTTTCCAAAGGGAGCTGTGCCGGATGATCCGGCCGGAACGCAGTCTTTTTCGCCGTCCCAGATTCCGACGGCAAACAGCGCTTCCGTGTCGAGTTCCCGAATCTGCCAGGACGGATTTTTACCGAAGGGAGTCCTGACAAGTGCCATATCCAGCAGATCGGAATTCAGACGATCCAGAAGTTCATACGTATTGGACTCAGTCAGTTCAAAATGCACATCCGGATAGCGGAGCGAAAACGGACCGATGAATCGCCGTATAAGGCTGCCGGATAAAGAGGAGATAACGCCGAGCCGGATCGTTCCGCTTTTCCCCGTGCGGCGGTCTCTCAGCTCTTTTTCCGTCGCATCCGCCAGCTGCAGCATGTTTTTCGCCCGATGATAAAAGAATTCCCCGGTTTCCGTCATCTGAACGTGCCTTGCCCCTCTGATCAGAAGCGGCGCTCCGATTTCCTCCTCAAGCTGCCGGATCTGAGCGCTCAGCGGCGGCTGTGTCATGTGAAGCTTTCCGGCCGCTGCCTGAAACGTTCCTTCCTCCACAATTACCGTATAGTATCGCATCTGTTTTAGTTCCATGCCGCCTCCCGTGCCGGATCCTGGTGTTGTTTTCCGGTTCTGAACTTTATTCTATACGAATTTCATATCGTTTCAATATAAAATCAATTATTTTCATATAGTTTATCCGGTGATACGATAGGAAACAGTACGAACCGATGATCCGGATACAATCACGGAAACCGCACACATCTGATCTCAGAAACAGAAAGGAACCCTATGAAATCGCTGCTTGTATATCTCAGGAATTACCGGAAGGAATCGATCCTGGCCCCGCTGTTCAAGATGCTGGAAGCGACCTTTGAACTTCTTGTCCCTCTTGTAATGGCGGCGGTCATCGATACCGGCATTCAGAATCACGACCGTCACTACATCATATCCATGTGTCTTGTACTCGTCCTGCTCGGAGTCGTCGGACTGGCCGCCTCCATTACCGCTCAGTATTTCGCCGCAAAGGCTGCGACCGGTTTTGCAGGCGCGCTGCGGCATGCGTTGTTTGATAAGATTCAGAGCCTTACCTTCTCCCAGATGGATCTGTTCGGCACCGATACGCTGATCACGCGGCTGACCAGCGATGTAAATCAGGTGCAGAACGGGGTAAATCTGTTCCTGCGGCTGTTTCTGCGCTCCCCCTTCGTCGTACTCGGTGCGATGGTAATGGCATTTACCGTGGACGCACACGCCGCGCTCCTGTTCGTGATCACGATCCCGGTTCTGTCCGCCGTGATCTTCGGCATCATGCTGGCGACCATGCCGCTCTACAAAAAAGTACAGGCCAACCTTGACCAAATCATGAACGGCACAAGAGAAAATCTTACCGGCGTCCGCGTGATCCGCGCCTTCCGGAAAGAAGCGGATGAGACCAGGCATTTTCAGGAGAATAACCGGATTCTCGCCGCTTCGCAGAAATTTGCGGGCCGGATCTCCGGTCTGATGAATCCGCTGACTTACGTGATCATCAATCTTTCCACCTGCGCTCTGATCTATGTCGGAGCCCTCCGGATCAACACAGGCATCCTGCAGGCAGGTCAGGTCGTCGCACTGTTGAACTACATGTCCCAGATTCTGGTCGAACTGATCAAGCTGGCAAATCTGATCATCCAGATCACCAAAGCGGCGGCCTGCGGCGACCGGATCGCGGCCGTGCTTGCCGTGCAGCCGGATATGAAGGACGGCGGCGCGGAACTGAATACAGACGGTGATCCGGCTCCCGCCGTCGTCTTCAAGAATGTTTCCCTCTCCTATCAGGGCAGCACCGGACATGCGCTGGAACACATTTCTTTCGAAGTCAGTCAGGGACAGACGGTCGGAATCATCGGCGGAACCGGAAGCGGAAAATCCTCGCTCGTAAACCTGATTCCCCGCTTCTACGATGTAACGGAAGGGGAAGTGGACGTCTTCGGGCAGGATGTCCGGAACGTAAATGCGGTTTCCCTTCGGAACCATATCGGAATTGTGCTTCAGAAAGCGGAGCTGTTCAAGGGAAGCATCGAAGACAATCTCCGGTGGGGCGATGCGGATGCCGGAAAGCAGGATTTCAGACAGGCGCTGGAAATTTCCCAGGCAAAAGAATATGTAGACAAAAAGCCGGGCGGGATCCGATATATGCTGGAACAAAACGGCCGCAATCTTTCCGGCGGCCAGCGCCAGCGTCTGACGATTGCCCGGGCTCTTATGAAAAAACCGGATATTCTGATTCTCGACGACAGTGCGTCAGCCCTCGACTTCGCGACAGACGCAAAGCTCCGCCTGGCGATCCGGAAGATGAGTCATTCTATGACAACCTTCATCGTCTCCCAGCGCGCGGCTTCTGTTCAGTATGCGGATCTGATTCTTGTTCTCGATGACGGAAAACTGGTCGGAAAAGGATCACACAAAGAGCTGCTTCAGTCCAATGAGGTGTATCAGGAGATTTACTATTCCCAGTTCCCGAAGGAGGCTGTCAATGAATAATAGCAAAAAGAATGCCGGCCAGAAGACGACGCTCCGCCGGATTTTCCGGTATGTCGGAAGATACAGAGGCTACCTCTTCCTCTCTCTGTTTCTCGGAGTCCTCACCGTGCTGCTGACCCTTTATATTCCGAAGCTGACCGGGCGGTCCGTGGACTACATGATCGGAAAAGGGAAGGTGGATTTCTACGGAGTCCGGGGCATTATCGTCAAAATTATCGTCTGCGCAGCCATCACCGGCGCCGGACAGTGGCTGATGACCCTTTGCAACAATAAGATGACCTTCGATGTGGTGCGCGATATCCGCAACGACGCCTTTGAGAAGATCGAAAAACTTCCGCTGAGCTTTATCGACGCCCATCCCTACGGCGATATCGAGAGCCGGGTTATCGCGGACGCGGACCAGTTTGCGGACGGACTTCTGATGGGATTTACGCAGCTGTTCAGCGGAGTGGTGACGATTGTCGGAACCCTTTGCTTCATGCTGTCAGTCAATGCGAAAATCACTCTCGCCGTGGTCGCCATCACACCGGTTTCGTTTTTTGTCGCGGGATTTATCTCAAAACGGACGTATTCCATGTTCCGGAAACAGTCCGCGATCCGCGGAGAACAGACCGGACTCATCAATGAGATGGTGGAAGGCCAGAGAGTCGTCAAGGCATACAATCAGAGAGCTCATGTCATCGCCGAGTTTGACGAAATCAATGACCGGCTGACGGACACCACGCTGAAGGCGGTATTTTTCTCCTCCATCACAAACCCCGCGACACGGTTTGTGAACAGTCTGGTTTACACAAGCGTCGGCATCGTCGGAGCCTTTTCCGTGATCAACGGTTCCCTCACGGTCGGCCAGCTGACCGCGTTTCTGAGCTACGCGAATCAGTACACAAAACCCTTCAATGAAATCTCCGGCGTAGTGACGGAGCTGCAGAACGCGCTCGCCTGCGCCGCCAGGGTGTTCGAACTGATCGATACGCCGGCGCAGATCCCGGATGCGGCGGACGCGGCAGCGCCGGATACCTTCCGGGGAGAGGTTGTTCTGGACCGGGTGAATTTCTCCTACACGGAAAATGCCCCGTTGATCGAAAATCTGTCGCTTCTGGCGAAGCCCGGTCAGAAGATCGCGATCGTCGGTCCGACCGGCTGCGGCAAGACGACTCTGATCAATCTGCTGATGCGGTTTTACGATGTCCGGGGCGGATCCATCTCCGTCGACGGGACCGATATCCGAAAAATCACGAGAAATTCCCTCCGGGGCGGATACGGAATGGTCCTGCAGGACACCTGGCTGAAATCCGGAACGATCCGGGAGAACATCACGATGGGAAACCCGGCCGTCAGCGAAGAGGAGATGATCCGCATCGCAAAGACCTGCCATATCCATTCTTTCGTCATGAAACTTCCGAAAGGCTACGACACGCCTGTTTCTGACAACGGAGAGGATTTCTCCCAGGGACAGAAACAGCTGCTCTGCATCGCCCGGGTCATGATGTGCCACCCGTCAATGCTGATCCTGGATGAAGCGACGTCTTCGATCGACACCAGAACCGAACTGAAGATTCAGGAAGCCTTCAATCTCATGATGGAAGGACACACCAGCTTTATTGTAGCTCACCGGCTCTCCACGATCCGCTCCGCGGATGTGATTCTCGTTATGAAGGACGGTCATATCATAGAACAGGGAACGCACCGGGAGCTCATGGCAGCGAAGGGATTCTACTACGATCTGTATCAGAGTCAGTTCCTCGGTCAGGCGATCTGACGGACAGAAAAATGCGGCCGGGAAACGTGTCTCCGGAGAAAAATCCGAAAAAAAATAACCGGTGTCCGCGAAAGATGCGGCACCGGTTATTTTTCTTCATTCGGTTCCCTGCTTTATTACTTATTATAGTTGACAATATCGCCGAACTCCGCCTTCAGGGAAGCTCCGCCGATCAGTCCGCCGTCGATGTCCGGCTTCGCAAGCAGCTCCTTGCAGTTCGAAGCCTTCATAGAACCGCCGTACTGGATGCGGATCGCGTCAGCCGTAGCCTGATCATAAATCTCAGCGATGCACTCGCGGATACCCTTGCAGACTTCCTCAGCCTGATCCGCGGTAGCGGTCTTTCCTGTTCCGATCGCCCAGATCGGCTCATACGCGATGACTGCGGTCTTCGCCTGATCCGCTGTCACACCCTGGAATCCGACCTTAACCTGCTGGCGGATCCACTCCATGGTAATTCCCTGCTCTCTCTGCTCAAGAGACTCGCCGCAGCACATGATCGGAGTCAGACCGTGCTCAAATGCTTTCAGGATCTTTTTATTGATGTCCTCGCTGGTCTCGAAGAAATATCCTCTTCTCTCGGAATGTCCGAGGATCACATACGAAACACCCGCGTCTACAAGCATAGCAGGAGAAATCTCACCGGTGTAAGCGCCCTTCTCTTCGAAGTACATATTCTCAGCCGCGACTTTGACATTTGTGCCCTTGACCGCCTCTACGACCGGAACGATATCGATCGCCGGAACGCCGTAAACAACATCCACGTCCGCGTTGTCAACGAGCGGTTTCAGAGTCTCGACCAGAGCGAGCGCTTCGCTCGGAGTCATGTTCATTTTCCAGTTACCTGCAATGATTTTTCTTCTTGCCATGGTGTGGCCTCCTTTAAATTCGGGAACGCATCCCTTCGTTTTACAGACTTATCTTATTATAATACAAAAATTCCCGTCACGGAAGATGGGCTGCCGCTAAAGTGAAGACGGCAGCCCTGATTCATTCCTTATTTGTCGTCCGCAGATACGACACCCGGAAGTGCCTTACCCTCGAGGAACTCAAGGGAAGCGCCGCCGCCGGTGGAGATGTGGCTCATTTTGTCCGCATAACCAAGATGCTTGACAGCAGAAGCAGAATCTCCGCCGCCGATGATCGTCGTCGCATCAGTCTCGGCAAGTGCCGCAGCGACCGCCTTCGTGCCCTTCGCGAGAACCGGGTTTTCAAACACGCCCATCGGTCCGTTCCATACGACGGTTTTTGCGGTCTTGACCGCCTCGGTGTACATCTCAATCGTCTTCGGTCCGATGTCCATACCCATGCGGTCAGCCGGGATCTTGTCGATATCGACGATCTGCGTTCCGATCTCTGCATCGTCAATCGGATCCGGGAAATGGTCGGTCGTAACCGCGTCCACCGGAAGAAGCAGTTTTTTGCCGAGCTTCTCCGCCTTTTCGATCATTTCCTTACAGTAGTCCAGCTTCGACTCATCGCACAGAGACGTTCCGATCTCATTGCCCTGCGCCTTGACGAAGGTGTAGGCCATACCGCCGCCGATGATCAGCGTATCGCACTTCTCAAGCAGATTGGAGATGACATTCAGCTTATCCGCAACCTTCGCTCCGCCGAGGATCGCCACAAACGGGCGGACCGGATTCTCAACCGCGTTACCGAGGAACCGGATCTCCTTCTGCATCAGATAGCCGACCGCACAGTTTCCGCCTTTTTCACGGATGTACTTCGTGACGACCGATACGGAAGCGTGTGCTCTGTGAGCGGAGCCAAAGGCATCGCATACATAATCATCCGCCAGATCCGCGAGCTCTTTTGCGAACTGCTCGCCGGCCTCCTGCGGCTTTGTCTCCTCTTTTCCTCTGAAGCGGGTGTTCTGCAGGAGAACGACGTCCCCATCCTTCATCTCAGAAACCGCCTTCGTCGCCTCATCGCCCGTCACGTGATAGTCCGCGACAAATTTTACATCCTGACCGAGCTTATCGGACAGAGCTTTCCCAACTGCCGCAAGCGACTCCCCCTCGTTCGGACCGTTCTTCACTTTTCCCAGGTGGGAGCAGAGGATCACCTTCGCACCCTCTCCGATCAGTTTTTTAATCGTCGGAAGCGCCGCGACGATACGGGTATCATCGCTGATCTTTCCATCCTTCATCGGGACATTGAAATCGCAGCGGACCAGAACTCTTCTGCCCTTCGCGTCAAAATCATCCACGGATTTTTTGTTTAATTCTGCCATTCTGATTTCCTCCTTAAAAGAAAGAGGCCGGGTCCTGATTAAAGGACCGGACCTCTTAGTCTTTCTACGTATGATTCACCCGATAAGGAATGAATTATTTGCTGATCAGAGAACCGAAGTATTTGATCGTGCGGACCATCTGGCTCGTGTAGGAGTTCTCATTATCATACCAGGAAACTACCTGAACGAGGGTCTTTCCACCCGGCATCGGCAGAACCTTTGTCTGGGTCGCATCGAAGATGGAACCAGCGGTGCTGTTGATGATATCGGAAGAAACGATCTCGTCCTCGTTGTACTCGAAGGACTCGGTCTCCTCAGCCTTCATCTGAGCGTTGACCTGCTCTACCGTTACCTCTTTGTCGACGATCGCATCAAGAATGGTGGTGGAACCGGTAGCGGTCGGAACACGCTGTGCAGCGCCGTTCAGCTTGCCGTCCAGCTCCGGAAGAACCAGGCC
>CADBRN010000030.1 GCA_902797025.1 uncultured Lachnospiraceae bacterium
ATGATTTTTTCCTGTTCCAAGAGTGAACCTCCCTTGTGTGAAAACATGCAGATACTTTCAGTTCTCAGAGAATTATACAGCACAAAACAGCATCTGTCACGAGATGCTGTTTTGTGTGATGCATTTTCTCCATAAGACGGCCCGTTTCTTTCTTTTTGAGAGAAACAGACCGTTTTCTATCATTTCTGTCTTTCTGCGCATTTTTTTTCACCAGATCTTCCGTTCTTTTCCTGTAAAAAGGCGATATATTTGTTTCCCCATTTTTCGATATCGGACAAAACCGGCCCGAATTCTCTTCCGATGGCGGTCAGTGCATATTCCACGCGGGGCGGTACTTCCGGATAAACCGTCCGCGTGATCAGGCCTTCCTGTTCCATTTTTTTCAGCTGGGAAGAGAGCGTCGCCTGTGTGACATCAATGCCGCGCTGAAGCTCCCCGAACCTCCGGGGACCCTCCGCAAGCTCATGCAGAATGAGAATCGCCCATTTTCCGGACAGCAGCTGCTGGGCCGTCACATAAGGACAGATTCCGTACTTTCCCGCTTCCTCGCACCGTTCTTTTTTCATGTCATTCCTCAATTCTATGGCAAAACATACCTGCTCAAGTAAAAAATCCTACTTGCGCAAAATTTTATAAATAACTATATTAAAGATACAAAAATTGTAAATCAAACGCAAGTATAATTTTTAAAGTTTTGTGAAAGGTAATGAACACTATGAATAAGAAAAGAATGCCGGTCATTTTTTCCGGACACGGAAGCCCGATGATTGCGCTCGCGGACAACGAGATTACACACGAGATGAAACGGATCGGGCGGGAATTGGCCGAAACGTACGGAAAGCCCAAAGCCATTCTCGCCATTTCCGGACACTGGTACGTGGACGGCACCTATGTGCAGAACGCGGCCAGACCGGAACAAATCTATGATATGTACGGATTCCCGAAAGAGCTCTACGAGGTAAAGTATCCGGCCGTCGGCTCTCCGGATCTCACAAGAGCGGTACAGACCGCGCTGGGAAGCTCCGTCTCTGTAAATGATTCCTGGGGAATTGATCACGGAACATGGACGGTTCTCGTGCATATGTTTCCGGAGGCGGATATCCCTGTCGTCCAGCTTTCCGTGAACCGTCGCCTTTCCGCGGCGGAGAGCTTCGAGTTGGGCAGGAAGCTGCACGGGCTGCGCGATGAAGGATATCTTATCCTCGGAAGTGGCAACGTCGTACACAATCTCATGCTTGTCGACTGGGATAACGGCGGAGGTACAGCGGCTGCCGTCCGGTTCAACGACTTCATCACCGATGCGGTCATTTCCGGAAGAAAGGAAGCGGTTGTCCAATACGGAATGCATCCGGACGCCGGATATGCGGTGCCGACACCGGATCATTTTCTCCCTCTTCTCTACTGCCTCGGCGCGGCCGGCGATGATGATGCCGCGGCATTCAACAAAGTCTGTAATCTCGGATCCATGGCGATGACCGGATATGTCTGGGGATTTTAATCGGACGATCTGAAAAAGAACTCCTTTACATCCTGCGGAAAACTGTGATAGGATGTACAGGCAATATTGGAACGGTAAAATTGGAAACGTACACTCCTCCCGGTGATAACGAACAACACGTCATTCATGAGAGGAGTTTTTTATGCCCGAATCAAAATCTGAGAACTTTATTTTTACTGTTATCATGGCCTTTCTCATGGTTTACGCGATGATCTGCTACAACATCGCCATCAATATCGGCGGTATGACCGATCACGTATTATTGATGGCGTTCGGAGAACTCCGGATAATGTGGCCGATAGCCATCATTCTGGAACTGTTTGTCATGGAACGTCCTGTGATGGCACTTACCCGCCGAGTAACCACAAAAGAAATGCCATTCTTCTTCATATTGCTGATCCGCTGCTCACTGACCGTCTGCCTGATGTGTCCGACGATGAGCCTGATCGCAACATTTCTGTTCAAGGACTTCCAGAAAGCGGGACTGATCGGCGTCTGGCTCCAGACCGCGGTGATCAATTTTCCGATGGCTCTTTGCTGGCAGATTTTCTTCGCAGGTCCCGCAGGAAGATGGATCTTCAGAAAACTGTTTCGAAAGGCGGCCTGACCGATTAAATAAAGGGGCTTTCCTCACATGTCTGCCCGCGTGAGGAAAGCCCCTTTTCAATTCAATAATAACATCAGCCGCCGTTCTGTATCGCCCGGATCTGTTTGATGTTCTCCTGCTCCGTCGCACTGAGCGGATTTGTTTTCAGATCTTTCGCATAACCCAGGCTGTCATTCGCATGATACCAGCTCTGCGAATTGAAATATTCCTGAACACTGGAATCATAGAACTTGTAGCCTCGCTTCGCGTACATCTCATTGATCGCCATCTGCAGCGTCGATGACGAGTAACTTCTCAGTTCATCCAGACTGTAAACGCGTGATCCGCTGTCCGGAAGAATATACGTTCCGCTTTGCTCCGCCGCCTTCGCAGGCGCCGGTGTCGCGGTAATTTTGGACGCTGTCGCCGGTTTTGCTTTCGGCGTCGCGGTCGGCGCTGCTGCAGATGATTCCGGGGTCGGCGTCGCAGTAATCGCCGAAGTCACCGTCGGTGTCGGCGCAGCGGACGGTGTGGCCGTCGGTGTCGGTGTGGCGGACGGTGTCGATGTCACCGCTGCCGCCGATTTATCAATCTCAGCGGATGAACCGGCGACTGCCGTCTGCGCGTCCGAACCGCCGCTTCCTCCAAATATCGGCAGAAAAGACGGCTGAACAAGAACCAGAACAAGGATCACAGCCAGGACCGCAATTCCCGCTATGACCGCTCCCAGAATCACACGCTGATTTCGCTGGCGTCTGCGGTTCTCCGCCCGCTCTGCTATCGTCCGGCGGTACTCCTCATCATTTTCAATCGCGTAAGGAGACTGATAACCGGACTTCGTTTCGTCCTGATCGTAATAATTCTCAGCCTCGTATTCCTCCCGCTCCTCGCTGAAGCCATTTGCCTGCCCTCTGCTGAGGTTCGGATGCGGATTGCGATAGTTCGCCGCGTCTTCCCTGCTATAACCGTCCCGTCCCGGGTCCGCAGATCCGCTGATCGCATCGGTATCCCGGACCGGATTTGCGTCTTCCGCCGCAGGTATATCTGCAGCTTTCTCAGCTTCCCGCGACTCCGGTTCTGCGTCTTCCTCCACAGTCTCCTGCGGTTCTGCTCCGACGCCTTCCTCCGCAGTCTCCTGCGGTTCCGCTCCGACGCCTTCCTCCGCAGTCTCCTGCGGTTCTGCTCCGGGTTCTTCTGCCGCAGCCTCCCGCGGTGTTTCAATCCGGCCCAGACGGTGACCGCAATTTACGCAGAAAACAGCGCCGTCTTCATTTTTAGTTCCGCAATTTGGACAAAACATAGGCGCTCCCTTCACGGACTTTTCCAGATCAGCCCCTTGCCTGCTTTGCAACTTCCTCGGCGAAGTTCTCTTCTTTCTTCTCAAGGCCCTCGCCAGTCTCATAACGGACAAATCCCTTGATCGCGATCTTCGCTCCGTTCTCTTTCGCTACCTGCTCGACGTATTTTGCGATGGACTGTTTTCCGTCCTCCGCCTTCACGTAGACCTGATCAAGAAGAACGATGTCTTTGAGCTCTTTGTTGATACGGCCCATCACGATACCGTTGATGACTTTCTCCGGTTTCTGGGACTCCTTCGGATCGTTCTTGATCGCAGCGAGAAGGATCTCCTTCTCATGCTCGATATAATCGCCCGGAACCTCGTTATTGGAGGTATACTGCGGTCTCATCGCAGCGACCTGCATCGCGACGTTCTTTCCCATCTCTTCGATCGCATCATTGACGACATCGGTCTCGACATCGACAAGCACGCCGATTTTACCATCCATATGAGTATAGGCAGCGACGAAGCCGTTCGGCTCCTCAACCTGCGCGAACCGTCTGATATGCATATTCTCGCTGATGATCGCGATCTCATCGTCCAGCGCATCCTTGACGGTTTTCGACGGATCTGCCTTCCACGGCTCTGCAAGGAACGCATCGATGTCAGGAGCAGCCGTATCAAGCGCCTGATCGCAGACTTCCGCTACATAACCGCGGAACTTTGCGTTCTGTGCCACAAAGTCGGTCTCGGAGTTTACTTCGACAGCAACTCCCTTTTTCTTGTCGTCCGACGTCTTCAGCATAACGATACCCTCTGCCGCAATACGTCCCGCTTTTTTCTGCGCGGATGCTTTTCCGTTCTCGCGAAGGTATTCAACCGCTTTATCCATATCGCCGCCGGTCTCGGTCAGGGCTTTTTTGCAGTCCATCATTCCTGCGCCGGTGATCTCTCTTAATTCCTTTACCTGTGCAGCTGTAATCGCCATAGTCTTATTCTCCCTTTATGATGAATGCTGTTCTCTGTGGTTTATTACTGCTCTGCAGACTCGGCCGCAACGGCAGCATCCTCTTCCGCCTGCTCATCCTGAACGTCGGCAGCCATTCCCTGCTTTGCCTCGATGACAGCATCCGCCATCTTGGAAACAAGCAGTTTGACGGCACGGATCGCGTCATCATTTCCCGGGATGACGTAGTCGAGCTCTTCCGGATCGCAGTTTGTATCGCAGATTCCGATCAGAGTGATACCGAGAGCGTGAGCCTCCTGAACACAGATGTGCTCTTTCTTCGGATCAACGACGAAGATCGCATCCGGCAGTCTCTTCATCTCTTTGATTCCGCCGAGGTTCTTCTCCAGCTTCTCCTGCTCTTTCTTCAGACCGATGACTTCCTTTTTCGGCAGTACGTCGAACGTACCGTCTTCTTCCATCTTCTCGATGTCTTTCAGTCTCTGGATTCTGCTCTTGATGGTCTTGAAGTTCGTCAGCATTCCGCCGAGCCATCTCTCATTGACGTAATACATACCGCAGCGCTTTGCTTCTGCTGCTACGGTCTCCTGCGCCTGCTTCTTCGTTCCGACGAAAAGAATCGTGCCGCCGTCCGCGACGATATCAACGACTGCCTTGTATGCGTCGTCGATCATTCCGACGGATTTCTGAAGGTCGATGATGTAGATCCCGTTGCGCTCTGTATAGATGTACGGAGCCATCTTGGGGTTCCATCTTCTGGTGAGATGTCCGAAGTGGACGCCTGCTTCAAGTAACTGTTTCATAGAAATAACACTCATTGCTTTTCTCCTTTAGGTTTGTCTTCCGCATGTATCAGTTTCCGCAGCAAACCCGTACCGGGCACCATACCGCAGAATCAGCATGCGTGCTTTTAGTGCAACATGAGTTATTGTACCATAGGACATGGCAGCGGGCAAGTACTTCGTGAGATACCGTCTATCCCGCCGAAACCGGACTATTCGTTTCTGTCCGTCTTTCCAAAGTAATGGAGCAGAATGACGATGGCCAGGACGGCAGCCGCCGCCTCGGCTCCGGTCACAGCCGGAGTGGCGGCGGGAATCTCGAGCCGGTCACGGAGAATCTCGGCCGCATTTGCCGCCGCGTGTCCGATTACCGGAACGATCAGCGCCCGCGTCTTCTCATAGAGCAGCGCGAGGAGGATTCCGAGCAGCGCCGCGTAAAGGAACTGAACTACATTTGCGTGATAGATTCCGAACGCGGCCGCGGACAGAAAAACAGCCGCCGGCACTCCCAGATAGCTCCGGATCCTCCGGTACAACATCCCCCGGAAAATCAGTTCCTCTGAGAGGGGAGCCAGGATGACAGACGCCGCAATCAGAAGAAATAGATTCTGGCCTTCGAAGGACGCTGCGGCGAGACCGGAATAACGGGGGAACACTTTCGGAATATCGAAAGCATAAATGACGGAAACGAGAAGCTCACCGGCGCAGGCACAAAGAAGTGCCGCGAAGAACAGCACAGTCGGAGAAACACGCTTTCGATCATGGAAAAAACGTTCCTCATCCTGCCGGAAGTATTTTCTCTGATAAAACAGATTAAAACTATAATACAGAAGATTCACCAGAAGCGGCATCGCTTTGAGTTTCGGCGAATTCAGGTCGTATTCTCCTGTGGCGACGGCGCAGATCATCGATACGACCATCGCCGCCATCGCCATGATCAGAAGGAACGAGATCAGGGGATACAGGCAGTCCCGGATTTTAGCCCATCTGCTCATCGTCCCTCCGTTTCTCCTCTTCCCGGAATTTTCCGAGCAAAATTCTTCCCAGCTCATCCGGCGAGGCAGCGATCGCATCTGCTCCCGCATCTTCCAGTTCTTTCCGGCTCCCGTACCCGTAGGTGACGCCGACACACCGGATTCCGCACGTTTTTGCACCATTTACGTCATAAAACCGGTCCCCGGACATCCAGATCCGGTTCCCTGTCAGTTTTCCTTCCGGAAAAAACGGTTCTGCGCGCCCGATTGCCAGATGAATTATATCCGGTTTTTCGACGAGTTTCTCATCCACGGTCGCCCCCGCGACGACCGGAAAAAATGGATCCAGATGGAAGTATTCCAGGATCCGGCGCACATAAAATTCCGGTTTCGATGAGGCCAGTCCTGTGAGAATCCCGCCTGCGGCAAGGGAATCCAGCATCTCTCTGACGCCGTCGTACACGCGGTTCTCAAAGATCCCGACGCGGCCGTACCTCTCCCGATAATCCGCCACCGCCTGTTCGACGGCCGCGCCGTTCATTCCGAACACATCACGGAACGAATCGTACAGTGGCGGCCCGACGCAGGCGCGGATCTGTTCTTCCGTGTAGTCGGTGATTCCCTGTTTTTGAAGTGCCGCCTCGATACTTCTCATGATACCCGGTCCGCTCTCGGTCAGCGTTCCATCCAGATCAAAGAGTGCGAGTCCCCTGTAATGTCCGGCCTGATCCATGATTTGATTTCTTCCTGAGATTATCATCTTGTCACATACGGTCCGGAGCGGAAAATCCCAGCGCGTTGATCGCATCTTCAAGGACGCGCATGGTCAGATCAAGCAGCGCGATCCACGAACGCTTCTGCTCCTCATTCTCCTCCGAAAGAATCTTTGTTTCATGGTAAAAGCTGTTCAGATCATTTGACAGCTCGTAAATGTAGGCACAGAGTCTGTGCGGGGCACGCTCTGCGAAGGCATTTTCAAAGGCCTCGTTATAACGGGAAAGCTGAAGCATCAGCGTTTTTTCACCGTCAGACGCGGGCTCCAGAATCGGACCGTTCCCGGTCCCTCCCTCTTCACGGTAGCGGCTCAGGATCGACTTGATCCGGACGATCGTATAGAGGATGTACGGCCCGGTGTTGCCTTCAAAGGATGTAAACCGGTCGATATCAAAAATGTAATCCTTGGATGCCTGGTTTGAAAGATCGCCGTACTTGATCGCCGCAAGGCCGACCGTCTCCGCGGTTTCTTCCGCATCCTTGTCGCGTACGCTGCGGTTCTCGACGATCTTCTTGTACATTTCCGCGTCAATGTCGTCGATCAGGGTCTCAAGACGCATGACGCCGCCCTCTCTCGTCTTGAACGGCTTACCGTCCTTCCCGTTCATCGTGCCGAAGCCGAGGAAGGAGAGCTTCACATCATCCGAAACGATCCCGGCCTTTCGCGCACATCGGAAGACCTGGATGAAATGCATCTCCTGCCGTTTGTCGACGACGTACAGGATCTCATCCGGACTGAACAGCTTCATCCGTTCAACGATCGTCGCCAGATCGGTCGTCGTGTAGAGAGACGCCCCGTCTGATTTCAGAAGGATGCACGGCGGTACGGTTTTCGTATCGCTCTCGCTGGCGACATCGACGATCAGGGCTCCGTCGTCCTCGTACGCAAGTCCCTCATCCTTCATCTTCTGAATCATATCCGGGATGTAAGGCTGCGCGTCGGACTCCTTCTTCCAGAGATCAAATTCGACGTCCAGCCGCTTATAGTTTTTCTTCAGATCCGTGACAGACACTTCCATGATATGCTGCCAGAGCGCCTTATAGCCGCGGCATCCTTCCTGGAGTTCATGGGTCGCCTGCAACGCCTTCGCCTTGTACGCCTCATCTTCCTTTGAGCGCGCACTGGCCGCCGGATAGATCTCTTCCAGCTCGCTGATCGTAAACGGAGCTTCCGCCGGATATTCTCCGGTATAATTCTCATCAAAGTACACAAGATCCGGCCGGCGTTCGTGAAGCTCGGTGATTATCAGACCCATCTGCAGGCCCCAGTCGCCGAGATGAACATCTCCGATCACTTTATGCCCGAGCCGTCTTCCCATCCGCTTGATGCTCTCTCCGATGATCGCGGAACGGAGATGGCCGACGTGAAGCGGTTTCGCCACGTTCGGGCCGCCGTAATCAATGATGATCGTCTCCGGATTTTCCGCCATATTCAGCGAAAGTTCCCCGTCATTCCCCATATCACGCAGATACTGCGAAAGGAAGGTCCTTTTCAGCTTCAGATTGATAAATCCGGGACCCGCGACGCTCACTTCCGAGAACACGTCACTGTCCGCAAGTGCCTCCGCAACCGCCTCCGCGATCTTACGCGGCGCCGTTCCGTACTCTTTTTTCGCAGCCATCGCGCCGTTGCACTGATATTCAGCGAGATCCGGACGGTTTGACAGCGTTACTTTCGCGTATTTCGGATTGAATCCGGCGCTCTCAAATCCGCGTGCCGCTTCCTCCTCGATTCTTTCAATGATTCTTTTCATTCTTTTCCCCTAATGTACTGTTTCTGTAGCAGTATTCGATAATCGCTTTTCTTGGTACGATACCGATAAATACATCCTTGTCATCAACGACCGGAACGAAATTCTGATTCATCGCGCGGGTCACAAGATCGCCGATATCCGCTCCCACGCGCACCGGCTGATACTGCCATCTGCGCCGCACCTTTGAGATCCGTTCCTTACCGACCGCGCTGATATTCTCGTGAATATCTTCCTGTAGTTTTCGGAGCAGATCGCCTTCTGTGAGCGTCCCGACGTACTTCCCGCCGCGGTCAAGCAGCGGCACCGCCGTATAACGGTAATTTTCCATCTCGTCGATCGCCTCCTGGATCGTACAGTCGTTGAACACAAATGCGGTCTCCTGCTTCGGCGTCAGAAAAAACAAAATATTCATTATTTCATTTGCTCCTTCCAGAGATATCGGATGCCATGATCTGTTATAATAAAAGAAAAACACCGGAATCGTCCGGTCCTCACAAGGGAGGTATTCTTATGAATTCATCTGAGTACAGAAAGGAGCGCTATCGGCTCCTCGGAAAATCAATTCTCCGAAATTTCATCCGCCGGGGCATGGAGGCTGTCTACTGCGATACGGCAGACGAAGCGAAAAATTTCGTCCTTTCTCTTATCCCGGAAGGATCTTCCGTCGGATGGGGCGGCTCGCAGACGATCAGCGAAACCGGCATCCTGGACGCGGTAAAAGACGGTCCTTACCGCAAAATTGACCGCGATACGGCACAGTCGCGCGAAGAGCGGTTTCAGATCATGCGCGAATGTTTCAACGCCGACTATTTCCTGATGAGCACAAATGCCTTCACAAAAGACGGCGAGCTCGTCAATATCGACGGAAACGGAAACCGCGTCGCTGCTCTTTCATTCGGTCCCCGCCACGTCATCGTCGTCGCAGGCATGAATAAACTGGCCGATACGGTTCCGGATGCGCTCCGGAAAATTCGCAGCACATCCGCCCCCGAAAACTGCATCCGGCTCGGCCTGAAGACTCCCTGTACGGTATCCGGGATCTGCGGAGACTGTCACAGTGCAGACTGCATTTGCTGTCAGGAAGTGATCACCCGCCACTCAAAGGAGAAAGGACGGATCTGCGTCATCCTTGTCGGCGAGACGCTCGGTATGTAAATCTTCTGCGCCGCATTCCGGGCAGGAACTCTCCGGGAAGACCGCAGCTCCCGGTCAGCGGCCGCGTTTCGCACGGGCAGCAAGCCATGTCAGAATATCCGATGTGACGGTCTGATGATCCGGTTCGACCAGAAGGTCACCCCGGTCGCCGGGATAGAGCTTCACGACGACATCTGTGATCCGGTTCTGAAGATAGGAGACATAGAGCGTCCGGAGATCCTCCCCGCCGTTTGTCATCCTGTCCTCGCGGCCTCCGATGAGCAAAATCGGCAGGCCGCCGGCGATCCGCTTCAGGTACTGATTATTCTGGGTCCAGTCGACGGCGCGCAGAAGTTCATTGTACACATTCAGCGTAAGATCCTCCTGATTGGCCGGATCCTGCTCTGCCGCCTCCGCCATCGTCTCATTTTTCGTCATCCAGGCAAATCGCGACTCCGGCGCTCCCTTCTGTGCCTCACCGAACAGCGCGTTTTTCAGTTTTTCATCCGCACGGTTCCGGAGCTTCGACTTTCCCAACAGTCGCAGATGCCATTTCATTGAACGCAGCTTCTTCGGAGACATCCGCAGCGTTCCCGAAAGGATCACCCCGTTCAGTTCATCACCGAAAATCGTGATGTACTGCTGAAGGAGAACGGATCCCATTCCCTGTCCGAACATAAAATACGGCTTATCCGGATACTGCTCTTCGGTCATCAGGAAAAGATTGCGCATATCTGTGAGCAGGCACTCATCGCCCTTCTCATCCGTAAAAAATCCGTAGCTTCCGGCGTCCGCGACCGATTTCCCGAATCCGAGCATATCCTGCCCGACCACATAGAAACCGCGGTCCGCAAGTTCTTCCGCGAAGCAGCTGTAACGCTCCGCACATGTAAACAGACCGTGACAGATCTGAACGATTCCGCAGACGGCGCCGTCGGGGATCCAGCGCACTGCGTGAAGCTGCGTCTTCTGATCCCTCGACGGATATGTGAATGTTTCCTTCTTCATTCTTATGATTCGCCCTGATTCTGTGCCCCTTCTGCACATTCGCTGATCTCGATGCCGAGCTCATCCAGCTGCTTCTGCGCCACCGGCGACGGCGCCTCTGTCATCAGACAGGAGGCATCCTTCACTTTCGGGAAAGCGATGACGTCGCGGATCGTATCCGCTCCCGCCATCAGCATGACGAGACGGTCCAGACCGTAAGCAAGTCCTGCGTGCGGCGGAACCCCGTATTTAAATGCCGTCAGAAGGAAGCTGAACTGCTCCCATGCCTGCTCCTTCGTAAATCCGAGCACCTCAAACATCTTCTCCTGAATATCATTCTGGTGGATTCGGACAGAACCTCCTCCGATCTCATTACCATTCAGGACAATATCATATGCCTTCGCCCGGACGCTGCCCGGGTCGGAATCGATCTGATCCCAGTCCTCTTCCATCGGCATCGTGAACGGATGGTGCATCGCCATGTAGCGGTTTTCCTCATCCGACCACTCGAGGAGCGGAAATTCGGTGATCCAGACAAAGCAGAACTCCTTCGGATCGAGCAGTCCCATCTGCTCTGCGAACTGCAGGCGCAGAGCGCCGAGCACGTTCCATACGATCTTGTTGCGGTCCGCCGCAAAGAGAAGAAGATCTCCCGGCTGCCCGTCCAGTGCTTTCACGAGCGCGTCCATCTCCGCGTCCGTCATGAATTTTCCGAAGGAGGATTTCACCGTCCCGTCCTCATGAAGCGCGATGTACATCAATCCGCCGGCTCCGCAGCCTTTTGCGAACTCCACGAGCTTGTCGATCTTCTTTCTCGCAAGGCCGCCCTGTCCCTTCGCGTTGATTCCGCGGACGGAGCCGTCTCGCTTCTCAAGGGCCTTTTTGAACACCGCAAATTCCGAGTCGCGGACGATATCCGATACGTCATGCAGTTCCATTCCGAACCGGAGATCCGGCTTGTCCGAACCGAAACGATCCATCGCCTCCTGCCAGGTCATACGCCGGATCGGAAGCTTCACATCGACGCCAAGCGCCTCCTTGAAAAGATACTGCAGGTATCTCTCGTTGACATCGATCACGTCGTCGACATCTACAAACGAGAGCTCCATATCGATCTGCGTGAATTCCGGCTGACGGTCCGCTCTTAAATCCTCGTCACGGAAGCAGCGGGCAATCTGAATATAGCGGTCATAGCCCGAGCACATCAGGAGCTGCTTGAACAGCTGGGGAGACTGCGGAAGCGCATAAAAACTGCCCGGATGGACACGGCTCGGCACAAGGTAATCGCGCGCTCCTTCCGGCGTGCTCTTGCCGAGCATCGGCGTCTCGATCTCCAGAAATCCTTCCTTATGGAAAAACTCCCGCGTCAGATACGCGATTTTGGAGCGGAGTATCAGATTTCGCTGCATATCCGGGCGGCGCAGGTCAAGGTACCGGTATTTCAGACGGACCTCGTCTCTTGTCTTGCTGTTCTCCTCCACCGGGAACGGCGGCGTTTCCGCCTCGGCGAGGATACGCAGGTAATTTGCCTGAACCTCCATCGTACCGGTCGTCAGCTTTTCATTGACCGCACCCGCCCGCTTCTGAACCGTACCTTTTACCGCGATCACATACTCGCTTCGCAGGCCCGCCGCCTTCTCCGCGCATTCCGCATCCACCACGCTGCTGTCGAAAATCAGCTGCATGATGCCGCTGCGGTCACGAAGATCGACGAACACGATACCGCCTTTGTTGCGGCTCTTCTGAACCCAGCCCATCAGTGTGACTTCTTTTCCGATCCAATCTTCTGTAATTTCCGCGCACCGGCAGGTACGCTTCATACCCTTCATCGATTCTGCCATCTTTTATCTCCCTGGAAACTATTCCGCGAACTCTTCCATGCCGTGTCAGGCAAAGACTTCAACAATATCCGTATATCCTTCTTCTTCAAGCTGCTGCTTCTGGAATTTTTTATTTTTCTTCATCACAAGTACATTGACCGCGGTACCCGACGCGCGTTCCTTCATCGCATCCGCGACCGCGCCGCGGACCTGTTCCGGAGAAAGCTTCCGGTCAAGCAGGTACGCTTTTTTCTTCGGACTCTCCGGAATCTGGAAATCACGCTCGAGAAGCAGCATGATGATCCGCTCGAATCCGATGGAAAATCCGCATGCCGGAACACTTTGACCGATGAATTTTTCGATCATTCCGTCGTAGCGGCCGCCTCCTCCGACGGACCCGCCGTATTCATCCATCGCGATCTCAAAGATCGGCCCGGTATAGTACGACATACCGCGCACAAGCGTCGGATCAAAAGCGATCCTGAAATCTGCGGTCTTCACCGCGTCGACGCTTTCCATGATCTGAACCAGACCATCCGCGTACTCCGGATCAAGATAGCCGGCCAGACGGTCGCGCAGAGCGAGAACACCTGCCGTGTCCGGAGTCGCGATATGAAACAGCTCCATATACTTGTCGACCGATTCCTTCGAGAATCCCTGACTCATCAGATCCTCCGCGACGCCGTCCTCTCCGATCTTGTCCATCTTATCAAGCGTGATGAACACATCGTCCCAGGATTCTTCCGGGAATCCGCAGCTTCCCGCCATCGCCTTGAGGATGCGCCGGTCATTGATCCGGATCGTGAAGCGGGAAAAATCCAGTTTTCCCAAGAGCGTCGTCGTGGCGGTAATCAGCTCGATCTCCGCAAGATTTGAACCCTCCCCCAGAATATCGATATCACACTGCATAAACTGGCGGTAGCGCCCCCTCTGCGGCCGGTCCGCCCTCCAGACATTTCCCATCTGGAGCGCCTTGAACGGGGACGGAAGATCGGCCGCATTGTTCGAGTAATATCTGCACAGCGGAACGGTCAGATCATAACGAAGTCCCCCGTCGACGAGATCCAGCTCCTCCTTTGCGTCCTGAATCCGCAGTTTTTCTCCCCGCTTCAGGATCTTGAAGATGAGTTTCTCATTCTCACCGCCCGATTTGCTGTTCAGATTCTCGATATGCTCGACGCAGGGCGTCTCGATCGAGGTAAATCCAAAAGAAGCATACGTCTTCTTGATCAGGCTGATCACGTAATCGCGGACCTCCATCTCACGGGGAAGAATATCCTTCATTCCTGTTACCGGTTTTTTCTTCAGTGCCATAATTTATTTCTCCTTACTGTAGATCCAGACGCTCTTATCAGAAGAGCCCTGATGCCCGCGCCGCCGCGAGCTTCCGGCTGATCATCTCATCGGTCCGGTTCAGGTAATCGGTCAGACTTTTGACGTTTGCCGCCCGATCGATTCTCCCGTCTCCCCGGACGAATTTCGATGACGCCCCGCAGCCCGCCGCGAGGACGGTCTGCTTCTCTTCCATGATCAATATATTGTACAGGCACTCACGGCCCGGCCGCGAGTAGCCGACGTTTTCAAAATTTCCCGCCATGTTTTTCTGGCGGTAAAGATAATACGGATGCATCCCGAGAAGGTTCGCGCTCTCTGCCGTCCGGTTCATGATCGCATCGCTGTTTTCAAAGGAAATCGGAGCGTACACATCGCGGAACAGATTGAGCCTTGCGGCGCGCTTCAGCGCCAGCGAATGCACGGTGAATCCGTCCGGCTTCAGTTCCCGGACCGCTTCAAGCGTCCGGTTCACCTCTTCCTCACCCTCTCCCGGAAGACCGACGATGATATCCATGTTAATATTGTCGAATCCGGCCTCCCTGGCGAGGAAAAACGCCCGAACAATGTCCCCGGCCGTATGACGCCGTCCGATCAGATCCAGTGTCCGCTGGTTCATCGTCTGCGGGTTGATCGAGATCCGCGTGACCCTGTGCTTTTTCAGCACCCGGAGCATCTCTTCCGTGATCGTGTCCGGCCTCCCCGCTTCAACCGTAAATTCACAGGTCTCCTCCATCGGAAAAGTTTCCGCGAGAAATCTCAGAAGAACATCCATCTGATCCGGGCGGATCGATGTCGGCGTTCCGCCGCCAATGTAAACGGAGGTCAGTTTTTTTTCACCTGCCAGGCTCCGGATCGCAAGCAGTTCTTTTTTCAGAGCCGCAAGATATGGATCGACCAGATCCCGGCACTGCCCGACCGGATTCGAACCGAACGTGCAATAGAGGCAGATAGAAGGACAAAACGGAATATTGATATAGAGGCTGTATCCGTCCGCAAGCGGAATGGGCGCGAGTACTTTTTCCTCCAGCGCCGCGATGCCGCAGGCAAGCGCGGCTTTTTCCGCACTCACACAGTAAAGCTCCGTCATTTTTCCCGCCGCCTCGTCCGGACCCGCACCGCCGGCGAGAATCTCTTCCGCAAGCTTCACCGGTCGGATACCGGACAGATCACCCCAGGGAAGCGCTGTCCCGTTTTTTTTCGCAATGCTCGTATAAACCAGCTTTTTCAGCTGGTTTTTCTGAATTGCGGAGGGTGCGTCCACATTATATCCGATCGTTTCCCGTATCGTTCCGGGTTCTGACATGAACGCAAATGTTCCGTCCCCCGTTCGGATCGTGAAGGTAAGATCCGGCGTGCTTTCTTCGTCCGCAGCGCGGTTTTCACCGGGATGATCTCCGATCCGCATAACGAGTTCCGCTCCCGGATAAAATGCCTGGATCAGGTGGTAAATATCATAAGAAAATCTCTGTCTGTCGATGTCTATTTTGATCTTCATCTCGGTGCGTAGGGATTGAACTCCTTCTCGGCCCGGATCGTCGTGGCCATATTATGCCCCGGATAGACGGCAGTGTCATCCGGGAGTTCCGTAAGGATACGGCGGAGACTGGCGATCATATCCGTCATGCTCGCGGTCGGAAAGTCCGTTCTTCCGCATGAGCCTGCGAACAATGTATCGCCCGAAAACAGAACCTTCTCATCCGGCAGATAATAACAGCAGCCTCCGCAGGTATGTCCCGGCGTATGCATCACCCGGATCCGGAATCCCGCAAGCGTGATCTCCGCGCCGTCTGTGAGATACCGGTCCGCCGTAACGGTCGCGGCACTCCCGGTCATTGCCGTCAGGTTTTTCCGCGGATTTTCCAGAACTTCCCTCTCATGTTTTTCCGCATATACGGGACATCCGTAATAAGCGCGGAGGGAATCCACCGCCATAATATGATCAAAATGGCCGTGCGTAAGTAAAATCGCAGCCGGCTTTCCCTCCATGGCGCTGACCTTTTCTCTGATTCTGTCCGCACAGGCGCCGGGATCGATGATGATCAGTTCCTTTGTTTCCGGATTCTGCAGAAAGTAACAGTTCGTCATGACCTCTCCGACGACCATGCTCTGAATAATTGCGGCCATGATTTTCTCCTCTTATTTATACTTATAATTGCCGTTCGGAAAGCAGAAGCGGCCGCACCGGTCAGCCGACCGACCGCATCACTTCTGTGACATCCGGCACCTGCCGGATCTTCCGCATCAGATCCATCAGCTCGCTGCGGCTGCCGACATCGAACATCATCTCCATCGTCACGACATTGTTTTTCCCGATCCGGACGTTGATCGCACTCAGATCGATATTCCGGTCCGTAAAGATTTTCGAGATGTCCACGAGCAGTCCGGTCCGGTTGTTCGCGTAGACCTTCAGCTCTACCGTATAGCTCTGCGTGCCGTCCTGCTCCGGCGCCCACTCCGCTTCAATCAGGCGGTCCCTCTCGGATTCCGGAAGGTTCATGATGTTGACGCAGTCCGTCCGATGAATCGTGATGCCGCGTCCCCGCGTCACATATCCGACGATCTCATCTCCCGGGATCGGACTGCAGCATTTCGAAAAGCGGACGGAAACATCGGTGATGCCGTGAACGGTGATCCCGCCCTTGTGACGGCTGTCCTCGCTCAGATGCAGTCCCTCGCTCCCTCCGGCATGTTCCAGGACCTTCTCATCCGTGAGAATCCGCTTCTGATCCTTCTCCCACGCGTCGTGAAGTTTGTTCAGAACCTGGCCTTCCTTCAGACCGCCGTGTCCTACGGCGGCAAGAACGGCCTCCCAGTCGTTGAAGCCATATTTACGGATCACCCGGTCCATATATTCCGGCTTCAGATACTCACTGATCGGCATATTCTTCTGCTTCGCGTATGCGAGCAAAAGCTCCCGGCCGCGCTGGATATTGTCCTCTTTCTTCTCCTCGCGGAACCAGCGGTTGATCCGGTTTTTCGCGACCGTGCTCTTCACAACCTTCAGCCAGTCGCGGCTCGGTCCCCGGGAATTCTGCGATGTGATCACATCGACGCGGTCCCCGTTGTGGAGTTTCGTCTCGATCGGTACAAGTTTGCCGTTTATGCGGGCGCCGACCATCTTGTTTCCGACGGCCGAGTGGACGGCGTACGCAAAATCGATCGTGCAGGACCCGCTCGGAAGCGTCTTGATATCGCCCTGCGGAGTGAAGCAGTATACGTTTTCATTGAAGAGGTTCAGGTCGCTCTTCAAAAGACTCATGAACTCATGGCTGTCCGAGGCGTCCTGCTGCCACTCGAGAATCTGCCGGAGCCAGTTCAGCTTCGCCTCTTCCTGTTCCGGTCCTGTCACCTTCCCGTCCGAAGCAGCCTTGTATTTCCAGTGCGCCGCGATACCGTATTCCGCAGTGCGGTGCATCTCAAACGTCCGGATCTGGATCTCGAAGGGCTTTCCCTCCGGTCCAATCAGTGTCGTATGAAGCGACTGGTACATATTCGCCTTCGGCATCGCGATATAATCTTTGAAGCGGCCGGGGATCGGCTTGTACATCTCGTGGATCACACCGAGTGCCGCATAACAGTCCTTCACCGTCTCGACGATGATACGGACCGCGAACAGATCGTAGATCTGATCCAGCGTCTTGTTCTGATTCACCATCTTCTTGTAGATGCTGAAGAAATGCTTCACACGTCCGCTGACCTGTGCCTCGATACCCGCTTCACTGATGTGATGCTTCACTTCCCCGACGATTTTTGAGACGAATGCCTCGCGCTCGGCCTTCTTCTCGTTGATCTGGTGAACGAGGCTGTAATAATCGTCCGGTCGGAGATATTTGAGTGAAAGATCATCCAGTTCATTCTTGATCTTTGCGAGGCCGAGCCTCCCGGCGATCGGCGAGTAGATGTCGATCGTCTCGCGGGCTTTCTCCTTCTGCTTCTCCGGCTTCATATATTTGAGCGTACGCATATTGTGAAGGCGGTCGGCAAGTTTGACCAGAATTACCCGGATGTCGCGGGCCATCGCGAGAAACATCTTGCGCAGGTTTTCCGCCTGCTCTTCGATCTTATCCGCCTCATACGACAGCTGTCCGAGCTTTGTGACGCCGTCGACGATCAGGGCCACGCTCGGCCCGAACTCTTTCTCCACTTCTTCACGCGTCAGAATCGTGTCCTCGATGACATCATGAAGGAGGCCGGAGGCTATCGTCTCCCGGTCCAGTTCCAGATCTGCGAGGATGATCGCGACACAGAGAGGATGAATAATATACGGTTCGCCGGATTTTCTCTTCTGATCTTTATGCGCATCCCGGGCGACCTGGTACGCCCGCTCGATCAGCGACATATCCGACGACGGATGGTATTTCCTGACCGATGCGATCAGCTCGTCATGAAGCTGCTCCGGACTCGTAAAATCGTCCATGGTTTTGACGCCTGCATCCAGAGCCTCAACTTCTCTATTCAGTTTTTCCTGCTCTCGGATATCGACGCCTTCACTCATATGCACGCTCCATTTCCGGGAACGGACGACTCACTTTCCTTCATATATAATAGCCGAGTCGATATCGTACCCTTTCAGTCTCTCGCGTCCCTTCAGACCCGCGAGTTCCATCACGAAGATCATCTTTACTACCTTGCCTCCGAGCTGCTCAACAAGCTTTGCCGCCGCCTCGATCGTCCCGCCGGTCGCCATCAGATCATCGACGAGAACGACCCGGTCTCCCGGCTTGATCGCATCCTTGTGCATCTCGATCGTCGCGCTGCCGTACTCCAGATCATAGGTCTGGGAAACAGTCTCTCTCGGAAGCTTTCCTTTTTTGCGTACCGGAACGAACGGTTTGTGGAGGTTGTAAGCGACCGGAACCCCGAAAATAAATCCCCGGGACTCGGTCCCCGCGATGACATCAAAGTCAACTCCTTCAAGAAATTTTTCCAGCGAATCGATCGCCAGCTGCAGACCGTCCGCATCCTGCAGGATACTTGTGATATCTCTGAAAATGATCCCCTTCTGCGGAAAATCCGGGATGCTGGTGACGTACTCTTCCAGTTTCTTCATAATGATGATCTCCTTCAAGTCTGTAAAAAGACAGAACTTCTCTATAAAACAAATTAAAGTATAGCATTCTATCTGCGCTTATTCAATATTGCTAATTTTTCAACAAACATCTGCAATCACGGCTTTTCGTACGCCGAACGCCGGGTTCTTCCGGAACACGCAGCGGTCACCGGTACTCCCGGATAATCATCTGCAACGTATCCGCGCCCCGGAAATGGTCAATCGCAGGATAATAGATGACAGAGATTGCCGTATGCGTTCCCGCATATTCCGCGAAAGCATCCGCATCCCCGAAATAAACCGCATCGGCTCCTCTTCCCGTCTCATCGACAAGCCGGCATTTCGCAACATTGCGGTTCTTCCCGAATACGCGCACCTGCTCCGCCTGAAGATTCGACTGTGCAAACACCGGCTTGGGATTTTCTGTGCCAAAAGGCTCCAGAAGATCCAGCTGCCGGACCAGTTCATGTGTGACGTACGTGACCGGCATTGGCACGTCGATCACGACTTTTTCGGTCAGATCATCCCCGGTCAGCGTACAGGCCCGGTTCAGCGCTTTCCGGAACGCCCCGATGTTCTCTTCATGAAGCGACATGCCCGCCGCCATCTTATGTCCGCCGAACTTTGTGAGATACCCGGCGCAGCCGCTGATTTCCGAGAACATGTCATAGGTTTCGATCGATCGGCCGGATCCCTTCACCCCTTCTCCTCTGCCCGTCAGAACGATCGACGGGCGGTAATAGCGCTCGCGGAGACGCCCCGCGACAATCCCCGCGATCGATTCATGACAGTCCGGCAGATGAACGACGAGTACCCGGTCGTCTGCAAGACTCGTCGAATCGACGCGTTCATACGCTTCAAAGGCCGCCTGTTCGGTCAGGTCCTGACGGGTTTTGTTCAGTTTGATCAGATCCCGGGCGAGGCGGTCTGCTTCTTCATCCGTCTCGGAACAGAGCAGCTTCAGAGCCCGCACTGCCGTATTCAGGCGGCCGCTCGCGTTAATGCACGGCCCCAGGACGAAGCCGATCTGATAGCTGTTGATCTGTTCCGGATTCAGCTCATTTTCCCGGATCAGCGCGGCGAGGCCCCGGTTGTCGGTTTTCCGGAGACGCTTCAGCCCTTCGCGGACAAGAATCCGGTTTTCGTCCGTGAGGCTGACGACATCGCCGATCGTCGCAAAACCAACGTACTGGAGCAGATTTTCCTTTTTCTCCTCCGGTATCCGGAACCGGTCATAGAGCGCGGAAACGAGTTGAAAGGCGACACCCGCCCCGCAGAGCTCCTTAAAGGGATAGGCACACCCCTCCTGCTTCGGGTCGATGACACTGTCCGCTTCCGGAATCCGGTACCGCCTCTGCCCGTCCTCGCCCTGTTCGAACGGAACCTCGTGATGGTCTGTGACGACGGTTTCCATCCCCAGTTCCTTTGCGAGCGCAATCGCACCGGATGCTGCAATTCCGTTGTCACAGGTGACGATGAGATCTTTCCCGTCCCGATCCGCCGCCCGGACAAGATTTGCATTCAGACCGTATCCGTCGATCACACGATGAGGGATGCGGACATCGACGTCTCCTCCGAGGGTCCGAAGACCGGTCAGAAGGATGTAGGAAGACATGACGCCGTCGATATCATAGTCTCCGATCACCCGGATTTTTTTGCCGCTCTGCACCGCATCCGTGATGATTTCACAGGCTTCCTTCATGCCTTTCAGAAGCATCGGGTCATACAGATCCTCCAGCGAACCGTACAGATATTTTCGGATCGCTTCATCGCCAGTCACATCACGATTGCGGATCAGACGGGCGATAACCGGATCGATCCCGTATCTCCGGCTGATCTCATTAAAGTCCGCTTTCTTCATCAGCAGAACCCACTTCTTCTCCATTTGTATATTCCTTCCTTTCCGGCACCATCGTTCCGGGGAAAAACGAAAGTGCCGCCCTCTCCCGCACCGTCGGCCCGGAGATAACGAAACCGCCGCGCGGATTCCGGGCGGCAGAACCCGGTTCCGTGCGACGGTCCCGATTGATTATCCAGTTTTGTAAGCCTCAGCGTCTGTTGCGTCCGCGCTTCGGTTTCGTACTCTTCAGATCGCTGCGGTTTTTCGTCTTCTTTCCGGAAGCTTTCGGAGCCGCCTTCTGTCCGCCCTCCGGCTTCTTCTCCGCGGACGCGGTAGTGCTCTCACTCTGAGCTTCCGCAGATACCGGACCCTCTGCCGAAGCAGTCACGACCGGCTCGACCCAGCGGTTCTTTCCGATTTTTGTCCGCATCAGATACCAGAGCGGAGATGCGATACAAATCGAAGAATACGTACCTGCGATGATTCCGACGATGATCGGGAGCGAGAACTCGCGGATCGACGGAACACCCAGCAGAAACAGAACGAAGATCGTGATAAATGTCGTGAGCGACGTATAGATGCTTCGCGAGAACGTATCCGTAATCGCCTGATTCGCGATATCCTGAAGGCTTCTCTTGTCACGAACCCGCAGCTCCTCGCGTATACGGTCGAATACGACGATCGTGTCGTTGATCGAATAACCGAGGATCGTCAGCATAACCGCGACAAATGTACTGCCCACAGAGAATCTCGACCACACATAGAACAGGAACACCATGCCGATATCGTGCGCCAGAGCGATGATCGCGGACGTCGCGAACCGGATATCCCTGAACCGGATCCAGATGTAAATCAGCATGCAGACAATCGCGATGATGACGGCGCGGATCGCGTTGGAACGCATCTCGCCGGAGATCGTCGAGGAGATATTCTCCGCGGTGATCTTGCTCTCATCGACCTTATCAAAATTCTTTGCCAGCGCGTCATCCAGCGCCTGCCGCTCATCGACCGTGAGCTCTCTCGTCTTGATGATGACCTGATCCGAGCTTGTAACCTTCTGGAACTGAATATTGCTGTCTCCGGTCACTCCGGATACGACCGGCTCGACCTTTTCATCCAGATCCGCCAGGCTCAGCTCTTCTCCGAAGTCCACCGTCGTGGCGGTTCCGCCGATGAAGTCAAGGCTCAGGTTCAGGTACGATCCTCTGCCGGAATGCTGGAAGGCGAGTCCGACCGGGATCATGATCAAAAGAATGATCGAGATCAGGAAGAAAATCACCTTTCTCTGCAGGAACTTCCAGGGCGCATGCTTCGGCTTTCCGCCGTAGAACTTCTGATCGCGCACGCCGACACCGTACAGCGCATTGCTGATAATCCGTGAGAGAACGAGGGCGCTGAACATGGAGATAACGACACCCATCGCCAGTGTGATCGCGAAACCGCGGATTGATCCGGTGCCCAGTGCTCCCAGGACCGCCGCCGCAATCAGCGTCGTGACGTTTCCGTCGAAAATCGCGGAAAATGCCTTGTGGAAACCGGCCTTGATCGCGCCCCTGACACTGGATCCGCTGCTGATCTCCTCCTTCGTTCTTGTATAGATGATGACATTCGCGTCAACCGCCATACCGATGGTCAGAAGAACACCTGCGATGCCGGGAAGCGTCAGTGTGACGTCAAACGCATTGATGCACAGAAGATCGAGCATCGCGAACAGAAGCAGAGCCCAGCTCGACGCAACACCGGAGATCCGGAACACGATGATCATAAGAAGCATCACGAGGCAGATGCCGATGATGCCGGCCATCACGCTCGTGCTTAACGCCTCCTGTCCGAGCTGCGCTCCTACCACATTCGAATAAATCTCGTTCAGCTCGAGCGAAAGGGATCCGATGCGGATATTCGACGCGAGGTTTTTCGCCTCCTCGATCGAACTCATACCGGTGATCTCAGCCTTGCCGCCGGTGATCGCCTCATTTACGGTCGGGCTGCTGATCGTCTGGCCATCGTAGATTATCGAAATCTGCTTTCCGACATTTGCTTTGGTCGCCTCGGCGAATTTCTCCGTTCCCTCTTTCGTAAGCTCCAGCTCGACGACGTACTTGCGGCTGCCGCTCGTCTGATCCTGCGTCGCGACACCTTCTGCGCCCGCGACATCGGTTCCCGAAAGAACGGCGTTGCCCTCCGAATCCTGAAACACCAGAGAACCCGGCTTTCCGAGTTCTTCGAGGATTGCGTTCGCGTCGCTCACGCCCGGAATCTCAACACTGATGCGGTTCGTTCCCTGCTTGTAGACGAGCGCTTCGTTGCTGTACTGGTCAACCCTCTGCTGCAGCTTGTACACCGTATCATTCATGTCCTCCGCGGACGGATTCTTTTCGGTCGCCTCATAGGTGATGCTGACGCCTCCGGAAAGATCCAGACCGGTTCGGATGTTCTTCATGCTTCCGGTACCCGTCGGACCCCAGCCGAATATGACGGTATATCCCAGAAGCAGTGTCAGAACAATCATGATGATCAGTGTAACGACACTCTGTTTTTTCTTCATGGTTCCAATCCTTCTGCTATTAATATTTCCCACGCAGCTTCGCGTGGGCTTCGCGGGCACCCTTCTGCGGCCGCCCGGAACTTAATGATACCTGATTTTCCGCGGTTGTACAACACTTTATTCGCCGTCGGCGAGCGCCGCCTTGATCATCAGCGCACATTCCACACGTTTCTTCTGCATCGCACAGCCGATTTGATAGACGTCATTGATCTGTCCCGTGAAATTGTAAGAATTTGCCGCACACCCGCCGCTGCAGAAGAACCGCGCGAAGCATTCGGAGCATTCTTTTCTGCTGTAAACACCACATTTTTTGAACTCCGCACAGAGGTCCGGGCGGAGAATCCCGTCGTTCACATTACCGAGACAGAATCCGTCGATGCCGACGAACTGGTGGCACGGATAGAGATCGCCCCAGGGTGTGACCGCGAGATATTCCGTCCCGGATCCGCATCCGGAAAGACGCTTGTACACACAGGGACCTCCGGTCAGGTCGATCATGAAATGGAAGAAATTGAACCCTCTTCCCTCCTTCTCACGCTTCACCATCTCGGCGGCGAGGATATCGTACTGCTCCATGATTGTCGGAAGATCTTCCTCCCGGATCGCGTAATCCTCGGTCGGAGGAGCGACGACCGGCTCGATCGAAATCTGCTTGAATCCGAGATCCGCCATGTGAAGCACGTCCTTCGCAAAATCCAGATTGTAATGCGTAAAGGTTCCCCGCACGTAATATTTTTCCTGGTTTCTGCTGTCCGCAAATTTCTGATACTTCGGGACGATCCGGTCATAGCTTCCCTGCCCGCCTCTCTGGGGGCGCATGAAGTCATTCACCTCTTTCCGTCCGTCGAGGGAGAGGACGACGTTTCCCATCTCCCTGTTGCAGAACTCCATCATCTCGTCATTGAGCAGAATGCCGTTCGTCGTCAGGGTGAACCGGAAGTTTTTGTTGTATTTCTTCTCGATGGAACGGCCGTAACGGACCAGTTCTTTGACGACTTCCCAGTTCATCGTCGGCTCTCCGCCGAAGAAATCGACTTCCAGATTGTGGCGGTTTCCGGAATTTTTTACGAGGAAATCCAGCGCCTGCTTTCCCGTCTCGTACGACATCAGCGCCCGTCTCCCGTGATATTCGCCCTCTCCGGCAAAGCAGTAGCGGCACGCGAGATTGCAGTCGTGAGCGATGTGCAGGCAGAGGGCCTTGACAACCGTCTGACGGTTCTGATACTGGCCGACCGCGTCGCGATAGAGATCCTCTGTGAAGAGCATGCCCTGTTTTTCAAGCTCGCCGCACTCTTCCAGCGCCTCGAGGATCTCCTCCCCCGTATATTTACCGCCGAGTTTTTTCTCAAGATCCTCTCTTCTTGTTCCTTTGTTGCGCTCGTCGAGAACATCATAGACGACGTCATCGACCACATGGACCGAGCTGCTGTTCACATCGAGGACCATGTTATATCCGTTATTTTTAAATAAATGTACCAAAAGATTCTCCGTTTCCAATAATATGAGGTGCTCCGATCCAATGAATGTACCGGAACACCTCATGTTTGCTTCTTTGTTTCAGTTGATCAGCAGAATCGGATTATTCCGCTTTCGCCTGCTCGCAGGTCTGGTTGCCGACCGTGCAGGATGTCTTGCACGCGGACTGGCAGGACGTCTGGCACTCGCCGCATCCGCCCTTTTTCAGCGTATTCTGAAGATTTCTTGAATTAAGCGTCTTGATATGTTTCATGAAAGGTTCCCTCCTTTTTATAATCGTGCTCTGCATCCGATATGAGATGCAGAGATATTATACCATATACGGACGATTCGCGGAAGACCCGCGGATACATTTCTTTCTGTCCATTCCCCGCTCACCGGTAAACGCGGATTTTCCGCAGAAGCTTCACGATCTTTGTTCCCATCGGATAACGGCGCATCTCCTGCTCCGTCGTGTGTGAGAAAATGACGTAGCCGACGAGGTAGACGAGCACCGCGATGAGGATCGCCGCGATCACCGCGATCGACGGCCGTCTCGTCAGACGGAAGAGGATTTCATAAAGAACGAAGGAGATCACTCCCATCACCACGGACGCCGCGGCCGGCTCAACATACGTCTTCCGGAATTCATTCCGGAACCCGAGATATTTATGAAGCATCAAACTGTTCAGGATCCAGTCGAACAGGGAGTAGAGAATGTTCGCGATCATGACCGCATAGATGCTCAGTCCCGGTGCAATCAGCAGCATCACCGTCAGGATCAGCAGGTTCAGAACCAGTGAAATACCCGCGTTGACCAGTGCTTCCTTCTGGCGGCCGATTGACTGAAGAACGCTGCTCGTGATCGTCGACAGCGACGCAAACAGGACGTACACAGAGCCGGTCAGAAGAAGTTTCGCCGCCAGATTCGTGGCCGCCGGAAACAGGACGCCCATGATCGGATAAGCGAAGATCGTCAGCCCGAACATACACGGGATGCAGATAAACATCGTCAGGCGGATCGTCTGTGTGATTTTTCCGTTTGCGCTTTTTATACTTCCGACCGCGTATTCTCCGGAAACCTCCGGCATCATCGCGGACGCGCTCGCCGATGCCAGTGCCAGCGGGATATTGATGATCGGAATGTAGTAGTTGCTGTATTCTCCGTATGCAGCCGAGATCACTTTGGAATCCATCCCGTGAAAGCCCTCGATCGTCGAGTAGAGGTAGCTGTCGAGGTATGCACTCGCGTTATTCACAAAGGTCGTGAAAAGAATCGGCGTGATCATCAGAAAGATGATCCGGAACACCTCACCGTACGTCTCTTCTCCGTCCGTCCGGTCTTTTCTCCGTTCGCGCTTAAAATAGCTCCGGTTGATGAAAAAGACGAACAGCATAAAGGCCAGTCCGGTCAGCACTCCGGCGCCCGTTCCCATCGTGCCGCCGACGGATCCGTAAATCGCCGCTTCCGTTCCCCCGTTCTGCGCGTACCTGCGGATCAGCAACCATGCGGCCAGCACACTGATCACCGCGTTCATGATCTGTTCCGCGATCTGCGAGATCGAGGTCGGGGTCATGGTGTCGTGAGCCTGAAAGTAGCCGCGGAACACGCCGAGAATCGCCGAGAAGAAGATCGTCGGGGCGAGTACCCGCAGAGCCGGAAGTGCGTTCTGCTGGTTCGCCGGAAGAAGAACCGGGCCGCCGAAAAATGCGATAAACGCCGTGATTCCGCCGACCAGAAGGGCATAGAGCAGAGCTCCCCTGAATACTTTCTGGGCATTTTTATACTGTTTGAGTGCAAGACGTTCCGAGACAATCTTCGAGACCGCCATCGGTATACTGTACGAAGAGATCAGAAGGAGGATCGTGTACAGGTTGCTCGCGTAGCTGTAATAGCCAAGACCGACCCCGCCCAGGATGCTTCCGAGCGGCCGTCTGTAAATCAACCCGATAATTCTTGAGATAATCGACGCGACCATCAGAACCGAGGCGTTTTTTACAAGGTTGTTTTTCTTTTTTGCCATTTCTGTCCGATTGCTCCCTTATACATCTTCGATCTGCCAGTCGATCGGTTCCAGACCGTTCGCTTCAAGATAACGGTTCGTTTTTGAAAACGGCCTGCTCCCGAAAAACCCGCGGTACGCCGAGAGCGGACTCGGATGCGGCGCCTTCAGCACGAGGTGTTTCGGGTTTGTAATCATCGGCTCCTTCTGCTGGGCCGGCCTTCCCCAGAGAATATACACCATCGGGCGGTCCTGCGCGGCGGCGGCGCGGATCGCGGCATCGGTGAACTCCTCCCATCCGATCCCGCGGTGCGAATTCGCCCGGTGCGCCCGAACGGTAAGAACGGTATTCAGAAGCAGGACGCCCTGCCGCGCCCACTTAACGAGACTTCCGTTGTTCGGGATTCTGCAGCCGAGGTCATCGTGCAGTTCCTGATAGATGTTGACGAGAGAAGGCGGAATCTCAACCCCCGGCTTCACAGAAAAGCAAAGACCCTCGGCCTGACCCTCCTCATGGTAGGGATCCTGCCCCAGAATCACGACCTTTACCTTTGAGAGCGGCGTCAGATGAAACGCATTAAAGATTTCATCGGCCGGCGGGTAGACCTTTTCCGTCCTGTACGCCCGTCCGACCGTCTCGAACAATTTTCTGTAATAAGGTTTCCGGAACTCTGAAGAGAGTGCCCCGGCCCATTCACCGGTAATCGGCGGCATGATCATTCCTCCTGCGTCAATGCTCAGAGACGCACGGAGATCCCGCGTCCCTTAAGATATTCCTTCACTTCGCGAATTTCAAGTTCTTTATAATGGAACAGTGACGCGGCGAGGGCGGCATCCGCGCCTCCCTTCGTGAGTGCGTCATAAAAATGTTCCAGCGTCCCGGCACCGCCGGATGCGATCACCGGAATTCCCACCGCATCCGAGATCGCTCTGGTCAGCGAAATGTCGTACCCGGCCTTTGTCCCGTCGCAGTCCATGCTCGTGAGCAGGATCTCCCCGGCGCCCAGCCGCTCGGCCTTCACCGCCCATTCAACCGCGTCGATGCCCATATCGACGCGCCCTCCGTTTTTATAAACCGTCCAGCCGTCCCCGTCCGCACGCTTTTTCGCGTCGATCGCGACGACGACGCACTGACTTCCGAACTTGTAGGCGGCATCGGAGATCAGCTGCGGATTCATGATGGCGGCACTGTTGATCGAGATTTTGTCCGCCCCCTCCCGGAGCAGCGTCCGGAAATCCTCCACGGTTCGTATTCCGCCTCCGACCGTAAACGGAATGAATACGTTCGAGGCGACCCTCCGCACCATATCGACAACCGTCCCGCGGTGATCGCTCGAGGCAGTGATATCGAGAAAAACAACCTCATCCGCCCCCGCCTGATCGTACGCTTTCGCGATCTCGACCGGATCGCCCGCATCGCGCAGATTGACGAAATTGACTCCTTTGACGACCCTGCCCTCATTCACATCAAGGCACGGGATAATTCGTTTTGTAAACATGGTTCCGTCTCCCTTCACCCCTTCGCAAGCGCCGCGAAGTTTTTCAGAATCGCCATCCCGACGTCCGAGCTCTTCTCCGGATGAAACTGGCAGGCAAAAAGATTTCCCTGTTCCACCGAAGCATGCACCGTCACTCCGTAGTCTGCCGTTGCCTTGACAATCGTCTCATCCTCCGCTTCCAGATAGTAGGAGTGCACGAAATATACGTAAGATTGATCGGGAATTCCCCGGAAAAGCCGTCCGTTGTTCTGAAGATGGAGGGAATTCCAGCCCATGTGCGGGATCTTCAGACCCGGCATCTCCGGAAAGCGGCGGATCCTGCCCCTGAGCAGTCCGAGTCCCTCCACCCCGGGACTCTCCTCGCTCGACTCGAAGAACAGCTGAAGTCCGAGGCAAATCCCGAGCACCGGTTTTCCCTCCGACGCAGCTTCCTTTAAAGCCGAAACAAGACCGAATGAATGCAGATTTTCCATGGCGTCACCAAAGCTTCCTACGCCCGGAAGAATCACTTCATCGGCCTTCCTGATCTCTTCGTTATCACGTGTTACGCAGACTTCTTCCCCGAGAAACCTCAGCGCCTTTTCGACGCTACGGATATTGCCCGCGTCATAATCCAGAATTGCAATCATACGTTTCCTCCCAGGGCTCAGTCTTCTGCCGGCGGGTTCCCGCCCATCCTCTTCAATACCATATCATAGCCGTCGTTCCCGTAAATCAGGGAACGATTGACGCGGCTGATCGTCGCGGTCGACGCGCCGGTCTTTTTCGAAATTTCCAGATACGTCTTCTTGTCCCGCAGCATCCGCGCAACTTCAAAACGCTGGGAAAGTGAAAGCAGCTCATTGATCGTACACGCATCCTCAAAGAATGTGTAGCACTCGTCAACCGTCTTCAGAGTAAGAATCGCGCGGAAAAGCTCATTGACCGCTTCTGTGTGAATATCTTTTGACATCTCGGCACTTCCTCCTTAAGATGGTAAAATTTTAGCACAGTAAAACTTTACAGTCAAGAAACGACCGGACTATTCCGAAATCACACAATCCGGAACATACCGCTTCGCCGCCGCGATATCGCCCTGAATCTTTTTCTTCAATTCATCGACGGAGGAAAATTTTTGTTCCGGCCGCTCAAAGTGAAGCAGGTACACGCGCGCCTCCCGTCCGTACAGATCCCCGTCCCCATTCAGAAGATTCGTCTCCGCCGTGACGCCCGATCCGCTCACCGTGGGACGGACTCCGATATTAGTGACTCCTCTGTAGCGCTGCGCTCCGATCACAGCAAAGCTGAAGTAGACTCCGCGCGGCGGGAGCATCTTCTCCTCATGCGGAATCTGATTGATCGTCGGAATTCCGATGCTTCTGCCGATCTGCCGTCCGTGCATGATCTCGCCGGTGATAAAATACGGGCGGCCGAGGAGCCGTTTCACCGTCTCCATATTTCCCCTGAGCAGCTCTTCCCGGACCCAGGTGCTGCTGATCTCCCGCCCGGTCACATCATCCCGCTTCTTTCCGATCACGGAAACCGTGAATCCGCAGCGCCTTCCGGCCTCCTCAAGAAACGCCGCATCCCCCTTCCGGTCTTTTCCGAAACGAAAATCATCGCCGACGACGAGTGCCTCCGCGTGAAATTTTCCGATCAGAATCTTCCTCACAAAGTCATCGGGGGAGAGTTCCCGGAACTCCTTCGTAAAAGGGCATTCGATCAGAACATCCATCGCCTCTTCCGATAACAGAAGACGGCGCTCCTCATTCGTCATCAGCATTTTCCCTGCCCGGTGATGAATCTTTGCCTGAGGCGGCGCGTCAAACGTAAAGACAACGCTCGTCAGAGAGCGCCGGTCCGCGATTTCCCGCACCTGCTCCAGAAGCATCCGGTGCCCGAGATGAACACCGTCAAACTTGCCCAGCGTGATAACCGTCGGTTTTTCACTCCGGTAATCCGATAAGTTTCTGAAGTATTCCAATTTTCTCTCCTCAATCCCCTGACCTGCACTTCTCACATTCCGGTTGGATCCGGATCATAATACATCTGCTCCGGCCGGAACTGACCGGTTCCGGAAATTGCCGCAAAAATACCGACAAACCGGTTTTCCGAGTCGTAAAGCCGGATTCTCTCCGGACAGCAGTGATCCGGAGAGGGATGCCCTGCCATATTTTTTTCATCCGCGGTCAGGTCTTTCCGCGTCACCGCGTTCCCGTTGTGCGCCGCCGCATCCTGCCGCGTATCCGTCCGGAAGGCGGGAAGATCCGCATACATCCGGTCGATCGGAAGGATCGCGTCCGCAAGGCGGCCGGTGTCCCGGAGTTCCTGCAGCTGAGCGATTTTCAGAGCATCCGAAAGCGAAAACGGACCTACCTGCGTCCGCAGCAGATATTCCATGCATCCTCCGCAGCCGAGTCTGCTTCCGATGTCATTGCAGAGCGTCCGGATATACGTTCCCCGCGAACAGGTGACGGAAAAGCGGACCCGGGGAAGGTCCACCGACTGAATCGCGATCTCATAAAAACAGACCGGACGCGCCTCCCGTTCGACCGTGACACCCTGACGGGCCAGATCATACAGACGCTGTCCGCCCACCTTTCTGGCCGAATACATCGGCGGGATCTGCATCTGTTTCCCGAGAAAGCCTTCCATCACAGTCCAGATCGTGCGCTCATCCGGAAGATTCTCCCGGCCGGAGCGCGAGAGCACTGTTCCCGATGCATCCTGCGTGTCGGTCGTGACTCCGAGCAGCAGAACCGCTTCGTACGTCTTCCGCTCGTCCGTCAGATATCCGCACAGTTTCGTGGCTTTCCCCAGACAGACCGGGAGCACGCCCTCCGCATCCGGATCAAGCGTGCCCGTGTGTCCGATCTTTCTCTGACCGGCGATTCCCTTCAGCTTCGACACGACGTCGTTCGATGTCCAGCCGGCCTCTTTATAAACATTCAGAATTCCGTTCATCATCTTTCTCGTCGTTTTCTTCGCGCATCTGCGCGTCATGTTCGCGGAACTGGATATCCAGTTCTCTCGCAATCGCGTTGATCACATCGCGGTGCATTCCCTGCACCGTACATCCCGCCGCACGCACATGGCCGCCGCCGCCGAACACAGCGGCGATGCGGCTGACATCGATATAATCTTTCGAGCGCATACTGACCTTGTACTCGAGCCACTCCGTCTCATACAGAAAAACCGCGACCTCAACCCCGATCGTATTGCGCAGCTGGCTCACGATTCCATCCATATCCTTCGGCGTCACGCCGAAAAACTTCATCGTCCGCTCACGGATCACCGAGACGATCACTTTCCCGTCAAAGAACAGAAAACTCTCCATCAGAGCCCGTCCGAGAATCTGATTCTCCGCATACGACTTCTGATAATACGTGCGGTCGATGATCCATGTGTACGGAATCCCCTTCTTCATCAGTGAGGCCGCGACGCACATGGTTTCCGGCGAGCAGCTCTGATACTGGAATATCCCTGTGTCGTGGGCGATTCCCATATAGAGCGCCTCCGCGCACTTCTCGGATATTTTCTCCGGATCAAGAAAACGATAAACAACCTCGGCGGTGGAACTCGCCTCCGGATCGTTATAGAACCAGGTGTACGCACCCTCGTTCGTCCGGTGATGATCCAGACAGAGAACCTTCCCGGTCGAATCGATGAGATCCTGTACGACGCCGACGCGGTCCCTGCTGCTGATGTCGAGAAGAATCAGCAGATCAAAGGACGCGTCCGCATCGTGAGACGATCGGATTTGATCAAAGTCCTTCAGAAAGGAGAATACTTCCCGCGGCTCTTCCAGATAAACCTCTACATCAAGTCCCGGAAAATTTTCCGTCAGGTAGAGATACAGTCCCATGCAGGAACCCACACAGTCCCCGTCAGGATGTACATGACCCGCTATCGCGATCTTCTTCACATTCTCAAGATAGGCCGCTATCTTCTCCATCTTCGCTGCTTCCTCTGTCTTTCCCGACGACTTCGTCGATCAGCTTTGACATTTTGTTCCCATATTCAATGGACTCATCCAGCCGGAAGAACAGTTCCGGCGTGATCCGCATATTCAGGTTCTGCGCAAGCATCCGGCGGATGTATCCCTTTGAGTGCTCAAGTCCTTTGAGCGTACGCTCCTTTGTATCCTCGTCCCCGAGCACGCTTACATAAACCTTGCAGGTCTTCAGATCCGGCGCCACACAGACCTCTGTGACCGAAGTCATCAAAGCGACATCCGGATCCTTCAGGCCGGCGCGGATGATCTCCGAAATTTCCCGGAGCACCGCGTCGTTCACCTTTCGGTTTTTAATACTGTTTTTTCTCATCTCGGAACCTCGACCATCATATACGCCTCAACCAGATCGCCTTCCTGGATCTCGTTGAAATCTTCAAATACAAGACCGCACTCAAATCCGCTCCGGACTTCCTTCACGTCATCCTTGAAGCGTTTCAGGGATGCAAGATTCCCTTCGAAGATCTGCTTGTCCTCGCGGGTGATGCGTACCTGGCAGCCACGATGAATCGTGCCGTCGAGCACATAGCTTCCTGCGATCGTTCCGATTCCGGAGGCCTTGAACAGCTGACGGATTTCCGCGTGGCCGATCACCTTCTCTTCCATCTTCGGAGCAAGCATACCCTTCATCGCGGCCTCAACATCTTCGATCGCCTTGTAGATAACCTTGTACAGCCGGATGTCGACTTTTTCCTGAGAAGCGATCGTCTTCGCGGTCTGATCCGGATGTACGTTGAATCCGATGATAATCGCGTTGGACGCGGCTGCCAGCATGACGTCCGACTCGTTGATCGCGCCGACGCCTGCGTGTACAATGTGCACCGCAACCTCTTCGTTCGACAGCTTCTCCATCGACTGAGCGACCGCCTCGACCGAGCCCTGAACGTCTGCCTTGACCAGGATATTCAGGTCTTTGACATCACCCTCATGGATCTGGCTGAACAGATCGTCGAGGGACATTCTCGAGCGCGTCTCCTCAAGCAGCTTGTTTTTGCTCTCGTTGATAAAGGTCGCGGCGAAATTCTTCGCTTCCTTGTCCGTGTCTGTGACGACAAGGATTTCTCCCGCGTTCGGAACATCGTTCAGTCCCTGCACCTCGACCGGACGCGACGGGCCTGCCGCCTTCACCTGACGGGCATTTTCGTCCGTCATCGCACGCACACGGCCGGATGCCGCGCCGCAGGCGATGTAATCTCCGACATGGAGGGTTCCCTTCTGAACAAGCACATTGACGACCGGCCCCTTTCCCTTGTCCAGCTTTGCCTCGAGAACAAGCGCACGGGCTTTGCGGTCCGGATCCGCCTTCAGCTCCATAACCTCGGATGTGAGCAGGATCATCTCAAGCAGATTGTCGATGCCCTCATGGGTCTTCGCGGATACCGGAACGAAGATCGTGCTTCCGCCCCAGTCCTCCGGAATCAGATCATACTCGGCCAGCTCCTGCTTGACACGGTCTATGTTTGCATTCGGTTTGTCAATCTTATTGATCGCCACGATGATCTCAACCTTCGCTGCCTTCGCGTGGTTGATCGCCTCGACCGTCTGCGGCATAACGCCGTCGTCCGCCGCCACGACAAGTACCGCGATATCCGTGGAATTCGCTCCGCGCATACGCATCGCGGTGAACGCCTCGTGTCCCGGGGTATCAAGGAATGTGATCTTCTGTCCGTTGATCTCGACGACGTACGCGCCGATGCTCTGTGTGATGCCTCCTGCCTCGCGGTCGGTCACGTGCGTATCACGAATCGCGTCGAGAAGCGAGGTTTTACCGTGATCAACATGACCCATGACACAGACGACCGGCGGACGCGGAACCATCTTCGACTCATCGTCATCCTCGTCCTTCAGCATCTCGGCGATCACATCGACCTTCTCCTCCGGCTCCGCGACGATATCGTAATCCATCGCGATCTCCTCGGCTTTGTCAAAGTCGATCTCCTGATTGACCGTCACCATCATTCCCTCCATAAAGAGCTTTTTGACGATTGCGGACGGCTGGATCTTCATCTTCTCCGCGAGCTCGCGGATCGTTACTTTTTCCGGAATCCTGATCTCGGTCACCTTTTCGGCTTTCTTCTCTTCTCTCTTCTTCTTCGCCTGGTGCATCTGAAGCGGCGTATCACCCGGACGGCTGTGTTTTCCCCGGCCGTTCCGGTCATTTGTATACTTGTTCTCTTTCAGGAAGGATTTATTCTTGTCCTTCTCCTTATCGCCGCGGCCCCTTCCGTTTCTGGAAGCAGCGGTTTCTACGGCCTCCGGCGCCCTGCGGTCGCCGCGCTGCGGTTTCTTCCGGTCCCCGCCGGCATCTCTTCCGCCCTGTGCGCCCCGGTGATCCGGGCGGCCGCCTCTGCGGTCGTCATTTTTCTCCGTGCGGAACGTCCTTCCCTGACGGTTCTCCTGCCCGCGTCCGTCCTCGCGGCGTCTTGAATCGCCGGACCGCGCCGGTTTTCTTTCCTCCTGATGATGCAGATCACGCGTTTTTCTTCCGTTCTGCCCCTCGGAGGACTCTCTTGCCGGTGCTTTTGAGGCAGTCTGTTTCTCCGCATCGGTCACGGACGCAGCCGTCTTCGCCGCGGATGCCGGTGCCTTTGCCTCTGATGCCGATGCCTTCACTTCAGCCGCGGCTTCTTTCTTCTTCACCTCCGGCGCCTCTTCTTCCCGCTTCGGCGGTTCGTAGAAAGATGCCGGCGGATGCGGCCTCGGAACTTTCACGAGCGGCCTTTTCGGAGCGCGCTGCGTCTCCGCCGCATTTTTTCCTTCATTCTTCCTTCCGCCGGCGCTTTTCCGAAAGTTCTGGACCTCCTTGCTCTTCGCGTTCTGCGGATGAAATACCTGAATAATTCTCTTCTTTTTCCGGACGGGTTCTCCCGCCTTTTTGCCGGTGTCTTTTCCGGCAGCCGGACCTTCGGACGGTTTCGCACCGTTCCCAAACACGGTCCGCACGGTCTTCGCCGCGTTTTCATCAATCGAATCCGCCGTCACTTCGATCTTTTTTTCCTTCAGATACTCCGTGATCTTTTTTGCGTCCTCATTCAGTTCCTTTGCAAGCTCACTGATCGTGATTTTCGCCAATTACAACACCGACCTTTCCTCGAAATCTCTTTTCTCATCCATCTTTTTCCTGATACCGGCCGCGAACGACTCATCAAGAATTGCGAGAACGGATCTCTCTCCTTTTCCCACCGCTCTTCCGAGCATCGCCTTACTTTGCGTGATCTGATAAGGCACCTGCCGGAAGCGGCACTGATTTACAAACTTTTTTTTCGTATTATCGGAAGCGTCCTCCGCGATCAGAACAAGATGCACCTTCCCTGACCGGACCGCCGCCTCCGCCGCCGTCTCTCCGCCTGCTGTTTTTCCCGCCTTCTGCGCGAGGCCGATGAACAGCAGAACATCAGGTACTTTCAAGTGCGTCCATCTCCTTTTTCAGCTCATCCATGACGGACTCCGGAATCTTCATGTCAAGCGACCGCTCCAGTCCTCTGTTCTTCAAAGCCTTCTCGAGACATGCCCGTCTCCTGCACAGATAAGCGCCGCGGCCGTTCGCGCGGCCGGTCGCGTCGATCTTCACATCCCCATCCGGGGTGCGGAGCACGCGGACCAGCTCACTTTTTTCATATTTTTCCATACACCCGACACATCTTCGCATCGGTATTTTTTTTACCTTCTGTCCCATGGCGCTCATCTCCCGTCTTTAACTCCCGGAATTCGTCTGATCCCGCGGTCCGCTCATTCCTCCGGCGTTTCCGCGGCGATGTCCTCCACGGTCTCTTTCTCATCTTCCGGCCGATCATCCTCTGCGGCTTCCGCGGCATTTTCCTCATCTGCCGGGGCATCCTCTGTATCTTCCGCGACATCCTCATCCCGGATGTATTCCGGATCGTCGCTGTACTCCTCGTACTCGTCCTCTTCATAATAATTGAAATCGCCGTCTTCTTTCGCCTGCGTCTCGCTCTTGATGTCGATCTTGAAGCCGGTCAGTCTTGCAGCGAGCCGGGCGTTCTGTCCCTCCTTGCCGATCGCAAGGGAGAGCTGATAATCCGGGACGATGACTGTGGCGATCTTGTCATCCGGATCTGCCATGACGGAAATCACCTTCGCCGGAGACAGGGCGTGCTCGATCAGAATCGCCGGGTTGTCGTCCCAGCTGATAATATCGATCTTCTCGCCGCCGAGTTCATCGACAACCGCATTGACACGGACACCGTTCACGCCGACGCACGCGCCGACCGCATCGACGTTTTCATCGTTGCTCCACACAGCCATTTTTGTCCTTGACCCCGCCTCACGGGCGATGCCGCGGATCTCAATCGTCCCGTCGTGAATCTCCGCGACCTCGGCCTCGAAAAGCCGCTTGACAAGCTCCGGATGCGTTCTGGAAACCGTGATGCGCGGTCCGCGCGTCGTATCCTTAACCTCGCAGATGTAAACCTTGAGTCTCTGATTCGGACGGAGATGCTCACCGCGGATCATCTCATTTTCCGTCAGAAGCGCGTCAAGGCGTCCCAGATTGATGCTCACATTCCGTCCGACGAACCGCTCCACCGTCCCGGTCATGATGTCATGTTCCTTCTGGTAATACTCGTTATAGAGAACCTTGCGCTCTTCCTCGCGGATTTTCTGAAGAATCACGCCTTTCGCGTTCGAAGTTGCGATCCGCCCGAAGGATTTGGACTCGACCGGAACGTTCACCACGTCGCCGATCACATACGACCCGTCGATCTTATGCGCGTCCTCGAGGCTGATTTCCTCCGCATCGTCCATGACCTCTTCCACAACCGTTTTCATCAGACAGATCGAATAATCACACGTCTCGTGATCCACGGTGACACGCACATTGTCCGACGTGCCGAAATTATTCTTGCATGCCTGGATCAGAGACTGCTCGATCGCGTCAAGGATCGAATCTTTACTGATATTTTTCTCTTTCTCGAGGGTATTCAGCGCCTCTAATAACTCCTGATTCATTTTCTGTGCTTCCTCCTGAAATCTCCTGCCGGTTAAAAATCAAACGCCAGACGGATCATCGAGAGATCCGGCCTGCGGAATGTCCGCTCATTTCCGTTTTCTTCGCGGATTGTGACGGTATCCTTGTCATAGGCGGTGAGTATGCCGAAAAAGATTTTGTCTCCGTCGACCGCCTTGTAGGTGTGAATCTCAAGTTCCCTGCCTACGCTTTTTTCATAATCCCTCTCCCGTCTCAGAGGCCGCCCGAGTCCCGGAGAGCTCACCTCCATCGTATAGACGTCGTCGATAAAGTTTTTTTCATCGAGCATCGGACTGAACTCGCGGCTGACCGCCTCACAGTCGTCGATCGTGACCCCTCCTTCTTTGTCGATATAAGCGCGGAGATAATAATTTCCGGCTTCTTTTACATACTCGACATCGTACAGTTCAAGACCGAGGCGTTCCAGAATCGGAATGAGCAGTTCCTCCGCCTGCGCTTCAATGGTTTCTTTCTTATTCATAGATTGATCACGCTCCCGACGTCATATGCCGCCGGCCTCAGCGGCCGGTTCGGCAATAAATAAGAGCGGACCGCCGGCCCACTCTCACAATTAACATCTTCTACTTTCACCGCGAGTATAGCACGAAAGACCCGGCAATGCAAGATTTTTCGCATATTTCCGGCATTTCCGGGCCTTTTCCCGTTTAATCGCCCTCTCTGGCGACCTGATCTTCGATCTCCTTCTTCAGATTTCTTCCGCTCTGTGCCCCGGCGGGCCGTTTCTTCGCAGAGCGGTTATTCGAACGCTTCTCAACCGTTTCGGTGAACCGGTAGATCGAAATTCCGAGCGGGGCCACACTGACGCGGATCGAATTTTTCCGCTCGTCGTGTTCAATCATCCGGCTGATCTTCACCCGGGCATTCACCGTTCCGCTGCCGCCGAACTCTTCCGCGTCGCTGTTGAATATTTCCTTGTACTTACCGGGCCACGGGACGCCGATCAGGAATTCGTCGTACTCCACGTTGGAAAAGTTGCAGACGACGAGCAGGGTCTCATCTTTTCTTCCCGTTTTCCGCAGGAAAATCAGCAGGTTGCGGTCCCGGTCCAGATTGCTGATCCACTCAAACCCATCCGGAGAGGTGTCCTTTTCATGCAGGGCGGGAAGATCCCGGCACATCCGGGCGAGCTTCTTCACCAGCTTCGACTGTCTTTTCTCCCCCACCCCCATGGAGAGCAGCTTCTTCCCCGGGTAGACAAACAGATAAGCGATCGCGAGCCGTTCATTGGCGCATTTCAGTTCCGGGGTGACACCGGCCATTTTATTCAAAATGCCATCATCGCTTTCCCCGGTCTCGTCACGTCCGAACCCGATCAGAGACTTCTCACTCCAGGCATAAACCGTATCAAAGGTCAGATCATCGTGATGCGCACCCCGGAACAGCGGGTCGTAATGCATATAGCCCAGAAAATCGGACGCCCATGTGTTATTCCACTTGTAATCAAATCCAAGCCCGTCCTGCGCCGGATCCGCGGTGATCCCGTTCCACCCGGCCATATCTTCCGCGATCGTCAGGAACCCGGGCTTCGCATGAAGCGCGGTGTTCAGTTTCTGCAGAAATGCGGCTCCCTCAAGATTCTCATTGCCGCCGTAAAGATTCGCAACCCACGCGCCGTCTTCGCGGCCATAATCCTGAAACAGCATCGTCGCGGTATCCGTGATCTTCATGCCGTCGATGTGATACTCCTCTTTCCAGCACATCGCCGAGGAAATCAGAAACGTGACGACTCCTCCGCTTCCGTAGTTGAAAATATGCGTCCCGTATGCCGGGTGAATTCCGCGCCTCGGATCGAGATGCTCATAGAGGCAGGTACCGTCAAAACCGGCCAGAAGTGAATTTCCCGCGGCAAAATAGGAATAGACCATATCGATGAGCACGCCGATTCCCATCCGGTGAAGATAATCGACGAAATACCGGAAATCATCGGGGCTTCCGTACCGGGCGGTCGGTGCAAAATAACCGCTCGTCTCAAATCCGTCCGACGCGTCGTCGGGATATTCCGTCACCGGTGTCAATTCCACATGGGTGTACCCGTACACCCGGCAGTGCTCCGCGAGGGCGCGGCTCATCACCCGGTAATCCGCGCGTCCCGCCTCCCGGGCAAGTTTCGGAAGACTCACCTGGCAGACGATCATCGGCTGATGCCCGTTCTGTGCAGAAGCCCTCTTCGCGATCCATTCCTCATCGCCCCACGTAAATTCAGAAGAAGGCCACACGAGGGAAGCACCCTCCGGTTTCTTTTCAAACGCTCCCGCGTACGGATCCGGTTTCCGATACGTCTCTCCGCTTTTCAGCTTGATCTCATACTGATACGGGCGTCCCGCGACAAGCCCCGGGATAAATAACTCGAAAATGCCGCAGTCCAGCCGGTTCATCGGGTCGCGCCTCCCGTCCCAGGCATTAAAAGCCCCGACGACCGAGACACGGAGCGCATTCGGAGCGTAAACCGCAAAGCTGACACCCTTCGTGCCGCCCGCCGTCACCTCATGAGCGCCCATCTTTTTCCAGGCGTCGTGCCAGATTCCGGCGGAAAAACGTGTCTCCTCCTTCTTTGTGATCTGCGGAGGAAAAGCGTACGGATCCGGATACTCCCTGGTCACACCATCCGCCGCTGTGAGAAACGTATGGGCCGGAATCGTCTTCCGCTGCAGAAGGACCGCGAAATACCCTGCTTCATCGACCAGCTCCATCTCATGGACGGCGCCGCCCGTCTTCAGGCTGAGCGCCTTCTCCCCCGGAAAGAAGGCCTGGATCAGCACACCATCCGGCGTCACCCTGGGACCGAGAATATCCCGCGGGTGCGCTTCCTCCGAGTATACTACCGCCTCGATCTCAGGCCAGTCCATATAGTCATACAGTTTTCTGTCCATATTACCCCCTCCGTAAAAGAGCGGCCAAAAGACGCAGCCCTCACTGCGCCTTCCGGCCGCCTCACCATCCTTCGCTGTTCACTTTTTTGTTTTCGCGGCACCCCGCCGCAGCTGTATCACTCCGTGTCTTTTGGAGTATCTACATCGATGATATCGCCGCCGTCACCGGCCCGTCCGGTACCTGCGCCTGCTCCGTCTCCGGATGATCCTCGATATTCTTCCGGTTCAGAATCTCCATAAATTCATCGCCGGTGATCGTCTCGCGTTCATACAGGTACTTCGCGATTTCATGCAGCTTCAGACTGTTGTCCTCGAGGATCTTCTTCGCCCGGTCATGCGCATCCTTCACGACGTTGATGACCATCTGATCGATCCGGCCGGATGTCTGCTCGGAGCAGGCAAGGGATGTATCCCCTCCCAGATACTGGTTCTGCACCGTCTCCAGCGCAACCATGCCGAATTCGTCACTCATGCCGAACCGGGTGATCATCGCTCTGGCAAGTTTTGTCGCCTGCTCGATGTCGTTCGACGCGCCGGTCGTGATCGAATGGAAGACCACTTCCTCAGCCACGCGGCCTCCGGTCAGGGTCGCGATCCGGTTCTCCAGTTCCTCGCGGCTCATCAGATTGTGCTCGCCCTCATCGACCTGCATCGTATAGCCGAGGGCGCCCGAAGTACGGGGGATAATCGTGATCTTCGTGACCGGAGCGGAATGGGTCTGCATCGCGGCGACGAGCGCGTGACCCGTCTCGTGGTACGATACGATCAGCTTCTCCTTGTCCGTCAGAATTTTGTTCTTTTTCTGATATCCCGCGATCACGACCTCGACGCTCTCCTCGAGGTCCTCCTGAATCACGAATCTTCTTCCGTTTCTGACCGCCCGCAGCGCCGCCTCGTTGATCATATTCGCCAGCTCCGCGCCGGATGCGCCGGAAGCCATGCGGGCGATGGCGTTGAAATCCACATTGTCCGCAATCCGGATGTTCTTTGCATGCAGCCTCAGGATCGCTTCCCTTCCCTGCAGATCCGGAAGTTCGACCGGTACCCGCCGGTCAAAGCGGCCGGGACGCAGGAGCGCCGGATCGAGGATCTCAGGCCGGTTCGTCGCCGCCAGAATAACGACGCCCTTCTTGCCGTCGAAACCGTCCATCTCGGACAGCAGCTGGTTCAGGGTCTGATCGCGCTCATCATTTCCGGAAAATCCGGATGTGTCCCGCTTCTTTCCGATCGTATCGATCTCATCGATGAATACGATACACGGAGCTTTCTCATTTGCCTGCTTGAAAAGGTCGCGGACTTTTGCCGCGCCCATACCGACGAACATTTCCACAAATTCCGATCCGGAGATCGAGAAGAACGGGACATCCGCCTCACCCGCGACCGCTTTTGCCAGCAGCGTCTTACCGGTTCCGGGCGGACCCACAAGCAGGGCTCCCTTCGGCATCTTCGCGCCGATCTCCGTGTATTTCTTCGGATTGTGAAGGAAATCGACGATCTCGGACAAAACCTCCTTCGCTTCTTCCTCTCCCGCCACATCGGAGAACTTGATTCCCGTCTCAGACTGGACATAGATCTTCGCGTTGCTCTTTCCGAAGCTCATCGCATTTCCCATGCCGTCGCCCATCCGCTTCGCAGCGGTATTCATGAGCCATCTTCCGAGGAAATAGAAAATCACCAGCGGAAGTACCCAGCCGACCAGGAAACTGATGACCGGAGAGGTCTGCTTCACAATCGGCGAATTAAAGGACTGAAGATTTTTCGCCGATTTCAGCCGGTTGACAAGTTCCGGATCATTCATCGTGCCGGTCTTGTAGTATTTTTCAGGGGTGGATGTGTCTCCGAAACGGATGACGCCGTCTTCGCGGTCGACCTCGACCTCCTTGACTGTCCCATCATCCAGCATCTGTAAAAATGTACTGTATGTCGTCTCCTCGACCTTCTGCTGTCCGATCTGCGGTACAACCAGGAAATTTAAAATCACCAGAATAATCAGTACCGCAAGATAGAAATACAGAAGCGAACGTCTCGGAGGCCGCTTCACTTCTTTCATGCAATTCTCCTTATAAGTCCAGGCATTTCGCAGCAAAAATTCTGCTTGTATCAAGTATCTGTCATGTTATTTGTAAAGTCAAGAAAGCACCTGCAATTTAAGAATTTTTTCATAAGCTCATGCCGCCGGAAACACCCCGCAATCCGCCCGCTCAGAACGACCGGAGCTTGTCGTCATCCTCGTCGCCGCCCGGTTCAACCTTCCGGATCGTCATGTCGTACCCTCTTCCTTCTCCGAGATCGACGTGGACACGGTCGCCGGCCCGGTGCCCCATCAGAGCGCGCCCGATCGGCGACTCCGGCGTGATCAGCCCGAGCATCGAATTGCTCCGCACCGGGGTTACGATCTTGAATACCATCGGTTTCTCCCGGCCTTCCTTTTCCACCGTGACCTTCTTCTGGAGTCCGACCTGGTCCGCCGCCGCGTGATCTTCCACGATGATGGCGGTTTTGATCATATTTTCCAGATAGCGGATCCGGCTCTCGTTCTGATTCTTATACTGCTTTGCGGCGTGATACTCGAAATTTTCACTCAAATCTCCCTGCGCCCGCGCCTCCTTGAGATCTTTCAGCGCTTGCTGCCTCACCACAAGCTTTCTGTGATCGATCTCTTCCTGCATTTTCTCAATATCTTTTCTGGTGAGTCTGTCGTGCATATACTCCCTCTTTTCTGTAGTTTTTTCATAGAAACAGTGTTAAACTGTCAGTGATATTGTACATCATTGTCCTGTCTGATTGCAAATCGCGCTGTGCTCTGCCGCGCGTAAAAGGAGTCTTTATGGAGATCGGAATCAAAGGAACAAATACATTTACCGTAAAAGATGATATGCTCGCCGTTCATGTGGGCAGCGGCGAGGTCCGCGTGCTCGCGACCCCCTGTCTTGTAGCTGCGATCGAAAAAACCGCGTCGGAATCGGTGAAGCCTTACCTTGAAGAGGGCCGTACAACCGTCGGCACACACGTCAATGTCACCCATTCGGCCGCGACCCCGTGCGGAATGAAATTCTTCGTCGAGACCGAACTGGCATCCATCAGCGAAAATGGAAAAATCCTGACCTTCATGGTCAACGTACGCGACGAGGCCGGATTAATATCGGAAGGAACGCATGAACGGGCGATCGTCCGGAAGCAGCGTTTTGAGGAGAAGGCGGACGCGAAACTTCAGAAAGAACGAAAAGATTGAATCGGAGGCTGCTATGTCAGAAACGAAAGTGCAGAAGATGGCGAAGATCTGGGAAAAATACGACGGGGAGGCTCTGGAGGCCTTCTGCGGGGATTACCGGAGCTTCATAACAGAACATAAAACCGAGAGGGAATGTGTCGCGGGAATGCGTGCAGTCCTCGGGAAGAGCGGCGCAGTCGACCTGGCGGACGCCATCAGTGAAGGCATCCGCCCGAAAACCGGCGATCTTTTTTACACCGACCTGATGAAGAAGACACTGATTGTTTTTCGGATCGGGAAACGCCCGCTGACGGACGGCATGCAGCTGCTCGGCGCACATATCGATTCGCCACGCCTCGATCTGAAGCAGCACGCGCTGTATGAGGACGGCGATCTGGCTCTTTTCGAGACGCACTATTACGGCGGCATCAAAAAGTATCAGTGGGTCACACTCCCGCTTGCGCTGCACGGCGTCGTGGCGAAAAAGGACGGATCGGTCGTCACAATCTCCGTCGGCGAGAATCCGGAGGATCCGGTCTTCGGCGTCTCGGATCTTCTGATCCACCTCGCAGGAAAACAGATGAGCAAAAAGCTCAGCGAAGGGATCGAGGGAGAAAAGCTGAATATTCTCGTCGGAAGCCGTCCGCTCGCGGGCGATGCGAAGGAGCCCGTGAAAGAAAACATTCTCGCGATTCTGAAGGATCGGTACGGCATCGAAGAAGAGGACTTTCTCTCCGCGGAGATCGAGGTCGTCCCGGCTGGCGCCGCGAGAGACTACGGATTCGACCGCAGCATGATCATGGGATACGGGCAGGACGACCGCGTCTGTGCGTACCCGTCCTTCCGCGCGATTCTCGATGAAGAGACGCCGGAATTCACGAGCGTCTGCCTGCTCACCGACAAGGAAGAGATCGGCAGTGTCGGGGCAACCGGCATGCATTCCCGGTTCTTTGAAAACTCCGTCGCGGAACTGATGAATCTCACGGGATGCTACAGCGAGCTGAACCTGCGCCGCGTTCTTACGCGTACGCGCGTACTCTCCTCGGATGTGAGCGCCGCCTTCGACCCGGATTTTCCGGACGTCATGGAAAAGAACAACTGCTCCTACCTGGGACTTGGCCCGGTCTTCAACAAATACACGGGGAGCCGCGGAAAGAGCGGATCGAATGACGCAAACGCAGAGTATATCGCCTATCTGAGAAACGAGATGGATGCGGCCGGAATCGTCTATCAGTCCGGCGAGCTCGGCAAGGTCGACGAGGGCGGCGGCGGAACGATCGCCTACATTCTCGCAAACCTCGGCATGCAGGTCATTGATTTCGGCGTCGCGGTCCTGAATATGCATGCGCCCTTCGAAATCACGAGCAAGGCGGATATTTATGAGGCATACCGCGCGTACCGCGTCTTCCTCGCCTCCGCATCGGAGCCCCGCGCATGACCGGAACGATCGAGCGCAGACGCCTGACTTTTTACGGGACCGTACAGGGTGTCGGTTTCCGGTGGCGCGCCAGGATGGCGGCTTCCGATCTCTCTCTGACCGGCTGGGTGGAAAACTGCCGGGACGGCTCCGTCCGGATGGAAGTACAGGGCAGCCATCACGCGATCACCAGGATGATCCTGGCTCTGAAAAGTGCGCCTTACATCGTGATCGAATCGATCCGGAACGAATCGATTCCGATCATTGAAAATGAGAGCGGCTTCACCGTGCACAACGCATGGTGAAGCCGCTCTTTGTCTGATGATACTGCAGCGAGCGAAGCGGAACATTTCTCCGGTTATCCGAGTTTGAAGATTTTATACCCGCTGCCGCTGTAAAGTTCGCGGAATCGGACACCGCAGTCTTCCATGATTTCCGCGTCCTTTCCGTCCTCCCGGGCAAGCACATAGCGAACGCCCATCTTCTCCAGATCTCCCGCGTTCAGTTCGACATTCAGCTGATCGGGACTTTCATTTGAATAGGCCGTCGGAGAATCGGTCAGATCGACGACGATATGCGCATACCGGTTGTACTCCGTCTCGTTCTTTCCGTCCGGATCGATGGCCTCCCATTTTTCAAAATCCGGATAATAATTAACCGCGTTCAAGGTCTGCAGTCCGTTCGCGAGCAGCAGATTCTGCTCGACATTCATATTTCCGACCGTGATCCAGGCGCCGCCCTCCTCTTTTGTGCACGCTTCCGCCGCTTTTACAAACTGATGATCCGTTACCGAAGAGATCCCGACGACCACAGGATTTACCCCGACCGACGTCAGGACGATCCAGGACGCCGCAAGGGTCACGGCAAACCGTTTCTTCTGCCAGACGACCAGCAGGGCCGTCACTCCGAAACCGAGGGCACACAGATAATAGACGTACTTTCCCAGAACGGTCAGTTTTGTATAGACCGCATCCATCTGATCCCTGCAGACAGAAAAGTACGCCAGCGTGAAAAGCAATGCGATCGCCGAAAGCCACTTCTTATTGAGCTTCTTCCGGTTTCCATACAGATACGAAACCATCCAGAGTGTGAAAAGCGTCTCCGTGAATCCATATGCAATAACCATCCGGTTGATGTAGGAAAACAGAGTGATTTTCGCGAGTTTTTCCGGAAATCCGATCAGCATGAATTCGATTTCAATCAGCGACGCGAAAAAGAAAACGCCTCCGACCGCAAGCGAACGGTCTTTTTTATGGCGTTTCTTCTGAACCGCCCACACATACGGATATGCGAAAATGCAGAAAACGCCGAGATGATTGAAGGTACTGAGTTCGCAGATATTGTTACTGCCCGGGAGCACAAACTGACCGAACACATCACTGATGTTTGAAAACAGACTCACCGCTCTGTAATCTCCGCCGGTCGATACACGTTTTCCCGGATATACTGTATCGGAAAGCATCCGGATCGCGTCTTTCGCGTTCAGGACAAAATTTCCGAGGATCAGACCGGCCGCGGCGACGACGATCACGGCGCGGAGAATATCTGTTTTTCCGAAACGGATCCGGTCACGGTCACGTACAAGACACGCGATGAACAGTGCAAAAACCAGGAGTCCGGACGCGACCTGAAGCGACGGAAACAGTGCGACGGCAAATCCCACGAGAACGCTGACGCCGAGAACGGCGGTGAGAATTTTCATCCACCGTCTGTCCGCCATGACAAAGTGCCATCCGACCGCGAACAGGGCCATCGCCCAGAAAAAGACGTCATACATATGCGGAGCGAACCACCACTGCATAACCGGAGAATAGACGATCAGAATACTCCCGAACAGTGAAAGCCGGTCGCTGCGCGTGAGAATTCTGCACATCTCAAACGCTGCAAGGAGCGCGAGAATTGTCTTCGAGCACCAGTACCACGAAAGTCCGACCGCGTTTCCGAAAAGCATGTACCCCCAGACGAACGGCTTTCCGATCAGTGTGAAATCAAGAACGGGAGAATTGTATCCGATGATCATATCCTGTCCGGAAATGGACATCATATGAGAAATTTCGCGGTATCCGTTTGCGCGCTGCGAGAAAAAGTACGGCTGCTGTACCAGATATTCATCCGTCCGGATGAGCCGGCCGGTTCCGTAAATCACCCCGGAATGTTTTGCGGGATCCGATGAACAGAGAAAATTGTAGCATGATATCGAGGATCCGCTCACCCGAAGCATGACGAGAACCGCGAAAACGATGCCTCCGATCAGCCATCGGTAATGAATCAGAAAGTCCAGTGCATTTTCAAAACGTTTTTCCATAAAGTAACGCATACTGTTGATCAGCAGCAGCACCGGGCAGAGCCATCTCAGTATCCCCGTGTTTTCAACGTAAAAAGAAAACAGCAGCGAACAGCCGAGGATCAGAAAATTTGTCAGAGTAATCTCTGATATTTCATAGATTCTGCGTCTGGTTGTCTGCGTCATGCGGCAATCTCCCTTCATCTGCCAGCTCAGGATGATGGTTTTATCTCCATGAGAATGGCCCAAACTCTACGGATGATCCGTTTTCCTTAAGATGCAGACGTAATTGTATCACAGAACCGGAAAAAGCGACAGAAAAAGCCGCGTCATCACGACGCGGCCTTTCCTCTGAAATGCTCTTTCCGTTCGGTCTTCTCAAATTCCCGCAGGGCCTTCTCTTCTTCCGCCGAAAGATTCGTCGGTACCCGGATCTGAATCGTCACATACTCATCTCCACGTTCCGACGGATTTTTTCTGTCCGGAACTCCCTTTCCCTTCAGACGGATCCGGCTTCCGGACTGCGTCCCGGGACGGATCCGGACAAGTACGCTTCCGTACAGTGTCGGAACCTCCGCTTCGCCTCCGAAAACCGCCGTCGTAAACGGGATCTGTGCCTCTGCATGGATATCCCTTCCTTTTCTTTCGTATCCTTTCTCCGGAAGAATATGGATCTTCAGCAGGAGATCTCCGGCCGATCCGTTCGAGCGCCGGTTTCCCTTGCCGCGCAGACGGATCGTCTTGCCTTCCTCGATTCCCGCCGGAACATTCACTTCCAGCGTCTGATTGCCTGAACCGTCCGACCGTGCGATACGGATCCGCTTCTTCGCTCCGAAAACCGATTCCCGGAGCGTCACATCAAGATCGGCATGAAGATCGCCCGGATCCTCCGCCCCGAAACCTCCGAATCCGCCTGATCCGCCAAATTCGTGAAATCCGCCCGTCGGCCCGGAGCTTCCGAAACCGCTGAATCCGCCCGTCGACCCGGAGCTTCCGAAACCGCCGAACCCGCCCGTCGGCCCGGAGCTTCGAAATCCACGGAACCCGCCCGTCGGCCCGGAGCCGCCCGTGTGAAACTCCGTATAATACGAACCGTTTCCCCCGCCATTCCGGAAAAGATCTCCGAAAATATCCCTGAAGAAATCCTGATCGCCCGCTGCTGCGCCCCTCGCCGCCTTCGGATCAAACCCGGCTTCAAACGCGGCTTTTCCGTACGTATCATACAATTTTCTCTTCTTCGGATCGCTGAGCACAGAATATGCCTCATTGATTTCCTGAAATCGTTTTTCATCGTCCGGATTCCCGTTGTTTTCATCGGGATGATACTTCTTCGCCAGCCTGCGGAACGCGTGCTTGATCGTCTTTTCATCCGCGCTGCGGCTGATGCCGAGCGTCTCATAATAATCCCTGCTCATTATCCGTTCACCTCACTTTATGACAGTCATACTTTTGATTTTTTATACCGGGATGTTCGAAAAGCCGGCCGCCCGTCCATAACAAAGAAGCTGCAGAAAGCTGATTCATCAGCATAACTGCAGCAGTCGTCGTATCTTTGCATTTTTCTGTGATCGTGCAAAGAATCAGGCCGGTGCCGAACCTCAACTCTTCTCACTGATCCCATGATAGCACCGATTGTTAGCAATTGCAACAGTCGAGTGCTAATTCTTTATTTGTGGAACAATTTATTTGATTCGTATGCGGGCTCACAGGTCAGATTGACCCCGAGCTGTTTGAATGCGTCCTCATCGACATCCGAAAGAATGACGGAGGAATGTGCCTCACATCCGCGGATCATCGCGAGACGGTCCATCGCCGCCCGCGCCGCCGGATTCGTCTCGGCGCTGATGGTCAGAGCGATCAGGATCTCATTGATGTGCATATTCGGATTTGTGTTTCCGAGATAATGGACGCGGAGGTTCTGGATCGGACGGATGATCTCCGGCGCGATCAGATCCACCTCATCGCCGATGCCCGCAAGCGCCTTCAGCGCGTTCAGCAGCATCGCCGAGGATGCTCCGAGAAGCGGCTTCGTCTTGCCCGTGATGATCCTTCCGTCCGGCAGCTCGATCGCCGCCGCCGGAAGCGCGGTCTGTTCTGCGACGACATTCGCCGCGGAGACGACCGGACGGTCCTGAAGCGTCAGCCCCGCTTTATTCATCAGAAGCTCGATTTTCAGCACCGCTTCGCTGTTGCGCGCTCCCTTTCGCGCCTCGCATTTTTCACGGAAATAACGGCGGATAATCTCCTGCTCCGCCGCGTGCCGCACGGCGTCATCGTCAAAGATGCAGTACCCCGCCATATTGACGCCCATATCCGTCGGCGACTGATACGGTGATTTTCCGAAAATTCTCTCGAACATCGCGTTCAGGACCGGGAATACCTCGACGTCGCGATTATAATTGACAGCCGTCTCCCCGTGTGCCTCGAGGTGATACGGATCGATCATATTGACATCTGCAAGATCCGCGGTGGCCGCCTCATACGCCAGATTTACCGGATGAGAAAGCGGAAGATTCCAGACCGGAAACGTCTCGAATTTCGCGTACCCCGCCTTCACGCCCCGCTGATTCTCATGATAAAGCTGTGACAGGCAGACCGCCATCTTCCCGCTTCCGGGGCCGGGCGCCGTCACGACGACCAGCGATTTTTTCGTCCGGATATACTCGTTCCGGCCATATCCCTCTTCGCTGATGATATGGGGAATGTTGTTCGGATATCCCTCGATCGGATAATGGCGATACACCGTGACGCCGAGTTTTTCCAGTCGGCACTGGAATGCAGCTGCCGCCTCCTGACCGGCAAAGCGCGTCAGAACGACGCTCCCCACGTACAGACCGTAGCCGCGGAACTCATCGATCAGGCGGAGGACATCCCCCGCGTATGTGATGCCGAGATCGCCCCGGATCTTGTTCTGCTCGATATCATTCGCGTTGATAACGATCACGATCTCCGCGTCGTCGCGAATCTGTGACAGCATGCGGATCTTCGAATCCGGAGCAAATCCCGGAAGAACGCGGGAAGCGTGGTAATCGTCAAACAGCTTTCCGCCGAATTCAAGATACAGTTTACCGCCGAACTGCCCGATCCGCTCCCGTATCCGCTCGGACTGCATCTTCAGATATTTGTCATTGTCAAATCCTATCTTCATATTGCCCCCTCAGATGTTTCTCCATCCATCACTTTGCTTCCGGTTCCTTCTCTCCCTTGCGGAGCAGAAGATTCACGATAATTCCCATGATCAGCGCCGTCGCGATGCTTGTGATCTGAACCGCCTTGAAATCCAGAACCAGGCCGCCGATTCCCAGAACAAGAATCGTGCTGACGACGAACAGATTCCGGTTGTCATCCAGATCCACCTTCTGCAGCATCTTCAGACCGCTGACCGCGATGAAGCCGTACAGTGCGACGCAGATTCCGCCGATGACGCAGACCGGGATCGTCCCGATGAACGCGACGAAGGGGGTAAGGAAGGACGAAAGGATGCAGAGTATCGCCGTCAGGAAAATCGTCGAAACCGAGGCGTTTCTGGTGATCGCGACGCATCCGATGCTCTCTCCGTACGTCGTGTTCGGGCAGCCGCCGAAAATCGCGCCGACGATGGAGCCCAGACCGTCTCCCATCACCGTGCGGTCGAGTCCCGGATCCTTGATCAGATTTCGTCCGATGACGGAACTCAGGTTCTCATGATCCGCGATATGCTCCGCAAAGACGACCAGCGCCACCGGTGCGAACAGAAGGAAGACCTGAATTACGCCGGCGCTTCCGCCAAGGGCGTCCGCGCCGTGCCGGATCGCACCGACAAACACGAACTCCGGAACACTGAGAAAACTCTTCAGCGTCAGCGGGGAAAAATTGTCAACCAGCGGCTGATAATTGACGATTTTCAGATAATCGATCCCGGACGCATATCCGATCGCCGTAAAGATCGACGCAACGGCGTATCCGGTCAGGATTCCGATGATAAACGGGATCAGTTTCGCGGTTTTCCCGCCCTTCACAGACGCGATCACCGTCGCGATGAAGCCGATCATTCCGCAGAGAATCGCGATCAGATTGTAGTCTCCCGAAGATGTGTTGTTCAGGTTGCTCACCGCGGAACCACACAGGCTCAGTCCGATCAGCGCCACGGTCGGCCCGATGATGACCGGCGGCATCAGACGGTCGACCCAGTCTGTTCCGGCAAAATGAACGACCAGTGAGATAATGACATACACACCGCCCGCGAATACCGCGCCGAGGATGATGCCGAGATAACCGAAGGCACACGCGCCGATCAGCGGCGAGATAAACGCGAACGAGCTTCCAAGAAATACGGGACTTCTGCGTTTCGTGATGAACAGATACACAAGTGTTCCGGCTCCGGCTCCGAGCAGTGCGGCCGGCTGACTCATCGTTACTTCAGTTTTTCCCGCCGTGCCGAGGTTGACCAGGGTCGGGACGAGCAGGGTCGCCGCGATGATCGCCAGCAGCTGCTGAAACGCAAATACGAGGTTGTGCTTGAATGAAGGCGTATCCTCAACCTGATAAATCATTTTCATGACAGTTTCCTCCTCATTTGTCTGCCTTAAAGATTACACGCTGTTTTTGCCGCCACGAAGTTCACCGGCCGAGCGCCATTCTTGCCGCTCCGTAGATCCCCGCGTCATTTCCCAGCTTCGCCAGTACAAATTTCGTCCCCCGCGACGCATGAAATGCGGATTGGACGTAGTATTTCCGGATCGTGTCGGTCACGATCGGCCCGGCCTTCGAGACGCCGCCGCCTATGACAAACGCCTCCGGATCGACGACCGCCGCGACAGCAGCAAGACCTTTTCCGAGATAACCGCAGACAATCTCCACGATCTCCAGGGCAGTGACGTCGCCCTTCTTCGCCTCGTCAAACAGAACGCGCGCGGAGATATCATCCGCGCTACGAAGAGCGCTCTCCTTTTCCGGATGCTCCTTCAGATAGAGCTTCGCGACCCTGGCGATTCCGCGGGCGGAGGCATACTGCTCGAGACAGCCGTGCTTCCCGCATCCGCAGGTTTCCGGCTCATCGTCACGCATCTGAATATGGCCGATCTCTCCGGCGGCGCCGTGGGCGCCGATCAGAATATTGCCGTCGATGACGACTCCCCCGCCGACTCCGGTTCCGAGGGTGACCATGACGATGCTGCGGCATCCTTCTCCGCCGCCCTTCCACTGCTCACCGAGAGCCGCGCCATTCGCGTCATTACCCGCATAGACCGGGACTCCGTCAAGAAGCGCCGACAGCCTCCCCGTCAGCGGAAACACGCCCCATCCGAGATTGACACAGCGGTTTACCGTCCCGTCGTGTGTGACGGCCCCCGGTACTCCGACGCCCGCGCCGGCCAGATCAGAGAGCGCCGCTCCCCTCTCCGCGAGATGTTCCCGGATCGAATCCGCCGTATCCGGAAGGATGTTTTTTCCGCCATCCTCTGTCCGCGTCGGAATCTCCCATTTCTCAAGAAGCGTTCCCTCTCCGTCGAACAATCCGAGTTTTACCGTCGTGCCTCCCACATCGATTGCTGCGATATACTTCATATTTTCCCCTTTCAGCCGGCATGATTATCCGCGCGAAAGATAGCGCGCCCACGCGGCGAGCCCGGCGCCGTGCATGAACTCTCCTTCTCTGATCATCGCGACAAATTCCGCTTCATCAAACAGGTGCAGAGCAAATACCTCGGCCGGCTCCGGCGACGCTTCCCCGATCTTTTTGCAGTGCGCGCAGAACAGATGAATTTTCTCATTGCTTGATCCGAAGGATGTGTAAAAACTCCCGAGGGATGTGACCGTATCACAGACAAGGCCGGTCTCCTCCTTCAGCTCACGCACAGCGGCCTGTTCGGGAGTTTCCCCCGGATCCACGATCCCGCCCGGGATCTCCCACTGCCATGATCCGACCGGATACCGGTATTCTTTCAGAAGAGCAATCTTTTCCTTATAAAAAGTCAGAATGCAGACGCCCTCCCGGATCTCTGTGTAATAAAACGGCTGCAGATGGCCGCGCACCAGAACCTGATCCTCAACGACCGCAAAGCGGGGATTCTCCGACCGCTTTGTGCTGATCCTCCTGAACCCGCCATTTTCCATCACCGCGCCCCCTTCCGCCGGACCGTTTTCGATACACACTCATGCTATTTTAACACAGATCTTTTGATTGTGAAATCAGGTTTTGTATGATACGATTGATTCACCGCGCAGCGGAACCATCCGGAAAACCGCCGGCGGATTCTACGATAATTTTTATCAGACGATGACACAGACCGTCGTATGACAATACGGAGGAACTTAACTTATGGAAGAGCAGAATCAGAACGAAGAACGAATTCCCCACACGCTCGACGCAGCACAGATCGCGGAAATTCTTCCGCACCGGTACCCGTTTGCGCTCGTCGACCGGATCACGGATTTCGAGCCGGGGAAATGGGCGAAGGGAATCAAATGTGTCACAATCAACGAACCCTTTTTTCAGGGACATTTTCCCGGATATCCGGTCATGCCCGGTGTGCTTCTCCTGGAAGCGCTCGCCCAGACCGGGGCGGCCGCCGCGCTCTCTCTTCCTGAAAACCGCGGGAAACTCGCACTGTTCGGGGGTGTGAAGAGTGCACGGTTCAAACGGCAGGTCGTCCCCGGCGATGTCGTCGAACTCACCTGTGAGCTGGTCGAACAGAAGGGTCCGGTCGGAATCGGAAAGGGAACCGCACGGGTCGACGGTCAGATCGCCGCGAAAGCCGATCTGATCTTCGCGATCACAGACGCAAAAGAGTGAACTGCCGTGAAACATGAATGGAAAAGCGGCCTCGTGGCCGGTATACCGATTTTTCTCGGTTATCTTTCGGTTTCCTTCGGCATCGGAATACTCGCCTCGAATGCGGGACTGTCCGTCGCGGAGGCAGTGATTCTGTCAGCGGCAAATCTGACCTCGGCGGGTCAGGTCGCAGGCATCGGAATCATCGCCGCAGGCGGATCTCTGCTCGAAATCATCGCGACCCAGTTCGTGATCAACCTCCGATACGCGCTGATGGCGCTGTCTCTCTCTCAAAAAGCGGCTCCTTCTCTCACGACGCCGAAGCGGCTCATGCTCTCTTACGGCATCACGGATGAGATCTTCGCACTCTGCAGCGCGAGGGAGAAGGACGTGACCGCCGGCTATATGGGCGGCATCATCATAATCTCCGCAGCAGGATGGATCCTCGGCACATTCCTCGGCGCCGCCGCCGGCAGCATCCTTCCGGAGGCGGTCACGGATGCCATGGGAATCATGCTCTACGGAATGTTCGTCGCGATCTTCCTTCCCGCCGCGAAACGGGACCGGCGCGTCTGCGTCGTCGTACTCGCGGCCGCTCTGCTCTCCTGCCTGTTTCATTACGTCATCCGCTCCGTCTCGGGCGGTTTTTCGGTGATCATCTGTGCACTCGCGGCAGCGTTTCTCGGCGCGCTCCTCTTCCCGATCCCGGAGGAGGACCCGGAGAACGATCAAAAGGAGGAAGTATGAGCCGGGCAATTTTATACATCATCACGATGGCGGTTGTGACATACCTGATCCGTATGCTTCCGTTCACACTCATGCGCAAAAAAATCAAATCCCGGTTTTTCCGGAGTCTGATGTACTACATTCCGTACACGGTTCTGGCAGCGATGACGATCCCCGCCATCTTCCGTTCAACCGGAAGCCTGCCGGCCGCCCTGGCAGGCACCGCGGCGGCATTCCTCACAGGCTGGCTCGATCTGCCGCTCATCGCCGTCGCGCTTGCGGCAGCCGGCGCCGCATTTGCCGCCGGATTTATCGTTTAACGCGGAGGCCGTCATGCAGTATCGCAGTTTTTCCGATTACGCGAAAGAAACATTTGGCACAAAAGTCTACCGTCTCTCCCTTTCATCCGGATGTACCTGTCCGAACCGTGACGGCACCATCGGCACCGGCGGATGCACCTTCTGCTCCGCCGGCGGCTCCGGAGATTTCGCCGCGCCAAATCTTCCGGTCGAGGAACAGATCCGCCTCGCGAAACGGCTCGTCGACGGAAAATTCCCCGTCTCTTTGCCGGCACACTGCCGCCGCTACATCGGATATTTCCAATCCTATACGAATACGTACGGCGACCCGGACCGTCTCCTGAAACTTTTCCGGGATACACTGGATCATCCGGAAATCGCCGCGCTTTCCATCGCCACGCGGCCGGACTGTCTTCCGGACGAAATGCTGGAAGGGCTCTCTGAATTAAACCGTGAAAAACCGGTATGGATCGAGCTCGGTCTTCAGACCGTTCACGAACAGACCGCCGACCGCATCAACCGCGGTTACACCCTCCCCGTCTTCGAGAACGCATACCGGCGGATCACGGAACGGGGCATCCCGGTCATTGTTCATGTGATTCTGGGCCTTCCGGGAGAGACGCGAGACGACATGCTCGATACCGTCCGCTACCTCGCAGGCCTCTCACCCGTTCTCTCCGGCGTCAAACTGCAGCTCCTGCATATTCTGGAAAACACGGAACTTGCGCGGGAATTCGAACAAGCCCCCTTCCCTGTCATGACGCTTCCGGAGTACGCTGCCCTCGTCGCAGACTGCATCGCACTTCTCCCCCGGGAAACCGTTGTCCACCGTATCACGGGAGACGGCCCGAAAAAGCTTCTGATCGCGCCGAAATGGAGCGCCGATAAAAAGAAGGTGCTCAACACGCTTCGCCGTGTGATCGCGGAGGATCCGCGGGAACAATCCTCCTGTGGTCCGGTCCTCCGGTCGAATGATGCGGCCCGCATCCCGCCTGCACCCGGATCGCAATAACGGCAAATATCAGCCGCCGCATCAACGCATATCTTGCGCGGATGCGGCGGCTGATATTTTTGTGAAACGCGGTTCCGGTCAATCCAGAGAACCGATCAGTTCCTTCGAATGCTCGCGGTTCATCGTGCGGCACATTTCAACCAGTTTCTCAAGCGGAACACCGTGAAGCTGCTGCTTCTGTCCGCGGACGGTGATCGAAACGGTGCCTCCCTCCGCCTCTTTCGATCCGACGACGACGATGTACGGATCCTTGAAGGTCTTGAACACTTTGATTTTCTCATTCATGTTCTTATCTGCATAATCGACCTCGGTACGGATTCCCGCGGCGGTGAGCGCATCGACGACCTTCGCGGCGTAATCATTATGCTCCGGGCGGATCGGAACGACGCCGACCTGATACGGGCTGAGCCAGAAGGGGAACGCTGCCTTATAGTTCTCGATCAGAATCCCGATAAACCGCTCCATTGATCCGAAGATCGCGCGGTGAATCATGACCGGCTGCTTGACGGTTCCGTCCTTCGCCGCGTACTTCATATTGAAGTTCAGCGGAAGCTGGAAGTCGAGCTGAATCGTGCCCATCTGCCACTCTCTTCCGAGGGCGTCCTTCATCTTGAGGTCGATCTTCGGTCCGTAGAATGCCCCGTCGCCCTCATTGATCTCATAATTACCCGGACCGTAAACATCATCCAGAATCTCTTTCAGATCCTGCTCCGCCTTGTCCCATACCGCGATATCGCCCATAAAATCATCCGGTCTGGTCGACAGCTCGGCGGTGTAACCCAGCCCGAAGGTCCCGTAAATCTCGGTCGCGATCGCCATGATATCCTTGATCTCAGACGCGATCTGATCCTCCGAGACGAGGATGTGCGCATCGTCCTGACGGAACATCTGTACGCGGAACAGGCCATTCAGCTCACCGGATTTCTCCTTCCTGTGAATCACGTCCACCTGGTTGATCCGGAACGGCAGATCCCGGTAGGAGCGGAGCTTGTCCTTGTAAACGAGGATCGCGTTCGGGCAGTTCATCGGCTTGCAGGCGTAGTAATCGCTCTCGTCCTCTTTCTCGCCCGGGATGATGAACATGTTCTCTTTGTAATGGCCCCAGTGGCCGGACGTCTGCCACAGTCTGGAATTTGAAAGAACCGGTCCGGAGATCTCCTGATATCCGTGCTTCTCGTGAATCCCTCTCCAGAAATCCAGCAGCGCATTAAACACCTTCCAGCCTCTCGGGAGCCAGTACGGCATACCGGGAGCACTCTCATCGAACATAAACAGCTCCTGCTGCGGTCCGAGCTTTTTGTGATCGCGCTCCGCCGCCTCCCGGAGAAACTTCTTATAATCCTTGAGCTGCTGTTTATCCGGAAACGCGGTGACATAGATTCTCTGCAGCTGATCACGGTTCTCATCGCCTCTCCAGTACGCGCCGGAAATCGAACGAACCTCAAACGCGACGCCCATCAGCTCCTGAGAATTGCTCACGTGCGGTCCGCGGCACAGATCGACGTAATCCTCTCCGGTGTAATACACGGTTATCGTCTCATCCTCCGGAAGGTCCTGAATCAGCTCGGTCTTGAACTTCTGATCCTTGAAGATCTCAAGCGCTTCCTGCTTCGAGACCTCTTTTCTGGTCCAGTCCTCGCGGCGCTTGATGATCTCGCGCATTTTATCCTCGATCGGCTTGTAATCCTCCGTTGTCAGAGTGCGCGGCAGGGTGAAATCGTAATACAGACCATTTTCAATCTGCGGTCCGATCGCGTACTGCACGTTCTCCTTTCCGAACATCTCGATCACAGCCTTGGCGAGAATATGCGCCATGGAATGACGGTAAACCTGTAAGAATTCTTGTTTTTCCATTGATCTCTTCTCCTTTTCATCATTGTCTTGGCAACCGGCCAAAACGGTGGATTTTGACCGCCGGAACTCCGGCGTTGTTCTGATTATAGTACCCCGTTCCTCCGGAATCAAGAAAAATCCCCGTGTTTTTACGGGGTACAACGGGCATCGATTTTGGTACATTTAAAGTGAGTTTGCGACGGTTCTCCGATTCGCAAATCTCCATCAAAAAAGGAGCCGGCAATATCGGCTCCGATCAAATGATGTTGTTCAGCTGCCCGCCGCCCTTTCCGGATGCCGCGATCAGCCTTCCACGATGAGATAACGCCCGTCTCCGACGTCGAACACCTCGGATGCCTCCAGGATATCGTCCGCGTCAAAATCCGCACCTTCCTCCTCGAAATAACGGATCACGTCTTCCCTGGAGTTGACGACGACAGCAAGTACATCTTCGAGGAAATATCCCGCCTCCTCTTCCGATGAAGCTACCGGTTCCGGAAATAGCTGGTCCTGATGTTCGAGAAAACATCTCAGTACCGCATCATCATATTCATCCATTTTTGTCCTCCCTCAAGCTGCACAGCGAAATATCTTTTCTCATTCCATAATACAGGAGTCTTCTGATTTGTCAACTCCGACAATCTTTTGGAATTATCCGGGATGTTTTTGTGTGATTTTTCGCCTCGCACGGATCACCGGCAGAAATTACCCTTTCCGCCACTTCACGGACCGTTCTGCCGTCCGTCGCAACCGTCCGGTCCGCCGCGGCTTCATAAAACGGACGGCGCCGTTCCATCAGACTGCGGATCGACTCCACATCCATTCGTCCCCGGAGCACCGGCCGGCCGGTCCCGAGATGAATCCGGTCATAAACCGTCTCCGGATCCGCTGTCAGAAGGACGACGATTCCGCTTTGTTTCATCAGGCGGACATTTTCTTCACGCATAGCCGCCCCGCCGCCGCAGGAAACAATACAATCTCCGGCATCCGCGATGGTTCTCAGAAACTCCGTCTCAAGATCGCGGAAATACGGCTCGCCCTTTTTTTCGAAAATTTCCGGAATCGCCATTCCTTCCTCTTCCGCTATGGCATCATCCATCTCGATCAGCCGTTTTCCGGTCATTTTCGCCATCTCTCGTCCGACCGCACTTTTGCCGCATCCCATAAACCCGATCAGAAAAATATTGCCGCCGATCAATTTGCACCTCCCGCCGCTTCATGCAGTTCATGCAGAATCCGGTCCAGCGATTCCACATCGATCTGTCCAGGCGCCGAGGCTTTCCCCGCTGATCCGAAGGTTACGGCAGATCCGAACGTTTCTCCGCAGATACGGCTGATCATGCCGGTTCTGCCCATCGCCATCGTGATCACCGGGTTCGGATACAGCCGCGTCATCTCCTCGGTCACGGAAAGAAGCGTGAGCACATCCTTCCTGTTTTCCGGCATCACCGCAATCTTCAGAATATCCGCCCCAAGTTCTCTCATCCGGATCATCCTGCTTCGCAGTTCATCCTCATCCGGCGTCGCCGAAAAATCGTGGCTGGAGGCGACGACCGCCGCGCCATTTTGATGTGCCGCCGCGACGACTTTACGGACGGTTTCATCGCCCGAAAACAATTCGACATCGACGAGATCCGCAAGACCCGTGGACACCGCATGGATCAGGATTTCCCCGTACAGTTCCGAAGACAGGCGGATCTGCCCGCCCTCGCCGGAAGTCCGGACGGTGAACAGAACCGGCGTGCGGCCGAAGACCTCTCTCAGGATCCGGAGCGTCGCTCCGACCTGCTGCGGATCGGTCACGTCATTGTACCAGTCCGCACGCCATTCGACCAGATCAAACGGTTCCTCGCGCATACTCATCGCCGATGCGAGAATCTCCTCCTGCGTCCGCTCAGAGAGCGGCACGCAGATCTTCGGAATTCCTTCACCGATCCGCACTCCGCGGATATCTACCATCTTCTTCATCGTCTCATCTCCTTCGGATTTCACCACTCCGGCTGTGTCGAAACGCGCCTTCTTATTTCAGGAAAAGAAACGCGCCTTCACCTCCGAAACCGGCATCTCCAGTCCCGTGAACAGCCGGAACGCGGCCGCCCCCTGCCAGAGCAGCATTCCCCTTCCGTCGATCGCCGTACATCCGGACTCCTCCGCCTCGGTCAGAAGGCGGGTCCGAAGCGGATTGTAAACCGCGTCCGCCACGATGAGTCCCGGACGAAACACGGAGCGGTCACGGATCACACTTTCCCCGTCATTTGGTTTCATCCCGACATTCGTTGCGTTTACAAAAATATCGCTTTTTGCAGCAGCCGCGCGGACCGCGTCCAACGACTCCAGATCCTCCACCGTGACATCGCAGGACGGAACTGCCTTTCTGATCATCTCCGCGTTCTCGAGTGCTTTGTGATACGTCGCATTCTTCCGCTTCAATATGGTGATGTGCCGCGCACCCGACAGCGCGCACTGTACCTGGATCGCGGTCGCCGCGCCGCCTGCGCCGGCGACCGTTATGCTGCTGTCCTTTACCGCGATCCCGTTCGATTCGAGATTCAGCACAAATCCCTCGCCGTCCGTGATATATCCGGTCAGACGGCCATCGTCGTTGACGATCGTATTCACCGCTCCGATCATCTCCGCAGCCGGAGACAATGCATCCATGCAGGCGGCCGCCGACGTCTTATCCGGCATCGTCACATTGCCGCCGCGCATCTGAAACAGCCGCATCGCGTCGAGCGCCCGCGGCACATCCTCTTTACCTACGTCAAACGCTACATAAACGCAGTCAATTCCGAGTTTTTGAAAGCTGTAATTATACATCTGCGGAGAACCCGAATGACCGACCGGAGAACCGATCAGCGCGAGCAGCCGCGTCTTTCCCGTTATCTCATAATTCATAACCGATTCCTTCTCGCACGGCGAATCACAGCGCGCGCCATTCCTCTTTTCTGAATCCGCTGCGGGCACGAACAACGTCCAGTTCGTGTATCATCCGCGGAATATCACCATTCAGCGTACCCTTCAGCATAATATAATTGGACGCATGGTTTGCCCGGAAAACCGTTCCCTCCGAGTCGACCCGTTTCAGAAACAGCTCCATCTCATCGACGGTCTCCTCCGGATTGAGCAGTTCGACGGCTCCGCTCCGGATCTCCTTTGCGATCGGAGCCCCGGGCTCGACCATCAGCGTCAGAAATCCGACGTAATCCGGCTTCATTCTTGAGATCGCATCCGCGCTTTTTTCCGCGTGGGACGCGATCTTTTTCCTTCCGCCCAGTCCCGAGATCAATGTCACTGAGGTCCGGATTCCGGCTTTTTTCAGCCGCACCCCCGCCTCGATGACCTCCTCCGGCGTCACGCCCTTTTTTACGTTCTCCAGAATCTCCGGATCACCGGATTCCAGTCCCATGTAAACCATCTCGAGACCGGCTTCCCGGATCGCCGCAAGCTCCGCATCGGTCTTGCGGAGCACATCGCCCGGCGCGCCGTAGGATGTGATCCGCTCCGCCGAGGGAAACGTGCGCCGGAGCAGATGCAGGATCTCAATCAGACGCTCCGAAGGCAGAACAAGCGCATCCCCGTCTGCCAGAAATATCCGTCGGATCCGGTCCCCGTATACCGAATGAACCTCCGCGATATCCCCGCGGATTTCCTCCATGCTCCGGATGCGGAACGACCGGTCTTTATACATCGTGCAGAATGTACACGCATTGTGCGCACATCCGATCGTCACCTGTAAAATGAAACTTCCCGCCTCGCTCGGCGGGCGATACACAATTCCCTCATACTGCAAAGTTTTTATCTCCCGTCTGTACCGGCCGGATCTCTCCGGCTGTATATAAATGACTCGTACCGTCCCCGTGCCGGGCGATCAGGCGGCCTTTTTCATCAAGATCGATCAGCCGCACCTTTTCCGTCCGTCCCGCACTGTGCAACAGGACGATTTCATTTTTCATCAGGAGCCGTCTCCGATAGGAATTGATCCATTCCTCCGGCTTCCTGTCTCCTGCCGTCAGCAGATCCCGCAGAATCCGCCCCGCGAGCCGCATTCTCGGGACCCCGGGATGCCCGCAGGGATAAATCGACCCGGCGCGGTCACGGATCTTCTCCGGAAACTCCCCGGCCCGGACGGCGAAATTGATCCCGATCCCCACGACAATCCATTCCAGAATGCCGCTTTCGAGATCCGACGCCGATTCCGTGAGAATGCCGCAGATCTTCTTTCCATCGAGAAACAGATCATTGACCCAGCGTATCCCGGGGGAGACGCCGCAGAGCGCCTCGATCGACTCCGCCGTCACCGCGGCCGCAGCCAGCGTGATCCTGGATGGTTCATAACATGGCATCTGCTCCGGGCGGAGAATCACGCTCATATAAATGCCGCCCCCGGGCGAATAAAACCGTCTCGCGTAATGACCGCTCCCGCCGCTCTGACGGTCCGCGATCACGACCGTACCGTGGCGTGCTCCTGCGACCGCAAGTTCCTTTGCGGTCCGGTTCGTCGACGGAAGTTCCCCGAAAACCCGGATCTGTTCTTTTTCGATCAGCGGGCCGATCTCCTCCGACAGCCCTTCCGGCGAAAGAATATCATTTTCCTCCGACAGCCTGTACCCTCTTCTCGGCGCGGCGTCGATGTGGTAACCGCCGCTCCGGAGGGATTCCACCGCCTTCCAGACGGCAGCACGGGAAATATGCAGCTCCTCCGCCGCTGCCGCACCGGAGACATATTCACCCGGATGTTTCAGAAAAAGTGCCAGCATCTCATCTCTGGAACTCAAAATCCGATCACCTCACTGTCCGTCCGGAAAATCACGACCGCGCATCCCCCGTTTTCGCGCCGGCAGGCTCCGCGAGAAGTCCCGCCCGGAAAAGCGCGCCGCGTACCGGGCGTCCGATCAGAATCGCGAGGATCATTTTCACCGCATCCAGACCGATAAACGGAAATACACCTGCCGCGAGCGCTCCCGCAAGCGGCATATGCGCCTGATACATCAGCCAGATCGTCCCGAACGCATAGCAGACCAGAAGACCGATCACCATGCCGATCACCTGCATAATCAATTTCTTGTTGAAACGATCGATGAACGCGCCGGAAATCAGCGCCATCAGGATAAATCCGATAATGTAACCGCCGGTCGGCCCGAACACCTTCGCGACGCCGCCCTGATACCCGGAAAACACCGGAATACCCGCCATCCCGAGCAGTACGTAGATAAGAACGGAGAGCGATCCCCGCTTCATGCCGAGAATATAAGCCGTCAGAAACACTGCAAACGGTGTCAGCGAGACCGGGACAAGACCGGTCGGGATCGAAATCGGTCCCAGCAGACATAAGACCGCGGTCATCACCGCAATTTCCGTGATTGTATGAACGTTTGACTTCATAGATGGTTCCTCCTGTTTTCCGTCCTGATACATCAAACGCATCATATAATTGAAAAATCCGAATGTCAACCGAAAAATTGATTCCGGTTGACATTCGGACCGGCGATCCGGTCAATCCGGATCGTTTACAGCAGTGTTATATTGTGTTCCGCGCACTCCCTGCGCATTTCCTCCGGCCAGATGCTCGCCTGCACCTCGCCGACATGTGCTCTGCCGAGAAGCAGCATGCACAGGCGGGACTGACCGATGCCGCCTCCGATGGTGTACGGAAGTTCCCGGTTCAGCAACATCTTGTGATACGGAAGATTCGCGCGTTCCTCACAGCCCGCCTTCTTCAGCTGCTCCGCCAGCGAATCCTCGTCGACACGGATTCCCATGCTCGAGATCTCAAGCGCACAGTTCAGCGGCTCGTACCAGAAGATGATATCGCCGTTCAGCTGCCAGTCGTCGTAATCCGGAGCGCGCCCGTCGTGGGGCTCGCCGTTTGCGAGCTTGTCGCCGATTCTCGTCAGAAAAATACAGCCGTACTTCTTCGCGGCAAGATTTTCTCTCTCCTTCGCGGTTTTATCCGGATATTCCGCGAGCAGATCCTCCGTATCCACGAAATGGATCTCATCCGGAAGCGGATAGACCGCACGCGGATATTTATACCACACCTCGTGTTCCATATGTTTGATGATGCGGAAAATATCAAGAACCGTCGCCCTCAGCGTCTCCGGCGTTCTCTGCTCTTTCGTGATCACGCGCTCCCAGTCCCACTGATCCACATAACAGGAATGAAGATTATCCAGAACCTCGTCCCGGCGGATCGCGTTCATATTCGTGTACAGGCCCTCGCCCGGTGCAAATCCGTAGCGTTTCAGCGCCATCCTCTTCCATTTTGCAAGCGACTGGACGACCTCGATCGTCTCACCCGGATTCCACGGAACATCAAAACTTACCGGGCGCTCCACGCCGTTCAGGTTATCATTCAGCCCCGAACTCTTCTCCACAAAAAGAGGCGCGGAAATACGGGACAGATTCATCTCCCGCCCGAATTCCCTCTGAAACGTGTCCCGGATATATTTGATCGCTTCCTGCGTCTCCCGGATCGTCATTTTCGGGTCATAGTTTTCTGGCAATATCAGACTCATGTTAGTAATTCCTCTCTATTTCCTTGTGATGATCATCAAGGCTGCTGCGCCCATCCTCTCGCACGCGAAACAGCCATCTTCCAGCCCCGAAGCTTCTCTTTGCGCTCCTCTTCCGGAAGAACCGGCTCAAAAAGACGCTCAGCCTTCCATTGGTTCGCGATATCATCGGTACTATCATACCAGCCGACCGCCAGTGCCGCAAGGGAAGCCGCTCCAAACGCGGTGGACTCCACGCATTCCGGCCGGATAACCGGCGCTCCGCTCAGATCCGCCTGAAACTGCATCAGAAGATTATTCCGGCTCGCCCCGCCGTCCGCCTTCAGAGCGGTCAGCGGATGGCCCGCGTCCTTTTCCATCGCGCGAATGACGTCGGCCGCCTGGTACGCGATCGATTCCAGCGTCGCCCGGACGATTTCCGCGCGGCCGCAGCCCCGCGTAAGACCGACAATCGTTCCTCTTGCGTACTGATCCCAGTACGGGGCGCCCAGTCCCGTGAATGCAGGTACGACATAGCACCCTTTCGTATCCTCTGCCTGATTTGCGATCTCCTCGGATTCCGCCGCCGTATCGATCAGATGCATCTCGTCCCGCAGCCACTGAATCGCCGCGCCGGCCACATATACCGAACCCTCCAGAGCGTAGCTGACCCGTCCTCCGCAGGAACACGCGATCGTCGTCAGCAGTCCGTTCTCGGAACGGACCGCTTTCTCCCCCGTATTCATGAGCAGAAAGCATCCGGTTCCGTACGTATTTTTTACATCACCCTCATGGAAGCACGCCTGTCCGAAAAGCGCGGCCTGCTGATCACCCGCCGCCCCGGCGACCGGAATCGGCCTTCCGAACAGAGCCGGATCCGAGGCGCCGTAAATGCAGCTCGACGGTTTGACCTCCGGCAGCATCACCCGCGGGATATCAAGGAGATCCAGTATCTCCTGATCCCATGTAAGATCGTGAATATTGAACAGCATCGTCCGGGACGCGTTCGTATAATCTGTGACATGCACACGGCCGCCGGTCAGCTTCCAGATCAGCCACGTGTCAATCGTCCCGAACAGAAGCTCTCCGCGGCGCGCCCTCTCCCTTGCGCCCGGCGTATGGTCCAGAATCCATTTCAGTTTCGTGGCGGAAAAATAAGCATCCACGATGAGCCCGGTTTTATCCCTGATCATTCCGGCATAATCCATCCGGCGCAGCTCATCCGCCTCCTGCGCGGTCCTTCTGCACTGCCAGACGATCGCGCGGCACACCGGAACGCCGGTTTTCCGGTCCCAAACAACCGCCGTCTCTCTCTGATTTGTGATGCCGATCGCCGCGATCTCCTCCGCGGAGGCTCCTGCCTTTCTCATCGCTTCTTTCGCGACGAAATACTGTGTATCCCAGATCTCGCCCGCATCATGCTCAACCCACCCCGGGTACGGATAATACTGCGTAAATTCCTGCTGAGCCACGCTTCTGATCTTCCCGGCGCGGTCGAACAGGATGCACCGGCTGCTCGTTGTTCCGGCGTCAAATGCCATAAGATATCTACTCATCTGCGGATCCCCCGAGCTTATCAAGAAGTGCCTGCGTTTGTTTCAGATATTCAGAAACATTGTCCAATTCCACGATCTCATACGATGAATAGACGTTCTGCGGAAGTTTCTCTCCTCCGGCTGCACTGACCGCGCTGTCGACCGCCAGCTTTCCCATCTCACCGGGATTCTGTGCCGTCGTCCCGATCAAAAACGAATCGGCCGAAATCCGTTTCGCGACATCCGTCCGTCCGTCAAATCCGTACAGCTTCACATCCGTCCGCCCGCTGTCCGCAATTGCATCGTACGCGCCCTTTGTCAGTTCATCACTCGTGGTGATAATCAGTCCGAGATTCGGGAACTCCGCAAGAACCGCCTTCACATCACTGGCCGCGGTGGCTTCCCGCGACTCGATACTTTTCTCCACCCGGACTCCGTTTTCAGCCAGTCCGTCCGCGATGCCCGATTCACGCGCATCGTGCGTCGTATCCCCGAGATATCCCCGGAGAATGACCGCGTTCGCACCGTCCTTCCCGGCCAGAGTCTGAGCCGCGCGTACCGCCCCCGCTTTCGCCGCCGCGTAATTGTCGGTTCCGACATACGTTTCTTTTTCCGCAAGAGACGTATCCGTATCCACCGCGATCACGCGGATCCCCGCGTCCGCCGCATCCTTGAGCGCGGGAAGAAGCATCTCATCGCTGATCGGAGAGACGCAGATGACATCTACTTTCTCGTCGATCAGCTTTTGAATTTCTTTGATCTGTGTCCGGGCGTCATTGTCGCTTTCCGGAGCAAGAAAGGTGATATCCGCATTCTTCCTGGCGCCTTCTTCCCCGGCACCCGCCTCCAGCAGCCGCCAGAAATCTCCCGTCTTGCTCTTGGCGACAAAGCCGATCTGCAGATCAGCCTCATGGTCTGATGAAGATCCGGCCGCGCGCGGAGTTCCTCCCGCACAGCCTGCCATTCCCATTGAAAAGAGCAGCAGCAACGCCGCCGCCCGTTTTCCGCATTGTTTCATTTTCCAAAACCGCTTATCCATCGATGAATCCTCAACTTCGTTCCGATCGATCGGATCCCGCAGAATCTGCTACGACAAATGTATTGACGGTACCGCGTCCGACCGTCACCTCCGTCCAGCTGCCTTCCACCGTCATATCCCCCGTCATCGGATAATCGCCGCGCGCTGCCATCCCGGCGAGCGTTCCCGCTGCCCTCGCCAGATTTCTTCTCGGTTCATTCTCATCCTCCGGATCCGCCTTCGCACAGACATAGTAATCCACGGCTTCATCCTGGATCATCTGTTCGTAAGCGATCACCGGAACCCCGACATCGTGCGCAGAACTCACGATCCCGGACGCCTGTTCCGGATCGACCGGCTGCAGAATCATGGCATCCACATTTCCGGAATTTAAAAGTTCCGAACATTTTTCCGCCTGCTTCGCGGCATCCTCCTCCGCATCGACGACCAAAAGCCGGAAGTTCTGATCTTTCGCGCACTCCTCAAACACAGCAAGCTCATCGTCCCAGCGTTCCGACGGTTTCTCATCGGCGACCGCCAGCGCAACCACACGGCTCTCCTCCTCCATCAACGACGAAGACGAAACCGCACTTTCGTCGGATACGGCTTCGCTATGATCTGCTGAAGAAGCCCCCTCCGTCTCCGGATTCTCTTCACTTTTTACAGATCCGCCGCATCCGGCAAACAGCACAGCTGCCGCTGCCAGAGCAGCCGCAGCAAACCGGTAATGTGATCTGTTCTGTCTTTTATTCATACAAAAAGTATAGCACCACCGGGCTCAAATATCCAGAAATGAACGCAGCAGGGACAGAAAACTGCCGTATTGACGGAATGCATAACGATTCGTCAATACGGCAGTTTTCAGAAATCAACCGGTTTAACCGGGACCGGCCGCTCAGTCAAAATCGACCCATTTCGCGCCGTCGTCCGCGGATTCAACGCATTTCTCGATCCATTTGACTCCGTTCGCCCCGGCTTTGACGTCCGGATACCAGAAGTCGATGTACTCACTGTGATCCGCGTGATCCATCGCGATCGCGAACCGCCGGTACAAATTCGCCCACGCCTCAAAAAGTCCCTCCGCGTGGCCTCCGCCGATGCGGTCCTCGAGCCTCGCCGCCGGGTAGAGATATCCGTACCCTCTCTCGAGCACCTGCCTCGGCTGTCCCTCAATCTCGTAGAGCAGCTGGTTCGGTCTCTCATCGTCCCACTCGATCGATGCCTTCGATCCGACGATGCGGACGACGTGATCGTGGCGTGCGCCGCAGTTGATGGAGCTGGCCCAGCAGTACACCTGCGCGTTATCCTGTACGTGCTCCGATCCCTTCAGATTCATGATGACGAAGGCGTTATCCTCGAGCTCCCGTCCCTCGACGAAGGAGCGCTTCGTGCACATCAGATTTCGGATCTGCAAATCCGGAATCATCGCTTCGATCAGGAACAGCGGATGGGTTCCCACATCGCCGAGGGCGAACGACGGGCCGGCCTTCTTCGGATCGAAGCGCCATTTCGCGGCCGGATTCGTCTCCTCGATCTTGTAATAATATCCACCGAAAGCGAAGCTCATATTGATGACGCGGATTTCACCGAGATCTCCGTTTTTGATCATCTGCCGCGCCTGCTGGATCATCTGATGCCCCGAATATCCATAAGTGACGCCGACGACTCTGTGCTTCTCCTCCGCCAGCTTTACCAGCTCTTCCGCCTGTTCGCTCGTAAAGCAGAGAGGCTTCTCGCAGACGACATGAAGACCGGCCTCAAGAGCGGCTCTGCAGACCTCGTAATGAAGGCTGTTCGGCGTTGCGATTGACACTGCCTCGATGCCGTCCGGCCGCTTTTTTTCCTCCGCAAACATCGTCTTGTAATCCGGATAAGCCCGGTCCGGAGCCACGCCAAGCTCCTTTGCAAATTCGATGCCCCTCTCCGGGTTTACGTCGAACGCTCCTGCGACGAGCTGAAAATTGTTGTCGCGAAGGGCTGCGGACCGGTGAATGTATCCGATCTGGCTGCCCTTTCCGCCGCCTACCATCGCCCAGCGAATCGAATGGTCAAGAACCTTGGAACCGTTAATCATGGTTTGCTCTCCTTTTTCAATGGATCGTAATATCTGCACTTCTGCATTTCTCGTTATACTGCTGCTCAAATCTCATATCCGACCGATTTGAGATACTCGACGCTTGCCTTCACATCGCGAAGTGAAGTCTCCTGATTTCTCGGATCCCGCTCCTGCTCGATCGTAATGTACCCGCTGTAGCCGATCTCCTCAAGCGTCTTCCGGATTTCCGGATAATCAAGCGCCCCGGTTCCGATCGGACACATCGACCCTTTCCCGCATCCCTCAAAGAAACGGATATGCTCGTCCAGAACCTCCTCATAGACCTTCCGGTTGACATCCTTAAAATGAATATAATCGATTCGGTCCGCATACTTCTTCAGATATTCCGCCGGATCCATCCCGGAATAGTAAAGATGGCCGGTATCGAGGCAGAGTCCCGCGATCTCATACGGGATATCGCGCACCAGCTTTTCGATCTCATCGGAAAATTCCAGATATCCGCCCGCGTGTGGATGGATAACCGGCCGCACGCCCCACGTATTTGCACGCTCACACACTGCGCGGATATTGGCGATAAAGGCCGCCCACTCCACATCATTCATGCGCGGCGCGCGGTCCGGATGGCCCGCGTTGTAGTCGCGTTCGTCATGGCCCCAGTCCATCACCGTCATATATGGGGTCGGAAACTTCTGACCCTCGTGAACCGGGAGCTTCGGCATCTTCGGATCGGTGATCAGGCGGCAGATATCATCGACCGCCGCCAGGACGCTTTCCTGATTCGCCGGATCCACCAGATCATGAAAAATCGTTCCGGCGACGATCGCCAGTCCGTTCTTTTCCAGCTCCTCCGACACAATATCCACATCAATCGGAAGGTATCCGTACGGCCCGAGCTCAATCGCCCGGTAGCCTGCCTCGCTCGCCTCGGAAAGGACCTTCCTCCAGGGAGGAAGATACGGATTTTTCGGATCATCGACGCCCCAGCTGGCCGGCGCCCCGCAAATACTCATACTCATCAGTTCATCCATCTCCTTTTATATGTTTCGTTTCATTGATTCATTTCGTTTCATCGATTTATTATGTTTCATATCATCGATTCGTTTCTTTCATCCTTCCGGTTTTCTACGGTTTATTGTCCTCATCTGATATTCTTATTATACAAAAGCACCTCGTTTCTTCCTCAACTATCCTGTCTGAAAACCCTCAAAATCCGCCTCCCACGGCTGAAAAAGTTTGCTATTTGGTTGTCCTGCGCTGCTTCGCGGCGCCTACGCTCATCGGGAAAATGTCGAAAAAGGAGTTAGAATTGTACCCTTGAATCCAAAAAAGTGCATTTTGGATGGTACGTCAAGACAAGAGTTTGCCATCAGACGAAGACAAACATATTCAAGAAGGTAACTTACGAATACTTCCCATACCGTTTATCGGCCGACCCTTCATTCTCACACAGGGTCATGCCGGAAGCAGCGGCACCCGCACCCGCTTATGCGGCATGGATTTCTCTGTTTCCGGCACTGCTTCCGCCACCGTTATCCGTCACGGTTATCATATGTTGTATTTTGTGCGGATGCTGATGTCTGTGTATTCGTATTCGCTGTGTGGGGCGATATCGTTTTGCAGCATATTTGCGAGAAGCCAGATCGAGTGGTATCCCTGGTAATATCCGTCCTGGTCGATCAGAAAATCGATTTTGTCCTCTGCAAGTGCCTTCCGGCTCCAGGGTGTCAGGTCGTATGTCACGACGTAGGGTCTTCGGTCCATCTGAAGCTGTGAAAACGCCCGATCCAATCCACTCTGTCCGGCTGAGACAATCAGAATTCCATTGATGACCTGAGCGCCGAGCATCGCATTTACAACGATCCGTTCCACTTCATCGGCGTCGTCGAAGCAGCTCTGTACCGCTGCGATTTCCATCTCCGGATAGGATTTCTTGAGCTCGTTCACAAAGCCGTCGACGCGCATGCTGTTGACGCGGTTCCCGAAAAATCCCGTGATCACAAGAATTTTTCCGCTGCCGCGCGTGAGCACCCCCATCAGACCTGCTGCCGCCCGACCACTCTTCTCATTGTCCATACCCACAAATGTCCGCCTGTGGGTTCCGCCGATATCCGTGTTAAACGTGACGATCGGAATCTGCTTTACGACCGAGATACGGTTCAACTTCTCGCGGATCTTTTCATCATCGACCGGCATGATCGCCAACCCGTCGATCCCTTCTGCGAGCAGCCGGCTGATCGCACGGAGCTGCTCATCCGTGTCGACGGAAAGTCCCGCTTCTACAAGCACCTCGATCTTCTGATTCTTTAATTCCTTCTGTGCATCCTCGATTCCGCGGCTGATTTCACTCATGAACGGCGACTTCGAGAGCTGGGTGATAACACCAATCCGATACTGTCTGCGCACCGCGTTTCTCCGGTGCTTCGGAACATATCCCATCTCGTCCGCAATCTTCAAAATCCGATTCGCGACATCCGGATCGATCCTCCCCCGGCCGTTCAGAGCCCGGTCAACTGTTCCGCGGGAAACGCCCGCTTTCTCTGCGATCTGCTGAATCGTAACTGCCATAATCCACCCCGCGTAATTTTTTCCGATTCATCCCCGGGTTCTGCGTGCATAATTGCAAAAAGCACGCATCCGGGTAAAAATTGAGCCGCCGCCCGAAGCTGCAATGCTGTCAGCCAAATTCCGTCTGCCCGGGCGACGGCCCAATCTGTTTTTACCAAATCTGTTCTGCGTTCAAATACGGGATGTACCGCTCATCTGCAACCGCCGGTCAGTCGATCGCCATGATCGCTTTCACCGCCTCTGCCGTCGAATGAAGCGGAAACAGCTCATAACCGATCCGGCCTGTGTAACCGTTCTCCTCCAGAGCCTTGAACACGTACGCATAATTGATCTCACCTGTCCCCGGCTCGTGACGTCCCGGCGCATCCGCTACATGGATGTGTCCCATCTGATCACAGTACTTTTTGATTGTATCACCGATGCATCCCTCGTTCAACTGCATATGATAAACATCATAGAGAATTTTCAGCATCGGGGATCCGATCATTCCGGTCAGCTCAGCCGCCATCTGGGTTGTAGCGAGAAAATTTCCGACATGATCCGTCGTGATGTTCAGTGCCTCGAGGTTCATCATGATGCCGGAATCCTCCGCGATCTTCGCGCACTCCTTCAACATGTCAAACATGGAGCAGATCTTGATGGTGTCAGAAACGCCGTCATAATGATTGACGACCACTCCGCCGTCGCCGAGGGCGTTCGAATGGATCGTGACGCTCTTCGCTCCGACCTTCCGGGCCGCTTCCACTGACTTGCGCAGAAAATCGAGGTAATCCTTCTTCTGAGACGGATCGATCAGCGAATAATCCGCATCCCCGTTGAATCCGGAAATACCGACGCCCGCTTTCTCCGCGGCTTCCTTCACTTTGTCGAGGTCCTTGTCTGTCCAGCTCCAGAACTCGACGAATTCAAACCCGTCGTCCGCCGCCGCCTGAAAGCGGTCATAAAACGGAATTTCGGAATACATCGGCTCGATACATGCTGATCTTTTAAATTTCATTTTAAAAATCCTCCCTTACCTGTCCATACACTTGAACATCATCTGTCCTCAGGTCACTGATCGTGTGCATTTTAGCACATTCAATTGAACCCACATTTACGTCTTGCATTACAGCTTCACTCTAGCACGCAGATTCGCTGTTTTCAAGGATTTTCCCGGAAATTTATCATTTCGTCACATCACACAAAAATGCACATCCAGTTTCATATACTGTGCGTAATATCAATTATATGCACATTGTGCTTTTACGTTTTTATGCGCATTGTGATATTACACTTTTCACTCGAACATCCGGCGGTTTCGTGTTACCATGTGGTCATCAGCCGGTGTCCTTCGTTCACACGGAAAAACACTGCAATGTCCGCCGGCCATCTATGCCTGCTGTCCGCGAACTGCCGGAATCCGGCAAGAAAGAGTTTTTGGAACAAGAAGGAGTTTTGGGAAAATGATAATCCGATCGAAATCCGGACTTGAATTGGCAGAAGATCATATGGAAGTAGTCTCGAACCGGGACGATACCTTCCCGTGTACCTGCACATTCGACGAGGGCAGGAACTTTGTCGGCTCCGGCGTCCCGTGGCACTGGAACGATCAAATCGAAATTGATTACGTCAGCCGCGGCACGCTGGAGACAACGACAAGTGAACGCACTTACACCCAGAAACCCGGTGAAATCCTGTTTCTGAATACCGGCACGCTGCATACCGTCCATTTTCCGAAAGAAACCGAATGGTACGTTCTGCAGTTTGATGTCCGGTTTCTGACCGGCGGATACGGAAGCGCCATCGAGCGGAAGTATTTCACGCCGCTTCTGAGGTGCGCCGGCGCATCCTCGATGCTGTTCCGGCCGGATTCGGCAAACCGCGTAAGAATGGCGGATTATCTGATCCGGGCGATGGAATCGATGCGTGACGAGTCTGCCGGCTTCGAGATCATCACACGCGAAAATCTGTCCCGCTTCTGGCTCTGCCTTTTTGATGAAACCGAAGTGCTCCAGAAAACAGACGCTCCATCATGCAATCAGGATGCGGAGCGCATGAAGGCGATGCTGCTGTTTCTGTACGCACATTACGGCAGTCCGATCACCCTTTCCGACATCGCGGACGCCGCAGGCATCAGTCCGAGAGAATGCACGCGCTGCTTCCGCCGCTCGGTCGGAAGCTCTCCGATCCGTTTTCTCGTCAGCTACCGTGTACAACAGGCGGCCCAAAAACTGGCTGCCTCCGGCAGCCCCGTCTCGCTTATCGCGGAAGAATGCGGCTTCACCTCCGAAAGCTACTTCGGAAAGAGCTTCCGCGAAACGTTCGGCTGTACGCCGCGGGAATATCGGAAGCGGGCACAGTCCTCTGCGCACGGGGCACGGGAAAGATCCCGAACTCAGTCCCGATAATATTTCCGATACTCACGGGGTGACATCCCGACGTATTTTTTAAAGGTCGCGGAAAAATGAACGCCACTGGAAAAACCCAGCTCCGTCTCAATCTCTCCGATGGATTTATCCGTACTCTCAAGAAGACTCTGCGCCTCGCCGATCCTGCGGAGCACGATGTACTGCTTCGGCGACAGTCCGGTCTCCTTCCGGAATTCATGGGAAAGAAACGATTCACTGACGTGAAAACGGTCGATAAGATCCCTCATGCGCAGACTTTCTTTTCTGTAATTGTGATCGAGATATTCCGTAATATCCCTCATCAGCGTCTCATTTTTCTGAAGAATCGGTACACGCTCCATCGTTTTCTCCTGCTCGATCAACTCATAATACGTCATGGCGAGAACGGTTTTCGCCATGGCCGGCGCGAGCCAGGAATCCGGAAGATTCTTCCCGTACAATTCATAGATCCGCACCATCATCCAGCTGATCGGATCCCGGTATTTTTTCAGTGAAACCACCGGGCGCCTTTTATGGGAAATCAGCACATTCTCAGGCAGATCCGGAATGCGGATGCCGGAGAAGGCCAGGCAATACGTCTGGATGTCATTCGGAAGCGTCAGGTGCTCGCCGTGCAGCGTCCCCGCATTGCAGGCCACCATATCTCCCTCCTTCACCGCATATTCGCGGCTTCCCACCTGATACCGTCCAGCTCCGCTTCCTATATAAAGCAGCTCCAGCCGGTCCATATGTGTATGAAGCACATGGCGGTGCTCTATCGAAAACTGCCGGTCCACATAGATGGCATCGAGCAGCTGTACTTTTTCCATATCAAATGACGGCTCCATTCTCCGCTCTCCTTTTCTGCATAATATTGCCGATTTCATTATGATGAAACGGTCTTGCGTCCGCATTCTCTCTAATATCATGCCTGATATTCCTTGAATGTCAAGTGCTCCGGAATATTGCACAATAATTTGCGCCTGGCTTTGTGTATTTTTTTTATTCAAATTAACCATGCCGATTTTTATAAATTTTCTTTGGATTTACGCATACAACCGGCCGTTTTCCGACCGATTTCAATTAACAGATCAGCCGAAAAGCTGTTATACTGAAATCGCAAAATAAAAAAGCAGAAAAACGAACCACCGGTTTCGCCCACTGGTTCAGATATCTGGAAGGAGTAAACATTTATGAGATTATGTCTTGTCACCGACTGTCTCGGCGCGATGTCTTTTGATGAGATGCTCGCCACCGCGGAACAGCTCGGATATCAGTCACTGGAAATTGCCTGCGGAGGATGGTCCGCCGCCCCCCACATCGACCTTGACCGGATGCTGGAGAGCAGCGACGCGCGCGATGAGTTCATGGGCAAG